>NZ_JAUCGU010000043.1:0-28493 GCF_059916625.1 Chromobacterium sp. CCUG 76385
GCGTCGGACTGTGCGCCTTGCTTCCGGCCCAAATCGGCGCAAACGCGATCCACTCACCAAACGTCAACAGCCCCTAGTCCAGGGTATCCAGATAATCGCGCGCCGGCCAGTTGGCGCTGCGTTTCCAGGGCTGCGGCGCGCTGGGCGGCAGCGCTTGCGGCTCCACCGTGATGGTCTCGCGTTGGCGGCCATCGGCGCTCAGCAGCGACACGCGCAGCGGCATCTGCCAGCGCTGACTCCAGCGCAAGGTCTTGCCGCCTTTGGTGTAGACGATGGTGTCGGCGCTGTCGTTTGTCTTGGCGAAGCCGTGCAGTTGCGCGATATCCACCAATTGGCTGGCGCGCGCCCAGGAGCCGTCGAAGCCGGCGTCGCTCCATTCGCGCCAGACGTGTCCGCCCTGGCGCACCCATTTTTCGCTGTAGCGCAGGGTTTTTTCCACGCCGTCTGCGCCCTGGCTGACGGTTTCGTAACGGACGATGGCCTGCAGGTCCGGCAGGGCGGCGGCCGCCTGCTGTGCCAACAGCGCCAGCGCGGCGATAAGCAAAACTTTCATGGATGTTTCCTGAAGTGGAGAGGCGCGCGGCGCTTGGGCCGCGCGCCGGGGAGGGTTACAGGCCGAGCGCGGATTTCACCAAGCCGAATACCTTGGTGTTGTCCATCACGCCCTTGAAGCCGCTGCTGCCGGCGCCGCCGGACATCAGCATCACGTCGCCGCCGCCGTGGGTTTCGCTGGATAGGCGGATGCCGGTTTCCTGTTGATAGTCATCCGCTGTGGCGGTGGCGGAATCGACCGACACGCGGCTGGGTTTGCGGTTGGGGCCATTGCCGAAGACCAGCGTGGTGTAGACGGCGCCATTGGCGTCTTTGGCCGCTTGGCCGTCCGCATAGCTGCGGGCGATGTCGTGTATGGGATTGCCGCGCTTGGAGTAGCCGTTGATGGTCATGGTGTGGTCATGATCGGCAGTGACCACGACCAACGTGCTTTTCAGATCGACTTTGGCCAGGGCGGTCTTGATGGCCTCGTCGAAGGCGATGGTGTCGACCAGCGCGCGCTTGGCATTGGTGCCGTGCAGGGCGTGGTCGATGCGGCCGCCTTCCACCATCAGCACGTAGCCGTTGCCGTTCTTGGACAGCACGTCTATCGCCGCGGCGGTCATCTGCGCCAGGCTGGGTTGATCCAGCTTGTTCTTGACCCGGTCCAGCTCGTAGTCCAGATGATCGTTGGCGAAGATGCCTACCACGCGGCTGGCGGATTTGGCGTCGAAGGCGGCCAGCTGGCTGCCGGTTTGCAGCACCGGGTAGCCTTTGGCGGCGAACTCTTGCAGCAGATTGCGGCCGTCGCTGCGCTTGCCGCCTTTTTGCGTGGCAGGCAGCAGGAACTTGGCGCCGCCGCCCATCAGCACGTCGAGGCCGTTGCCGAGCTTGGCGTTGTAGCCGGCGCCGCCCGGCACCGCCTGGGCGATGATGTCGGATTCGGCGTCGCGATGGCAGACGTGGGCGTAGGTGGCGGCCGGGGTGGCGTGGGTGACGCGGGTGGTGGTGACGGCGCCGATGGCCTTGCCCTTGGCCTTGGCCAGCTCCAGCAGGGTGGCGGCGGGCGCGCCGTTGTTCGCGCCGCAGTTGCCGGTGCCATCCTTATTCGGCTCGATGGCGCGGGTGTCGGACGACATGGAGATGACTTCGTTGTTCATCTTCACGCCGGTCATGTACGCCGCCATGGACGGCGCGCTGTCGGTGGTCTGCGCGTCGTTGGAGAAGGTTTTGATGCGCGCGGTGCGGTCAAGCTTTTCCATGCTGAGCTTGCCGCTCTCGCCATACTGGTAGATGCGCGAGGCGGTGACGGTAGCCGGGCCCATGCCGTCTCCGAGAAAAAAGATCACATTCTTGGCTTCGCCGGCGGCTTGTGCCGGAGCGGTATGCAGGGCGGCCAGCACGGCGGCGGCCAGCACGGCGGCGGCCAGCAGAGTTTTCATCACGGTTTGCATATTCTTGTTCCCCAATGGGCTTAGAGGCCGGCGGCTTTCTTGACGATGCCGAATACTTCGATGTTTTCCAGGAAGCCGCGGATGCTGTCCGCGCCCTGGCCGATGGCGGCGATGTAGACATCGGTGCCGCCGTGGGTCTCGCCGCCTGCAGGCATCGGGATGGCCGCTTCCTGGTGGTAGTTGCTGCCTGACACCGCATCGTCGGTCAGCGCGGCGGCCGCGCTGCGCTTGTCGTTCACCCGGTTTTCGCCATTGCCGAAACCGATGATGGTGTAGGGCATGCCGTCGGCGTCGGTCAGGTTCTTGCCGCTGGCGTAATCCTTGGCCAGGCCAAGCACGCCGGGATTGCCGGGAGCGGTCTTGCCGGTGCGCTTGGCGTAGCCGTTCAGCACCAGCGTATGGTCGTGGTCGGCGGTGACGACGATCAGCGTGTTTTTCAGGCCGGGATCGCGTTGCTGCATGGCATCGATGGCAGCCTTGATCGCCTGGTCGAAGGCGACGGTGTCCTGCAGCGCCTTCTTGGCGAGGGTTTCATGCAGCGCGTGGTCGATGCGGCCGCCTTCCACCATCAGGAACATGCCTTGCTTGTCGCTGCGGCCCGCCAGCATGGCGATGGCCTTGGCGGTCATGTCGGCCAAGCTCGGTTCCTTGCCGGCGTCGCGGTCCAGGTCGTAGCTCATGTGGCTGCTGGTGAACAGGCCGACGGCGCGGCGGGTTTTGGCCGGGTCGATGGCGTCGAGGCTGGCCTTGTCCGCCGCGTAGCCATAGCCCTTGGCCTTCAGTTCCGCAACCAGGTCGCGGCCGTCGGCGCGCTTGCCGCCGGCGCTCTTGGGCTGGAAGAACTGGCGCCCGCCGCCGAACACCACGTCCACGCCGTCCAGCAGCGCGCTGTTGTACTGTGCGCCGCCCGGCACCAGTTGCGCGGCGATGTCGGATTCCGCGTCGCGGTGGCAGACGTGGGCATAGGTGGCGGCGGGCGTGGCGTGAGTGACGCGGGTCGTGGTCACCACGCCGGTGGCCCAGCCTTTGGACTTGGCCAGCTCCAAGAGCGTGGAAACCGGCTTGCCGTTGCCGGCGCCGCAGTTGCCGGTGGCGTCCTTGGTCGGCTCGATGGCGCGGGTGTCGGACGACATGGAGATGACTTCGTTGTTCATCTTCACGCCGGTCATGTACGCCGACATGGATGGCGCGCTGTCGGTGACCTGGGCATCCTGCGAGAAGGTTTTGACGAAGCCGGACTCCGGCAGCGTGTCCATGGTCAGCTGGCCATCTTCGCCCACGGCGTAGATGCGGGCGGCGGTGGTGGTGGTGATGCCCATGCCGTCGCCGAGGAAGAAGATGACGTTCTTGGCGCTGGCCGGGGGCTTGGTCTCGGCATTGTCTTGCGGAACCGCGCGGCTGGCGCTGCCGTCGCTATTGCAGGCTGCGAGGCCGAAGGCCAGCACAATGCTGGCGCTGAGGGAGAAGATGCGCATTGAATCTACCTTTTTTATGAAAAAATGCGCAGTCAGGTTAATTTTCTAATGTTTCATCCAAAATAAATTGTTATTAAATATTAAGCGGTGTTGTTTTTCAGGCTTTCCACAGCCGGGCGAGGAACGATACGCGCACTCTGGCTTCGTCGGCATGGCAGGGGGCGACGATGCGCAGCCCCGGCTTGCTGGTGTCGCGCAGCAGCGGCTCGCCGTAAGTCGGGCCGTCGCCGCGGCGGATGGCGGCCACCATCGGCTCCCGCGGCTGGGCGCCGGAGGCGGTGACCACGCAGATTTCGTCGCTGGCCAGGCGGACGAAGCTGCCGGGCGGATAGATGCCGATTTCGCGGATCAGCAGCGTGATGAAGGCCAGGTCGAATTCGCGGTCTTTGCGTTGGAATATCTGGCCCAGGGCGGTGGCGGGCAGCAGGGCGGAGCGATAGCGGCGCGGCAGCAGCTTGGCGCAGGTGATGTCGGCCAGGTGCAGCAGATGGGCCGGCGGCAGGATCTGCTCCTTGGTCAGGCCTTGCGGATAGCCGGTGCCTTCCCAGGATTCGTGGTGCGTTTGCTCCAGGGTGTGCCACAGCTGGTCATCGATGCCGGCCTCGCGCAGGATGGCCGAGCTCATCAGCGGATGGTCGCGTATGGCCTGGCGCTGGTGTTCGTTGAGGCTGGCGCGCTGGCCGTACAGCTCGTTCTGCAGCTCCACTTGCGAGATATTCATCGTCAGCGCGGCGCAGATCAGGATTTCGCGGTGGCGCGGCGGCAGCTCGACGCGGCGGGTCAGGATGGCCAGCAAGGCGGCGGTGTGCAGCGAGTGCGCCACGCTGTATTCGCTGAACGGTACCAGGAAGATGGAGGCGACCAGCGCGTCGTGATGGTTTTCCGCCATCCGGATCAGCGCCTGGGTCAATTCCATGATGCGCGCTTCCAGATTCGGTATGGTCAAGGCGCGGTGCAGCACGTTGCGGACCCGCACTTGCAGGAAGGCGATGTCTTCGAACAGCGACAGTTTGCTGAAGTCGTTGAGGTTGGGCTTGTCCAGCGCGCGGACATCGGCCTTGGCCTCGGCGTAGCCCATTTGGACCAGCTTCTGCTTCAAGTCCGGCGACAGCACATAGTGTCCCCGCTTGAGCAGCAGAAAGCCGGTGTCCGAATACACGTCGACCGGCAGCGCCTTGCCGACTTCCACCATCGCGGAGTAGATCTTGGCCGGTTTTTTTGTGGAATCCACAGTCATGAAGAATTACCGCTTGTAATACCCAAGGTTTTACAAATGATAATCCAAGGGCATGACAAGCTGGCAATTTTCACGGTCAGCGCGGCAAGTCGCTCCA
Organism: Chromobacterium sp. CCUG 76385; assembly: GCF_059916625.1. Classification (NCBI taxonomy): domain Bacteria; kingdom Pseudomonadati; phylum Pseudomonadota; class Betaproteobacteria; order Neisseriales; family Chromobacteriaceae; genus Chromobacterium; species Chromobacterium sp. CCUG 76385. The sequence continues at coordinate 4,795 of NZ_JAUCGU010000043.1, forward strand.
GATCTTCAATAAACGCTTAACAGAGACGGGGTAAGGTGTTTTTAATTCCTGCGCGAACAGGCTGACGCGCAGCTCTTCCAGCATCCAGCGGAACGCCATCACCTCCGGCGCCGGCTCGCCCTGTTCGCGTTGCTCCGCCACCCTTTGTTCCCATTTTTGCCACAGATCGCGGATTTCCGCCGCGCGCTGGCCATCGCGTTGCGGATTGGCCGGCTGCTTGTCCATGCGCAGGCTCATCGCCCTCATGTAGCGAGGCAGATGGGGCAGCTGGCTCCACGGCGTGTTGTTGAGGAAGCCCTTGTAAACCAGCCGCTCCAGCTGGCCTTTCAGCTCGTATCCCAGCTTGTGCTTTTGCAGCTTGTTGGCGAGCGGAGTGTACTCGGCCGCGATCTGCTGCAGATATTGCGCCACCGCCTGGATCACCGCCGGCAGGCGGGTGCGGGCGCGGGTTTTCTGCTCGTTGAAGGCTTTCTCGCTGCGCGGCAGCGCGTCCTCGCCGATGAAGGCGCGGTCGCAGATGCAGGCGATGGCGTCGGCCAGCAGCTCGTCGACATTGGCCACGGCGCGTAATTGCAGGCCGATTTGCGTCATGCCGGGCAAACCCTTGCCCAGCTGCTTCATCTGCTCTTTCAGTTGCAACTGCAATAGCCGCACCACGCCCTGGCGGTGGTGCTTTTCCGCCACGGCCTGGGTATCGAACAGACGGATGGCGACGCGGTCCTCCTCCAGCGTCAGCGCCGGGTAGCCGGTGAGCTGCTGGCGGCCGCGGGCGAATTGGATGCTCTCCGGCAGCTCGCCGAAGTCCCAGGTCTTGACGTCGTCGCGTTCGAACTCCGCGCTGGTGTCGCGGAAGGTCAGCTGCGCCGCCTGGCCGAACTGCTTTTGCAGCGCGATCAGGTCGCGGCCCATGCCGATTTCCTGCTTGCCGTCGTCGATGACGCGGAAGTTGAACAGCATGTGTTCCGGCAGGTCCTGCGTATTGAACTCGTCGATGTCCACCTTGACGCCGCCGGTCTCGCGCAGGATGAAGCGCGCCAACTGCGGCGCGATAGGCTGCTGCGGGTCCGGATTGCTCAGCAGGAAGCGGGTGACGAAGTCCGGCACCGGCACGCAGCAGCGGCGGATCTGCTTGGGCAGGCCCTTGATCAGCTGCTGCAGTTTGTCGCGGATCATGCCCGGCACCAGCCATTCAAATGGGGCCGGCTGCAAGCGGTTGAGGATGGCCAGCGGCACGTCCAGGGTAACGCCGTCCAAAGGATGTTTAGGCTCGAAGCGGTAGCGCAGTTTCAGCTTGCCGTCCTCCAGTTCCAGCCATTCCGGGAACTGGTTTTCCGTGACGTGCTGGGCGGCGTGGCGCATCAGCTCGTCGCGGGTCAGGTGCAGCAGCTTGGGTTCGGTTTTTTCCGCTTCCTTGCGCCAGGCTTCGAAGCTGGCGGCATCGACGACGTCGGCCGGGATGCGCTCGCTGTAGAAGGCGTACAGCGCCTCCTCGTCCACCAGCACGTCCTGGCGGCGCGCCTTGTGCTCCAGCTGTTCCACTTCGCGGATCAGCTGCTGGTTGCGCTGGAAGAACGCTGCATTGCTGACGTATTCCATATTGACCAGCGCGCCGCGGATGAACAGCTCGCGCGCTTCTTCCGGCGCGATGCGGCCGTAGCTGACGGCGCGGCGCGGGATCAGCGTCAGGCCGTACAGCGTTACGCGTTCGCTGGCCACCACTTCGCCGCGGCTCTTTTCCCAGTGCGGTTCGAAGTAGTGGTACTTCACCAAGTGGGGGGCCAGCTTCTCCACCCATTCCGGCTCGATCTTGGCCACGCAGCGGGCATAGAGGCGGGTGGTTTCCACCAGCTCGGCCGCCACCAGCCACTTGGGCTTGGCCTTTTTCAGGCCGGAGCCGGGGAAGACGTGGAAGTTGACGCCGCGCGCGCCCTGGTAGTCGTCGCCTTCCTGGTTCTTCATGCCGATATTGCCGATCAGGCCGGTGACCAGCGCCTTGTGCAGATTCTCGTAGGCCACCGCGTCCACTTGCTGGCGCTTTTTCTGCGTCATCTGCGCGTCGGGTTGTTCGGCGTCGGCATGGGCTTCGTCGCGCGTGATCAGGCCCAGCTCGCTGGCGATCTCGGCCAGCTGCGCGTGCAGTTCGCGCCACTCGCGCATGCGCAAATAGGACAGGAAGTGCTCGTGGCAGGCGTTGACCAGCTGGCGGTTGGATTTCTTGTGCTTCAGCGCGTCGGCGAAGAAATCCCACAGGTGCAGGAAGGACAGGAAGTCCGATTTCTCGTCGTTGAAGCGCGCCTGGGCCTTCTCCGCCGCGTCGCGGGCTTCAAACGGACGCTCGCGCGGGTCTTGGATGCTCAAGGCGGCGGCGATGATCAGCACCTCGCGCGCGCAGTGGTAGTCGCGGCCGGCCAGCATGAGTCGGCCCACTTTCGGGTCCACCGGAATGCGCGCCAGCTCCTTGCCGACGGTGGTCAACTCACCCTTGTCGTCCACCGCGCCCAGCTCGGTCAGCACCTGGTAGCCGTCGGCGATCAGGCGGCTGGACGGCGCTTCCAGGAAGGGGAAGGCGTCGACCTTGCCCAGGCGCAGCGCGGCCATGCGTAGAATCACCGCCGCCAGGTTGGAGCGGACGATTTCCGGGTCGGTGAAGGCCGGGCGAGCGTTGAAGTCGTCTTCGGCGTACAGGCGCACGCAGATGCCGGACTCCACGCGGCCGCAACGGCCGGCGCGCTGGCGGGCTGCCGCCTGCGAAATCTTTTCCACCTGCAGCTGTTCCACCTTGGCGCGCGGGCTGTAGCGGTTGATGCGGGCGAGGCCGGTGTCGATCACGTACTTGATGCCGGGCACCGTCAGCGAGGTTTCGGCCACGTTGGTGGCCAGCACGATGCGGCGGCCGCCGGACGGCTTGAAGATATTTTGCTGGTCCTCGTTGGACAGCCGCGCGAACAAGGGCAGGATTTCGTAGCCGCGGATGCCGGACTTGCGCAGCTTCTCAGCCGTTTCGCGGATTTCGCGCTCTCCGGGCAGGAAGACCAGCATGTCGCCGGGGCCCTGGCGCGACAGCTCGTCCGCCGCGTCGACGATGGCGTCCTCCATCTCCATCTCGCGCTCGTCTTCGTCACGCTGCTTCAGCGGCCGGTAGCGCACTTCCACCGGGAAGGTGCGGCCGGAGACTTCGATCACCGGCGCGCCGTCGAAGTGGCGGGCGAAGCGGTCGGCGTCGATGGTGGCGGAGGTGATGATGACTTTCAGGTCCGGCCGGCGCGGCAGCAGCTGCTTCAGGTAGCCGAGCAGGAAATCGATGTTCAGGCTGCGCTCGTGCGCTTCGTCGATGATGATGGTGTCGTAGGCTTCCAGATAACGGTCGGTTTGCGTTTCCGCCAGCATGATGCCGTCCGTCATCAGCTTGATCACCGACTTTTCCGACAATTTATCTGTGAAGCGCACCTTGAAGCCGACATGCTCGCCGAGCTGCGATCCCAGCTCCTGCGCGATGCGCGTCGCCACCGAGCGCGCGGCCAGCCGGCGCGGCTGGGTGTGGCCGATCAGGCCGAACACGCCCCGGCCCAGCTCCAGGCAGATCTTGGGAATCTGCGTGGTTTTGCCGGAGCCGGTCTCGCCGCAGATGATCACCACCTGGTTCTTGTCGATCGCGCTCTTGATGTCGTCCAGTTTCTGGTTGACCGGCAGCGAATCGTCGAAGCTCGGTTTGGGCAGATGGCGGCGGCGAGCCTCGGCGCGCTCGCGCGAGCGGTCGATCTGGCTGGCGATGTCCGTGAGCAGCTTGTCGGCCGGCTGGTTCTTTTTCAGCCGGTCGCCGGCGTCGGCGAGCTTGCGGCGCAGCAGGTGGCGGTCGCGGATCAGACAGCAGGACAGGGCGGATTTCAGGTCGGCGAGGCGGGCGGCAGGAGTCATCGGCTAAAGAACGGAGAATTGCGGAAAGCGCCGATTATAGCAGAGCGGGCGGCGGCGAGCCGCCCGCGCTTGGCATCAGGCCTCGGCTTCTTCCTCGCGGATTTCCCAGCGTGGGAACGGGTCGTCCAGCGCTTGCCAGGCCTCCATGCCGCCGGCCAATTCGGCATCGTTCAGCAGACAGGCGTCGAAGCCGGCCGTCAGCGCCTGGCTGTCCATGTCCATGCCGATCAGCACCAGCTCTTGCTGGCGGTCGCCGAACGGCTCGGCCCAGCGCGAGCGGATCAGCGCCAGGCTGTCTTCGTCTTGGGGCCATTCCGCGCAGTCCAGCGCCGCCCACCATAAGCCGGCGCAGGAATGGCGGGCCACCGATCCGGCTTGCGACCACAAGGCGGCGAACTGCGGCCGGCTGGCCAGCCAGAAATAACCTTTGGAGCGCACCACGCCGGGCCATTCCTGCCGCATCCATTGCCAAAGTCGTTGCGGGTGGAACGGTCGGCGCGCGCGGTAGACGAAGCTTTCGATGCCGTAGGCCTCGGTTTCCGGCACATGCTCGCCGCGCAGTTCGGCCAGCCAGCCCGGCGCTTCGGCGGCGGCGTCGAAGTCGAAGCGGCCGGTATCGAGCACCCTGTCCAGCGGCACGCGGCCGAATTCGCTGCGCGCGATGTCTGCGCGCGGGTTCAGCGAGCGCAGAATGCCCTCCAGCTCAGCCAGCGCTTCGGCGCTGATCAGATCGGTCTTGTTCAGCACGATGACGTCGCAGAACTCCACTTGTTCGATCAGCAGATCCGCCACGGTGCGCTCGTCTTCCTCGCCCAAGCTGGCTTGGCGGTCGGTGAGACTGTCGCGCGACGCGTAGTCGCGCAGGAAATTACAGGCATCCACCACCGTCACCATGGTGTCCAGCCGCGCCAGGTCCGCCAGGCTGCGGCCATCTTCGTCGCGGAAAGTGAAGGTTTCCGCCACCGGCAGCGGCTCGGAGATGCCGGTGGATTCGATCAGCAGGTAGTCGAAGCGGCCTTCCGCCGCCAGGCGGCGGATTTCCAGCAGCAGGTCCTCGCGCAGCGTGCAGCAGATGCAGCCATTGCTCATCTCCACCAGCTTTTCCTCGGCGCGCGACAACTGGGCGCCGCCTTCGCGCACCAGCCGGGCGTCGATATTGACCTCGGACATGTCGTTGACGATCACCGCCACCCGTTTGCCTTCTCGGTTGGCCAGGATGTGGTTCAGCAGCGTGGTCTTGCCGGCGCCGAGAAAGCCGGACAGCACCGTTACCGGCAGCTTGTTCATGCGTATTCCTTGAAATGAGGGAAGAGGGGGCTACCACACCGCGTCCAGCGCCAGCAGCACGCGGGCTTCTCCGGGATGCGGCGCGGGCGAGCGGTGGATGATGCCGCCCTTGGATTCCGGCCATTCGGCGCCCTTGAGCAGCAGCACGGCGAACGGCGGCGCGCGGACTATGGCGGACGCGTCGAGGACCAGCCCGGATGCCTCGTCAGGCAGGCCCTGAGTGGCTGCGCCCAGCAGGGAGCGGTTTGCAGTGGAGGACGGCAGCCATTCGGTGCCCGGCCCCTGGTAGCAGCACAGCAGGCGCAGGCCGACGCGGTCTACATGGAAGCGCGGACACATCGGGCGGTCCAGCACCTCCAGCCGGACGCCCACTTGCGGACAGCCGGTCAGCGTGGCGTACAGCTCGCATAGCCAGGCAATGTCGGCTTGCAGCGCGGCACGGCCGGGCAAGTCGGCCAGCGGCAAGTCGGCGCTTTCTCCCGGCGTCACGATTCGCCGCCAGCCCAGTCCCAGCAGGCCGTTTTGCACCGCCCGGCGCAAATAGCCGGCGATATCGGCGTTGGGCGGGCGTCGGTACAGGCATAGCTCGGTGTCGGCATCGAAGATGGCCGCAAGGCTGGCCAGGTTGTCGGAAAAGCGGATGGTTTCGGCGGTGGAGACGGTGGTCATGGCGAGGGGAAGAAGATGGGCTTAAAGAATGTTATATCATTACATTAATTACAATCAAGTTATAACATAACAATCGCTGCGGGCGCAGGGCGGCAAGCGGATGGAATGATGCTAGAGCATCGGCCCCGGCATTTTCGATCATTCTGTCCAAGCTGGGCGTGCGTGATCGGGTGCGCGCTGTATTGCGCGCCTTGGAGCTGGGCTATATCTGAACCCAGCTCCCTCTCTGCTCAGGCCCAGCTCGGCTCGCGACTAGTCGATGCCGGCGCGCGTGCCGGCTGGCTCACCGCCTGGTGCAGTTTTTCCATTTGCTCATCCAGCCGGCGGATGGCCTCGGCGATGTTTTCGGTTTCGCCGGACAGGCTGCGGGTGGCTTCGCCGACGGCGACGATGTCGCCGGCAAACTGGGCGAAGCCCTGGTTCTGATTGGCTTCGGCCTGCGATACCTGGCCCAGCAGATTGGCCAGCTCGGCGGTTTCGCGAATGATGCCGGACAGTTTTTGATGCGCATTCTGCGCGTGGTCGCTGCCCGCGCGCATCTGCTGGTTGCCGTCGCGCATCGCCACGATGGCCTGGTTGGTGCCGTCGACAATCAGCTGGATCTTGCTTTCGATGTCCTGGGTGGCGTTCTGGGTGCGCTCGGCCAGCTTGCGCACTTCGTCGGCCACCACGGCGAAGCCGCGGCCCATTTCGCCGGCGCGGGCGGCCTCGATGGCCGCGTTCAGCGCCAATAGATTGGTTTGGTCGGCGATATCGCGGATCAACTGCACGATGCCGCTGACTTCGGCGCTGCGCTGGCCCAGTTCTTCCAGCTTGCCGGCCGCGTGGCTGATCACTTCGCCGGCGCGGCCCAGTTGCGAAACCGCCTGGTCCATCGCCGAACCGCCCTGCAGCGCCGCGTCGCCGGCGGTTTGCGCCAGCTGGGTGGCCATGGTGGATTGCTCGGCGTTCTGGCTGGTCACCACGGCCATTTGCTGCGCGATCACCACCATGTCTTCGGAGCGGCCGCGCTGGTCCGCCATGGTTTTGGCCATGCTGCCGGTGCTGGCGGCGATCTGGCGGCTGGCGCCGGAGGCGTCGCGGATGGAGTGGCTGATCTGCTCCATCATCAACGCCAGCGTCTGGCTGGCGCGCTCGGCGTCCTGGCGGGCGCTTTCCAGTTTCTCGAAGCTCTTGCTCTTGGCCTTGTCGAAGGCCAGCGCCAGCACCAATACCACCAGCGACAAGCCCGCCAGCGACTTGGCCTGCAGCTTGGGCAGCTCCTCATGCGGCAGCGGGCTTTTGGGGATGGCGTCGATGCCTGACAGCCACATGATGATGCCGACGGCGAGCAGCGACATCGCCAGCCAGAACATGCCGGAGCGGCGGGTGCCGATGAAGACGGCGGTAAAAGGGATGGCGGCGAACCACATCAGGCTGGTGGACAGGATGCCGCCGTTGACATACACCATCCAGCACACCATGGCGTACATGCAGCTGGTGATGAATTCCGCGGTGAAGCGCACGGCGCCGCTGAGCCGCAGCAGCAGCGGGCCAAACAACAGGCCCAGACCGCCCAGCGCGATGCCTTCGGCCATCGGGTAATGGCCCAGGTTCAGGTATTCGATGGCGAACAGCGGGGCCATCAGTCCGGCCAGCAGGCCGACGCCGACCACGGTGCGGGCGCGTATGGCCTGTTCCGGGGACTGGCGGATGCTGTCCGGGATAAACCATTCGGTGATGGCTTGTATAGACATTGGTCTCCCCTCCAAGGATGTTCCAGATGGAAGCGCTCTGATTTTCAAGGATTTATCGTTTGGGCGCCTGGAGGGGGACTTTAAAACAAATGTTTGATCAACTGCAATATGCTGCTGGATTTAAACCGCGCTCAGTGCGCCGTGCGCAAGGGCACGCCGCTAGCCTGCAGGTGGGCCAGCCGCAGCGGATCGGCATCCGGTTCTATGATCAGCAGGCCGATGTCGCCCAGCGGGGCAACCTGAAAAGGCGAGGCGGTATCGAGCTTTTCATTGGTCACCGCCAGAATGATCTGGCCGCATTGCTCCACCAACTGGCGTTTGAACGCGGCTTCGTCCGCCTGCAGCGTGCCGATGCCCAGCTCAGAATCGACGGAGCACGTGCCGAGAAAACAGATATCCGGCCGCATGGCCTGCAGCATGAGCGTAGCGATGGTGCCTAGCGCGTCGCCGCTTTGGTGATTGACGCTGCCGCCGATCAGCAGCAGCTCCAGCTGTTTCTTGCCGAATAATTCGGCGGCGATGGGGATGGAGTTGGTTGCCACAGTCAATGGCAGGTGTTCAGGCAGCGCGCGGGCGATTTCCAGATTGGTGGTGCCGCCGTCCAGAAACACAAACTGCCCGGGTTGCAGTTGCTGGACCGCGGTGGCGGCCAGCCTGGCCTTGCGCGCCTGGTGCTCCTGCTTGCGGGCGCGGAAGCTGGCCTGGTTCTGCGTCAGGGCGATGGCGCCGCCGTATACGCGCTGGCAAACGCCGGCGGCTGCCAGTTCGCGCAGATCGCGGCGGATGGAGTCCTCAGATACGCCAAGCGTTTCCGCCAGCTCGCCGGCCAGCACCCGGCCATGCAGCTGCAATTGCTGGCGAATATAAAGGTGGCGATCTGCGGGGAGGCTGGCGCTGGCGGCGCGTTCTTTGGACATGATGGGTTTTCCAGTGCGGATTTTATGCGCAGTGTTGCATGATCCTGCAGGTTTGGTCAAAACAGGCAGGTATTTATGCCTGATTTCGCATTGTATTTTGCACGATTATGCATGTTCGTGCAAAATGGGCAGTAACAAGCAAGGAGGCTTAGCATGCAATTCATCGTTAGCGATCTGGACGGAACATTGTTGGACGCCGATTCTCGCGTGGCGCCGGAAACCCATGCGGTATTGCGGCAGGTGGCGGCGCGCGGCATTCCGCTGGCCATCGCCACCGGGCGTCATGCGCTTCAGGTGCAACGCTTGTGGCCGCAGGATCTGCCGGCGGTGCCGGTGATCAGCGCCAACGGCGCGCGCATTCATCTGGCCGATGGCAGCCTGCTGTTTCAGGCCAATCTGTCGCAGGCGCTGCTGGGCCGGCTGTTGCAGCCCGCGCTGGTGCGCGAAGCCGAGCTGGGCGTGTACCGCGACGATTGCATCATGGCCTATCACAGCCGCCGCGAGTACAGCCATTACACCGGCCAGGTGGGCGAGATCGCCGATCTAGCCAGCTTCTCGGCCGACGATGTGTCCAAAGTGATCTATTGCGGCGCGCCGGAATTGCTGGCCGAAATCGAAGCCGACATCGCCCGCGAATTGGGCGATGCGGTGTCCATGACCTATTCGCAGGTGTGCTACCTGGAAGTGATGGCTCCCGGCGTGCACAAGGGCAGCGCGCTGGCGCGCTTGTTGGCGCATCTGGGCGTGGACGCCGCCGGCTGCGCGGCGTTCGGCGACAATCTCAACGATGCCGAGATGCTGCAATTGGCCGGCTTGCCGCATGTGATGGCCAACGCGCATCCGGAACTGAAACGACGTCTGCCGGATGCTCCGGTGATAGGCCATCATGCGGAGGGCGGCGTGGCTAGGCGCTTGGCTGCCTTGTTGGAACGCGACGGCATCCAAGCCTGATCGGATTCCTCTGCTCTCGAAAAGGCGCAATCGGGCATGTCCGATTGCGCTTTTTCATTCCCTTACTTCCCCCTCCTTCGACTTATCCGTCCCGCTAGTCATCAGTGTTTTCTGATTCTCTTAGATGCCTTGTTTGCATTTGCACAAAAATCATTTGTCATTTTTGCTTTTTGGCGAGCATTTCTAAATAGTTCTCCCTGATTTCTGTTGCATGTAAACACATGGATTTGCCAATTTCATATTACCCATTTTGAATTTTAATTGGGTGAGCTGAATAGGCTTAGGCACAGGCTTTTTGTCTGAATATGCCTTTTGAGTATTGTGAATCTTTGGCTGGATTGTGTAAATGGAAAATATATTCCACTGGTGAAATGCTTGAGATGAAACGCTTTGCTTGGCATTACGTTGACACTTGATAAACCGCAATGTGATTTTATTTCTGACCAACGAGAGGAGGCGGCCATCAATATTGAAGGGGATGATATCCACGATTGGTATTTATGGTTGACTAAATTCTCATTGTGTCCAAGCGATTTCATGCAGCTAAACTGAATGGAGGTCAAATTGAGACTGGATTCATATATCAAGTCCGGAGTGATGGATTCCATACCCATAGTCATTTCTTTTCTCTTTGTATTCTCTTCATTGGGGGCGTTGTATCAGGAGAAGGGCTTGCAGTTGATCGAAACCACGCTGGGGACCGTACTGATATTTGCGGCGCCTTTGCAGATATCGGCTGTCGATCTGCTGTCCAAGGAGCAGGTGCTGGCTGCACTGGCGCTGACCACATTGGTCAATTTCAGATTTTTGTTCATGTCCATGGTAGCGTCGCAGTACTTCAAAGGAGTGGCAAAGATAAAGGTTTTCCTATCCTTGCTCATGTTTAGTGCCAGCACTTATGCGGTTAGCCATTCCCACTTCAAATCCTCTGGTTTGAACGAAGGCCGGAACCAATTCAATTACTACCTCGGGGTTTCAATTCCCAGCTACGTTGTCGCTATCTTGGCTACGGTTGTCGGGTACTTTTTGGCCAGTTATCTGAACTATGCGTCGATAGAGCTATTCGTCGCGATGATATTGCCAATTCACTTTACTGCATTGACTGCCAAGAATGCTGGAAAAGGACTAACCGTCCTGGCAACGGTAGTGGGTGGATTATGCGCGCCGCTGTTGGTTGGCTGGGATACTGTCTGGCTGGTGGTTGGCTTGCCTGTTGCAGCGGGAGCATTTTTCGCCTGGGTAGATAGTGTTCGCCAGAAAAGTGGGAGCGCATGACATGATGGCCACTGTTTTTGTTTCTATCCTTAGTTATTTTTTGAAAGCGTTGCCGTTTCTCTCTGATCGCTTTCAGGGAAGTGGAACGAGTTTCCTGGCACGCTCTGTAGAATATGCGGTGTGCTTTATCATGGGGGCCATCATTGTCAATGTGGCGTTCGGAAATGCTTCGGCCAGCCATTTGATGGAGAGATTCGGACTGAGAGAGTGCGTTGTCTTATTAACGATTCTGGCTTCTTTTCTGGTCTGTAGATTGACTGGATCCATTCTGAAAAGCCTTTTCGTTTCCATGGCCTTGTTCGTAGTTTCAATGTGGGGATTGTCATGAAAAACATCCGATTTTTCGACACCACCATGAGGGATGGTGAGCAGGGAATAGGGTATTTACTCACGAGCGAGCAAAAACTTAGGCTGTTAAGACAGTTGATCCGGCTGAATGTAGAGGTAATTGAGCTGGGCATGGTGACAGATGAAGAGAGCGCAGCGCTGTTTAACGAAGCGGCCAAAATAGCGGGTGAGCAGAATATTGCCGCATTATGCAGACTCAATGAGAAGGATATCGAAAATACCGTTCGTGTGCTTACGCCATTCAAGCAGCCTACGCTAAATCTGCTGTGCATTGGTTCGGAATTACATCTGGAAAAGAAGATGTTCATGAGCCAGTGCGAGGCCTTGAATCTATTGAGCCGCTCGTTGAATCAGGTACACGAGACGGGTTTTCATGGCAATGTTTACGCGATTTTAGAGGATGCGACTCGCGGCAGTGAGAGTTTGCTGCGAAGTACCGTTGAGCATCTGCTGCTGAATGGCGTGCGTAATATTTGCTTTGCCGACACGGTGGGCGCGATGACGCCATCTGCAACCCAATGTTTTTTCGGACAATTTGTTCAGCTATATCCAAGCGTGAATTTTGGCGCGCATTTTCACAATGACCTTGGCTTGGCGGTGGCGAATACGATTGCAGCAGTCGACGCCGGGGTATCGGAGGTACAGGTCACTTTGGGCGGGATTGGCGAGCGTTGCGGCAATGCTTCGTTCGAGGAAATCATCGCTATTCTGGAGTATTGCAAGGATTACAAGGGAAGAATTTCAAGCAAGATCAAGCTGCGCCAATTGATTGAAGTGTGTCGGTATTTTTATAAGCTGATCGGGAAGCCTCCGCATCCTAACAAACCTTTGATTGGCGCGAATGCCTTTTCCACCTGTGCGGGAATCCATCAGAGCGCCATTCTGAAATTTCCTGAAACATATGAATTCATTGATCCTGAGTGTATCGGATTGAAGAGAAGTTTTCATTTTAATCGCTTGTCCAGCAGTAAACTGGCGCAGCGCTTTTCCCAGCAAGGCTGATAAGGAGATTGACATGAAGTTGATTCAGAAAATCGGTTTTTCCACCAATATTTTTGACAATCCGGCTGACATGGCGGGGCTGGTTTCTAGGCTGTCTCGCGTCTATCGGGTGGTGGAAATCGAGTTTGATAAAGAATTCAGGGACATGATCGACTCTGATGAAGGCGAGTGGAACAAGCAAAAAGACGCGCTGAATCGAATTCGCCATGAAGAAGGTGTGTATTTTTCCGCTCATGCGCCATATATCGGCATCGAAACCGACATCGCCAGCGGCGATGAGGTCGTGCGCCGCAGCGCGGTGGATTACCTGCGAGGCTATGTTATCCGTGCTGCCGATATCGGAGCTGAAATTGTCACGGTGCATCCGGGGTATGTTGATTTTGATAGCAATGGGGTGGGAGCATTTGACTTCGCTCAATTGACGCGGTCGCTGGATAGTCTGGCGGCGGTCGCCGCCGATTATGGCGTGGAAGTTCTGCTGGAAAATACCGGACAAGATAGGGAAAAGTACATTGTGCTGTCAGATGAGCAGCACGCTTATCTTTGCGATGGCTGTGGGATTGGTTTGACGCTTGACCTGGTGCATTTTCATTCTTTCCATTATCGGCTTGGCATGGAGGCATACCAGGGGCGCTTGAAGAGCATTCTGCCGAATGTGCGCAATGCGCATTTCAATGATGTGCTCAATGGCGAGCATGTCCACCTGCCCTTGATGAAAGGCAACTTCAATTTCCACCAAGTCATCAAGTTCATGCAGGAGGAAGGCTATCAAGGCAATTTCATTATTGAGGAGTCGGGCGGTGGTTTCGCGCCGGAAAGTTTCGTCGATGCGGGCCGGGAATACATTGAGCGTTTGAACGCCGGTCGCGTGTTCTGATTCACCCTCTCGGCCGGTCCGCGCAAAGCCTGGCGGCCGGCCATCGGCAACAACGGAGAAGAGGCCTTGAGTTACAAGATATTTCTGAAGCCTGCCGGCGTCAGCTTCATGGCGCGCCGTGAGCAGACGATACTGGATGCCGCGCGCGGGGCCGGCGTCGCGCTGCGGCATGGTTGCTTGGTTGGGGCTTGCCGGCTTTGCCGGACGAAGCTGCTGAAGGGCAGCATCGAATTCTTGCCCGGCGGCGGAGGCTGTTTGACAGAGGCGGAGGTTGAGCAGAACTATTTTCTGCCTTGCCGGGCAGTGGCGAGCAGCGATGTCGAGTGCGAGCTGGGGGGCGGGGGGGGGGGGAGGACGCTGCCATCGCGAAGGCGCCGTGGTGTTGAGCAAGGAGCGCCGTGGCGAAGTATTTGTGCTGAAGCTGCAGTTGTCGGGGCGGACGCGGATCCGGCCCGCGCCGGGTCAGTACATTGAGATCGAAAGCGGTCGCGGAGCGTGCCGCGCTTATTCGGTAGCCAATATTCCGCAATGCGATGGGTGTCTGGAATTGCACGTCAAACGCCGGGAAGGGGGGCAATTTTCCCATCGGCATTGTGAAGTGCTGAATCCTGGGGATGTATTGTGGATACACGGTCCGTATGGCGATTTCACCCTGCGGCCCGAGTCTGCCCGGCCTGTGCTGTTCGTCGCCACCGGGACGGGATTTTCGCCCGTCAAAGCCATGTTGGCGTCCGGCTTGTTGGCGCGGAGCAGAACGGTTCGGGTGTATTGGGGCGGCAGGGTGCGGGCGGATTGGTATTTTGCGGACATGATAGAGGATCTAGCGTCCCGATATGATGACTTCCAGTTCCGTCCCGTGTTGTCCAGGCCATCTGGGAACGATGGCTGGTTTGGCAGGGCTGGCCATGTGCAGAAGTGGGTCGAGTCCGAGATCGGCGATTTGCGTGATTACGAGGTCTATGCCTGCGGATCGCCGCAAATGGTTCGCGACGCGTTCGAGGTTTTCACGACGCGCTGCGCATTGCCGGCGGCGCATTATCGCGCGGATGCCTTCTATTCTGGCGGTTGAACCGCGGGCGGCGCAATGAATGAAAACGCCCGCCTAAAAGGGGCGGGCGTTTGGCTTTGCTGTCGCAGGCTGATCGGGATCAGGCCGGCGTCTGCTCCGCCTGCAACGCGGTCAGGGCGATGGTGTAGACGATGTCGTCCACCAGCGCGCCGCGCGACAGGTCGTTGACCGGCTTGCGCAGGCCTTGCAGCATCGGGCCCACCGATACCACGTTGGCGGAGCGCTGCACCGCCTTGTAGGTGGTGTTGCCGGTGTTCAGGTCCGGGAACACGAACACGGTGGCGCGGCCGGCAACCTGGCTGTCCGGGGCCTTTTGGCGGCCGACGGATTCCACCGAGGCCGCGTCATACTGCATCGGGCCGTCGATCAGCAGGTCCGGACGCTTCTCGCGGGCGATGCGGGTGGCTTCGCGGACTTTTTCCACGTCGCTGCCGCTGCCGGAAGAACCGGTGGAGTAGGAGATCATGGCTACGCGCGGCGTGATGCCGAAGGCGGTGGCGGAGTCCGCCGACTGGATGGCGATGTCCGCCAACTGCTCGGCGCTCGGATCCGGATTCACCGCGCAGTCGCCGTACACGTACACCTGTTCCGGCATCAGCATGAAGAATACCGACGACACGATGCTGGAGCCCGGGGCGGTCTTGATCAGCTGCAGCGCCGGACGGATGGTGTTGGCGGTGGTGTGAACCGCGCCGGAGACCAGGCCGTCCACTTCGTTCATCGCCAGCATCATGGTGCCCAGCACCACGGTGTCTTCCAGTTGCTGCTCGGCCATCGGCGCGTTCAGGCCCTTGCCTTTGCGCAGCTCGACCATGGGCTCGATGTAGCGGCCGCGGATCTGGTTCGGATCCAGGATTTCCACCGAGGCAGGCAGCGTCACGCCCTGGGATTCGGCCACTTGCAGGATTTCGGCGCGGTTGCCCAGGAGCACGCAGCGGGCGATGCCCTTTTCGTGGCAGATGGCGGCGGCCTGGATGGTGCGCGGCTCGTTGCCTTCCGGCAGCACGATGCGCTTGTTGGCCTTGCGCGCCTTTTCCATCAGCTGGTAGCGGAAGGCCGGCGGCGGCAGGCGCACTTCGCGCGGCTCGCCGACGCTCTGCTTCAGCGGCGACGCGTCCAGATGCTCGGCGATGAAGTCGATGACCTTCTCCATGCGCTCCAGGTCATCGGACGGCACTTGACGGCTCATCGCGTTCAGCGCGCTGGCGGTTTCCATCGAGTTGAGCGAGGTGGCCAGCACCGGCAGGCCGCCGGTGAAGGCTTGCTGGCACAATTGCTGGATGCGCGGGTCCGGTTCGGAGTCGCAGGTCAGCAGCAGGCCGGCCAGCGGCACGCCGTTCATCGCGGCCATCGACGTGGCCATGACCACGTCTTCGCGTTCGCCCGGAGTGATGATCAGCGCGCCCGGCTTCAACAGATTGACGATGTTCGGCGCGGTGCGGGCGGCCACGACCATGCTGCGCACGCGGCGGCTGGTTTGCTGGCCGGCGTGCACCACGCTGGCGTTCAGATGGCGGGCCACGTCGTGGGTGCGCGGCGCCAGCAGCTCCGGTTGATACGGGATGACGCCCAACAGGGGCAGGCCGGCCTTCTTCAGGCTGCGCGCGTCCTGCACGTCATGCGCCAGCTTGGCGCAGTCGACGTCCGGCAGCACGTGGTTGAGAATGTATCCGGCGACATGCTGGCCGCCAAAGGCCTGGATGCTCATTTCCAGCTGCTCGGCGATTTCCGCCACGCCCAGGTCCTTGGCGGAGCAGACCAGCAGGGTCTGCGCCTGCAGGTTGCGAGCGATCTTGGTGTTCAGGAAAGTGGAGAAGACCTGCTTTTGGTCCGGCACCAGGCCTTCCACGATCACCACGTCCACATTCTGCGCCACTTGCTGGTACAGGCTGACCACTTCTTCCATCAGCTGGTCGACCTGGCCTTGCGACAGCAGGTACTCGACGCGGTCCATGCTGATCGGTTGCGGCGCGTTCAGGCGGCAGATGGCCTGGGCGAAATGGGTGGAGCGTTCCACGCCGTTGTCGTCGGTGCCTTGAGCGATGGGCTTTAGGAAGCCGACGCGCAGGCCGGCTTGTTCCAGCGTGCGCACCGCGCCCAGCGAGACCGAAGTCAGGCCGGCATTGAAGCCGGTGGGAGCAAGGAAAAACGTTTGCATGATGTTTCCTCGGCCGGCTTAGTTGGCCAGGCCCGCCAGCTTGGCGGTATCCATGGCGATCATCAGTTCTTCGTTGGTGTTGATCACCAGGGCCGGCACGGAGTCGGCGGTGGTGATGCGGCCGGCGTTGCCGCGGGTGCAGGCGGCGTTGGCGGCATCGTCCAGCTTCAGGCCCAGGAAGCCCAGCTGCTTGATGACTTCGCCGCGCAGGAAGGACGAGTTCTCGCCGATGCCGCCGGTGAATACCAGGGCGTCCAGACGGCCGGCGCCGACGGTCATCGAGGCAACGTACTTGGCCAGACGGTAGGCGAACACTTCCAGCGCGCGCTTGGCGCCTTCGTGGCCCTTGGCGGCGGCTTCTTCCAGTTCGCGGCAGTCGTTGGACAGTTCGGACAGGCCCAAGAGGCCGGATTCCTTGTTCAGCAGATTGGTGATGGCCTGGATGTCCATGCCGCGTTCGGCGGCCAGGTAGCTGAACACGCTGGGGTCGATGTCGCCGGAGCGGGTGCCCATCACCAGGCCTTCCAGCGGGGTCAGGCCCATGGAGGTGTCGGCGCACTTGCCGTTGCGGATGGCGGAGATCGACGCGCCGTTGCCGAGGTGGGCGATCACCAGGCAGCTGTCTTCCAGCGGCTTGTCCAGCATCTTGGCGGCTTCTTCAGCCACAAAGCGGTAGCTGGTGCCGTGCATGCCGTAGCGGCGCAGGCTGTTCTCGCGATACAGCTTCATCGGCACGGCGTACAGGTAGGCCTTTTCCGGCATGGTCTGGTGGAAGGAGGTGTCGAACACGGCCACTTGCGGCAGGCTCGGGAATTCCTTGATCGCGGTGCGCATGCCCAGGATGTGCGCCGGGTTGTGCAGCGGCGCCAGCTTGATGCAGCGTTCGATTTCGCTGATGGCGGCTTCGTCGAGCAGGGCGGATTGCTTGAAGTGTTCGCCGCCATGAACCACGCGGTGGCCGATGGCTTTCACGCTGTCCAGCAGCGACACTTGCTGCAGTTTCTCGATGATGGCGTGCATGGCCGCGGCGTGGTCCGGCGCGGACAGCAGGGCGGTTTGCTTCTCGCCGTCATGCTTGAAGGTGATGCAGGCGTCGGCCAGACCCAGCTTCTCCGCCAGGCCGGTCATGATGGCGTCGTGGCTGGCGCTGTCGATCAGCGCGAATTTCAGGGAGGAACTGCCGCAATTGATGACTAGGATGCTGGAATTCATAGGTTTGGACATGTAAATTTGAAAAAAATGGAGAAAATCGGTGAAAAAATCCACTGCGATGCGCTTGCCGCCGATTTGCTGCCTGATCGCTGCCGGCGCGTCATGGCGCGGCGCGCTCGGCGTCTTAACCGTGTGGTAGCGCATGTCGGCCAGTTTGGCCAGCTTGTTGTTACGATCGGCAGCAGACGGCCATCATGCTGTCTGCGCTGTCTTATCAAGGATTTAGCCTGCTTTTCAGCGGGCTTGCGGGCCGGCTGCAAGCCAGGCGCGATGAGTAGGGCAGTCGATGTAGCAACAATATTGACCGTAGTATATCACTACAAATCATCAGATTCTAATGTTGCACTGCATTGAAATTGACAAGTCTTTGATTTTAATTAACTGACAGGCGGTTTGTTTGCCACAAGCAGGGTATCGGTGGATATCTTGCCACAGTGAGGGGCTTCGGACAGATTGTCACAAAGAATTAACGCTTGCCCCGGGGGTGGGGGGCGGGCATAATTCCGCCCTCGTGATACAAGGTTCGGCCTTGTTTTGATTGATTGTTTTTGATAGTCCCGCAAACTCGTCCTGAGCGAGATTCGGCTGGTCTTATATCTTCTTCCACGGAGGTGTGGGAATAATGTCTGATCTGGCTTCTGCTCAACTGCTTCAAGCATCCGCAGCCCAGCTACCCGTCTATACCTATTTCGATCCCGCGTTCTATGCCAGGGAGCAAGCGCTGCTGTTCGCAGATGCGCCTCAGTACTATGGCCACGAACTGATGGTGCCCAATGCGGGCGATTATCATACGCTGGACTGGTTGGGGCATGGCAAGATGCTCAAGAATGTGGACGGCGAGATCAAGCTGATCTCCAACGTCTGCCGCCATCGCCAGGCCGTGATCTATAAAGGCCGCGGCAACGGCAACCATATCGTGTGCAATCTGCACGGTTGGACCTACGACGCCGAAGGCAAACTGGTTGGCGCGCCGCATTTCCCGGAAACGCCGTGCCTGAACCTCGGCCAGACCGAGCTCACGCGCTGGAACGGCCTGTTGTTCGATGCCCGCCGCAATGTGGCTGCCGACCTTGCCCGACTGGGCGTGGCCAAGCACATGACCTTCGACGGCTATGCCTTCCACTCCACGCATACCACCGAGTACGACTTCAACTGGAAGACTTTCATTGAAGTGTATTCCGAGGATTATCACGTCGATCCCTTCCATCCCGGTCTCGGCAATTTCGTCAATTGCGATGATCTGAAATGGGAGTGGGGAGACAGCTACCACGTGCAGACCGTGGGCGTGAAGAACCGCCTGGCGCGAGCCGGCTCCAAGGTGTACGGCAAGTGGCATGAGGAAGTGCGCCGCCGCTACGAGGAGCAGCAGCCGGAGTTCGGCGCCATCTGGCTGACCTACTACCCCAACATCATGGTGGAGTGGTATCCGCATGTGCTGGTGGTCAGCGTGGTGATCCCGCGCGGTCCGGAGAAGTGCACGGTCATTACCGAGTTCTACTACCCGGAAGACGTGGTGTGGTTCGAGCCGGAATTCATCGAGGCCGAACAGGCCGCCTACTTCGAAACCGCCAAGGAAGACGACGAAATCTGCATCCGCATGCACGAAGGCCGCAAGGCCTTGTGGATGGCGGGCGTCAGCGAGGTGGGTCCGTATCAGTCGCCGACCGAGGAAGGCATGCAGCACTTCCACGAATACTATCGCCGCAAGATGGCTTCGGCATTGGCTGGTTAAAGTGGCAAGTTGAATGCCATAATGCGCAGGCGCGGGGTTCCGCGCCTTTTTTTATCGACATTCCGGTTACACAATGCTTTCTATTTTCCGCATGGCGGCGCTGGCGGCGCTGCTGCTGATCAGCCAGCTGACCCTGGCCGCCAGCTATGCCGACCCTGTCAGCAAGATCCGCTTCACCTTGCCGGCCGGCTGGAAAGTGCGGCCCAGCATGGTCAGCGGCGCGCGCGTGCTGCGGGTGATCCCGCCGAAGGCGGATCAGCGCGAGCGGGCGGCGATCGATGTGCAGATAGGCTTGCGCAAGCCGCGTCGCGGGGAAACATTGAGCCGGCTGGCGGCCGGATTCCGCGAGAATGACGGCGATCGCGAGGCCGCCAACTTCGTCCGCCTCAATCAGAAGACCGGCCGGCTGGTGACGGAGTATCGCGATGGCCGTTTCGTTTCCAATCGATTGTGGATTGTGCGGCACAATCTGCAGGTGGTTCAGTTGGTGGACAAGACTCGCTTGCTTGAGGCGCGCTGCGCCGCCAATGCATCGGAATTCCGCACTTACCGGCGGCAGATGGAGACGATTTGCCTCAGCGTCGCGGTGGGCAAGAAGTAGTTCCTTAAGTTTCAAGTGGTAAAGGTCAAGAAAATTGGTAGTGAGTAGCAGGTTGGCGGGTTTCCGGCTGGGTTCTGGCTGGATGGTGGTGGCGGCGGTTTTTTTCGCCTTGATGGGCTTGTTCGTCAAGTTGGGGGCTGAGTCTTTCTCGTCCACCGAACTGGTGTTCTGGCGCACCTTGATCGGCGCGCTGGCGCTGGGCGGGGCGGCTTGGTGGCGAGGCGAGCGTTTCGCCACGCCCTTGTTGCGCTACCATCTGCAGCGCGGCGTGATCGGCTATGTTTCCTTGTTGATGTCGTTCTACGCCATCGCGCATCTGCCTTTGGCGATGGCATCGACCCTGACCTATACCTCGCCGATGTTCCTGGCGCTGTTGTCGGTCGTGCTGCTGCGGGAGAAGCTGCCGGCGCGGGCCATGTTGGGCCTGGCGCTGGGTTTTGCCGGCGTGGTGTTGCTGCTCAGGCCCACCCTGTCCGGCGACGTGTGGTTTGCCGGACTGATGGGCCTGGTGTCCGGCTTTCTGGCCGGCTGGTCTTATCTGCATGTGCGCGAGCTGGGGCGGCAGGGCGAGGCGGAGTGGCGGGTGGTGTTCTATTTCGCCCTGATTTCCACTGTCGGCGGCCTGTTGTTGATGTGTCTGGAGCGCTGGCATGCGGTGACATGGGATAATGCGTGGCTGCTGCTGGGCGTGGGCGTCACCGCCACCATGGCGCAGCTGGCGATGACGCGGGCGTACAAGGTGGGGAGCAAGCTTACGGCGGCCAATCTGTCCTATCTGACCGTGGTGTTTTCCAGTTTGTTGGGCGCGCTGGTATGGGGTGATGTGCTGACGGTCGATTCGCTGCTGGCGATGGGCTTGATCGTCGTCAGCGGCATGTTGGCCAGCCGGCGCTAAAATACAGTCAAAGCGGTCATCGCGATACAAAGGAAGGGAGCAATACATGATCTCAATCCGTGAGCAGGACTACGGTCTGGATGTCGCCTTGTTCAACGAGTTCACGCTGGCCGATTTCCAGTTGCTGGAGCAGGCCTTGCTCAAGCGGCTGGACGAGCGCGAGAAGCCGGACATGCTGCTGGACTTGTCCGAGTTGAAGGACTTTACGCTGGACATGGCGCTGGAAGAGGTGAAGTTCATGCGCGCGCATGAGGGCAAGGTGGGGCGCGTGGCCATTGTGGTGGGCGATGTCTGGATTCGGCTCGCCACCCATATCGCCGGCCTGCTATCGCACACCCATGTCCAGTATTTCGAATTGATAGAAGAGGCGCAGGCCTGGCTGGCGCGCCCCGTCGCGGCTTGATTTTGCGGCGGATGGCGGTACAGTAGCGTTTTTTGTTCGACGCGAAAGAATAAAAACCGATGCTGAAAAGCCTTTCCAGCCGCCTGGCGGCTGAGCTTGCCGTCCGCGAATCCCAGGTGGCGGCCACCATCGAGCTGATCGATGGCGGCGCCACCGTTCCCTTCATCGCCCGTTACCGCAAGGAAGTCACCGGCGGTCTGGACGATACCCAGTTGCGCACCTTGGCCGAACGGCTGGTATATCTGCGCGAGCTGGATGAGCGCCGCGACAGCATCCTCAAGAGCATCACCGAGCAGGGCAAGCTCACCCCAGAACTGGAAGCCGCCCTCTACGCCAGCGACAACAAGACCACGCTGGAAGACCTGTATCTCCCCTACAAGCCCAAGCGCCGCACCAAGGCGCAGATCGCCCGCGAAGCCGGGCTGGAGCCGCTGGCCGACAGCCTGCTGGCCGATCCCTCGCAAGACCCGAACGCGCTGGCCGAAACCTATGTCAACGCCGAAGCCGGCGTCGCGGACGCCAAGGCCGCGCTCGACGGCGCGCGCGCCATCCTGATCGAGCGTTTTGCCGAAGATGCCGAGCTACTGGGCCAGTTGCGCGAGAAGCTATGGAACGAAGGCGAACTGGCCGCGTCCGTGGTGGCCGGCAAGGAAACGGAAGGCGCCAAGTTCTCCGATTACTTCGACCATCGCGAATCGATCAAGGCCATTCCCTCGCACCGCGCCTTGGCGCTGCTGCGCGGCCGCAACGAGGGCGTGTTGAATGTCGCGCTGAAATACCAGCCGGACGAAACGCCGATTACCGAGCGCTCCGCTTACGAACAGTTGATCGCCGCCCGTTTCGGCATCCAGGATGCCGGCCGCGCCGCCGACAAGTGGCTGCTCGACGGCGTGCGCCTGTGCTGGCGCGCCAAGATCTTCCTGTCGCTGGAGCTGGAACTGGTGTCGCGGCTGAAAGAAGCGGCCGATGCCGAGGCGATCAAGGTATTCGCCGCCAATCTGCATGACCTGCTGCTGGCCGCCCCGGCCGGCCAGCGCGCCACACTGGGCCTGGACCCCGGGCTGCGCACCGGCTGCAAGGTGGCGGTAGTGGATGGCACCGGCAAGCTGCTGGAAACCGCCACCATCTATCCGCATGAGCCGCGCCGCGAGTGGGACAAGTCCATCGCCATCCTCGGCGCGCTGTGCGCCCGCCACAAGGTGGACCTGATCGCCATTGGCAACGGCACAGCCAGCCGCGAGACCGACAGGCTGGCGCAGGAGCTGATCCGCGCCTTCCCGCAGCTGTCCATGACCAAGATCGTGGTGTCGGAGGCGGGCGCTTCGGTGTATTCCGCGTCCGAACTGGCGGCCAAGGAATTCCCGGATCTGGATGTCAGCCTGCGCGGCGCCGTATCCATCGCCCGCCGCCTGCAAGATCCGCTGGCCGAACTGGTCAAGATTGAACCCAAGTCCATCGGCGTCGGCCAATATCAGCACGACGTCAATCAGAGCCAGCTGGCGCGCGCGCTGGACGGCGTGGTGGAGGATTGCGTCAACGCCGTGGGCGTGGACGTCAACACCGCCTCGGTGCCGCTGCTGACCCGGATTTCCGGCCTGAATGCCACGCTGGCGTCCAATATCGTGTCCTACCGCGACCAGAACGGCGCCTTCCGCAACCGCAAGCAATTGCTGAAAGTGCCGCGCCTGGGCGAAAAGACCTTCGAGCAGGCGGCGGGCTTCCTGCGCATTTCCGGCGGCGACAACCCGCTGGATGCGTCGTCGGTCCACCCGGAAGCCTACCCGGTGGTGGAAAAGATTGTGCTCAAGGCGGGCCGCGAGGTGAAGTCGCTGATCGGCGATTCCGCCTTCCTCAAGTCGGTGCGCGCCACTGACTATACCGACGAGCGCTTCGGTTTGCCGACGGTGATGGACATCCTGAAAGAGCTGGACAAGCCGGGCCGCGATCCGCGTCCCGAGTTCAAGACCGCCACCTTCCAGGACGGCGTCGAGGACATCAAGCACCTGCAGCCCGGCATGGTGTTGGAGGGCGTGGTCACCAACGTCGCCAACTTCGGCGCCTTCGTCGATATCGGCGTGCACCAGGATGGGCTGGTTCACATCTCGGCGCTGTCCAATAAATTCATCGACGATCCGCGCAAGGTGGTCAAGGCAGGCGATGTCGTCAAGGTCAAAGTGCTGGAAGTGGATGTGGCGCGCAAGCGCATCGCGCTGACCATGCGTCTGGATGACGAAGTGGGCGCGACGGCGTCTCGTGGGCCGCGCAGCGATGCCCGTCCGTCCGGAGGCCAGCGTCAGCGCGGCCAGCAGAGCGCGCCTATCGGCGATACCGCGATGGCGGCGGCGTTCGCCAAACTGCGTAAGAACTGATCCCAGCTATATATAGGTTTTGGGCGCGGGCCGGCAGCAATGCCGGCCCGTTTTTCATGGCGCGTGGGCGGTTTGGGCGGCGCGGCCGGGGCGTGCTGCAAAAAGTCTTTTTTCATATCGTGTTTTCCATCAGTCACTTGCGTGGATTTTCAGGCTGGTAGGCCCGCCGTTGCTCACTTTTTCTCGCAAAAGGTGTTGACGAGGTTCAGGCCCGGGCGTATAGTTCGCCTCCTCAGCTGACGCAGCGAACGAAACAGCGGAAACAAAACGGTTTCCGGTGCGA
>NZ_JAUCGU010000044.1:0-28115 GCF_059916625.1 Chromobacterium sp. CCUG 76385
TTTCGTTCGCTGCGTCAGCTGAGGAGGCGAACTATACGCCCGGGCCTGCGCCTCGTCAACACCTTTTGCGAGAAAAATTGAAGGAAATTCGCAACAAAAACCAAAGAGAAGAGCAAGCCACTGAAAATTCAATAGATATGAAGGATGGGTGTCTTGATTCGCTGCAAACAAACCGTAATCTCCTCTTCCCGGGACGCGCGGATGGCTACGCGCCCGCTGCCGATTCTGCTACGCTGGCATGCGTTTGGCACGCGATGTGCCTGCCGTGGACACTCTATATATGCTCAAATTTGATGTTCTGATTATCGGCAGCGGTCTGGCCGGGATGACGCTGGCGCTCCATCTGGCGGAAAAACGCAAGGTGGGCCTGATCACCAAGCGCGATCTATTGGAAGGCAGCTCCACCTATGCGCAAGGTGGTATTGCCGCTGTACTGGATACCGAGGACTCGGTGGAAGATCACATCCGCGATACCTTGATCGCCGGCGCCGGGCTGTGCGACGAAGACACCACGCGCTTCATCGTCGAGCATTCCAAGGAGGCGATAGACTGGTTGATCAAGCTCGGCGTGCCCTTCACCCGCGACGACGAGCACCAAACCGGCTACCACCTGACGCGCGAAGGTGGCCACAGCCATCGCCGCATCATCCATGCCGCCGACGCCACCGGCGCCGCCGTGACCAGCACCTTGGGACAGAAGATCAAGGCCCACCCGAACATCACCGAGCTGGAACACTATATAGCCATCGATCTGATCACTTCGCAGAAGCTGGGCCTGCCGGGCAAGCGCGCCTATGGCGTGTACGCGCTGGATAAGCAGAGCGACGAAGTGGTGACCATTGCCGCCCAACACACCATCCTGGCCTCAGGCGGCGCCGGCAAGGTCTATCTCTATACAACCAATCCGGATACCGCCACCGGCGACGGCATCGCCATGGGTTGGCGGGCCGGTTGCCGCGTCGGCAATATGGAGTTCATGCAGTTCCACCCGACCTGCCTGTACCACCCGCATGCCAAATCCTTTCTGATTTCCGAAGCGGTGCGCGGCGAAGGCGGCATTCTGAAGCTGCCGGACGGCACCCGCTTCATGCCGCAGCACGATCCGCGCGGCGAACTGGCGCCGCGCGACGTCGTCGCCCGCGCCATCGACTTCGAGATGAAGAAGCACGGCCTGGACTGCGTGTATCTGGACATCTCGTATAAGCCGGCCCAGTTCATCAAGGAACACTTCCCCAATATCTACGCCCATTGTCTGGAATTGGGCATAGACATCACCCAGCAGCCGATTCCGGTGGTGCCCGCCGTGCACTTCACCTGCGGCGGCCTGGTCACCGACCTGGCCGGCCGCACCGACGTGACCGGTTTGTACGCCGTGGGCGAGGTTGCGCATACCGGCCTGCATGGCGCCAACCGGCTGGCCAGCAATTCGCTGCTGGAGTGCCTGGTGATAGGCAAGGCGGCGGCGGCCGACATCCTGGCGGCCGACGCCATCAAGCTGCCGGCTATTCCGGCCTGGGACGACAGCCGCGTCACCGACCCGGACGAGGAGGTGGTCATCAGCCACAACTGGGACGAACTGCGCCGGGCGATGTGGGACTATGTCGGCATCGTCCGCACCAATAAGCGGCTGGAACGCGCGCTGCACCGCATCGACTTATTGAAAGACGAGATCGACGAGTACTACAGCCACTTCCACATCAGCAACGATCTGATCGAGTTGCGCAATCTGGTGGAGACCGCCGAGCTGATCGTCCGCTCCGCCATGCAACGCAAGGAAAGCCGCGGCCTGCACTACAGCCGAGACTACCCGGACCTGTTGCCGGAAGCGCAAGATACGGTGCTGACACCGCCCTCGCGCAGCGAATAAACCGCAGCCAGCTGAACGGCCATCGCCCTGATGGCCGTTTTTCATTTACCGCCAGATTGACCACCAACCGCCATGCAGCCATCGAAACAGTGACCGACTGGCAGCGGAAGTCCCCCCATGCCATCAGGCAGCCAGCCGGAGCTGGCTCCGGTTTTTTATTGCAAACAAGAAAACAGGCAAGATCAACTTACACAGAAAACAATCAAAGCTGTAAATATCTATTAATTTACGAGAACTTGGCCAAGGCAGCGATATCGTATGTCATGACATGCCGGCCCGTCTCCTTGAGTCCGGCCCCATTGCTGGAGACTCAAAAATGATTTCGACATACAAACTGGCGGCGATGCTGGCTCTGGCCTTGCTCTCCCACCTTGCAGCAGCCGGCATCTTCAGCAAGAAAGACGCTTCGCAGACCGCCGACGAGCCCAAGCGCGGCCGCCGCATCGCGGAAAACCAGGCGCTGGGCCGCGCGCTGGACAAGAAGCCGATCGGCATCGCCGTGATCCGCCGCGCCGGCGACAAGGCCAATGACGCCCTCTCGTCCGGCGCAACGATCAAGTAAACGATTACCCGCAAGGAAACGCACCATCATGAGAAACCGCTTCTGGAAAAACGCCACCATCATCACCGTGATCGCGCTGCTGGTGATCTGCACCGGCTATCTGCGCATGCGCAGCTCGCTATTGGCCATGGACATCGGCGAAATGAACAAGAGCCAATTCTGGAAAGTCTCTTCGCTCGTCCTGCTCGACGGAGAGGAGCGCAACGCCCTCTCCCGCTTTACCTCGGACAAGGCCACCAACTGGCACAAGTTCTTCACGCTGGCCAGCGGCATGACCGTGCGCCAGGTGATAGAGAGTGGGCAGGCCGCGCAGATCTCCGCCTCCGGCGCGTCCCACTGAGCCAGATAAGCAGGCCACTCAAACAAGCGGTTTGACTCGCGCTCCGTCCGGGCCATCCTCCACCGCATAGCCTTGATCCAGGATGGCGGCGCGCAGCGCGTCCGCCTCCTGCCAATTGCGCGCGGCCCGCGCCGCCTCGCGCGATTTCGCCAGCGCCAGCACGGGCGCGGGAATCTCCGCCGCCATCGCTTGCCTGCCATCCAGATCCAAGCCCAATGCGCGGTCGCAATGGCGCAGCGTGGCTTTCTTGTCGGCATCCCGGCGCTTGCCCTTGACCAGCCCCCACGCCAGCGCCAGCGCGCGCGGCGTATTCAGGTCCTGATTGATTTCCGCGGTAAACGCCTCGACAAAGGCGGCATCGACCTCGCCGCCTTCCGGCCAGGCCGCATACTGCCGGCGCAGCTTGTCCAGCGCCAGGCTGGCGGCGTCCATCGCTTCCCAGCTGAAATTCATTTGCTTGCGGTAATGCGCGGTCAGGTTCAGGTAGCGATAGGCCAGCGGATCGTAGCCGCGGTCGATCAGCGTCTGCAGCCGTAAAAAATCGCCGCTGGATTTGGACATCTTGGCGTCATCCAGTTGCAGGAAATAACCATGCATCCAGAAATTGGCGGCGCGGGTGCCGTGACAGCCCTGGCTCTGGGCGATCTCGTTGCTGTGATGGACCGGGATGTGGTCCTCGCCGCCGCAATGGATGTCGAACCACGGCCCCAGATGCTTGGCCGACATCGCCGAGCACTCGATATGCCAGCCTGGAAAGCCAACGCCCCAGGGGCTGGCCCACTCCATCTGCCGCTGCTGTCCTGCCGGACTGAATTTCCACAACGCAAAGTCGGTGGCGCGGCGCTTGGCGCCTAAATCCACGCGGGCGCCTGCCTGCAGCCCTGCGCGATCCAGCCGCGCCAAGTGGCCGTAATCATCGAGGCGCGAGGTATCAAAGTAGATGCCATCGTCGGTGCGATAGGCATAGCCCTTGGCCTCTAACGCGGCGATATAGGCTATCTGCTCGGCGATGTGATCGGTCGCCCGGCTCCACAGCGTGGGCGGCAAGGCATTCAGCGCGGCCAAGTCCTGCTGGAAAGCCTCAGTGAAGCGCGCGGCGATGTCCCAGGCCGAGGCGCCGCCAGCGCGCCGGCTGCCCGCCTCCATCTTGTCCTCGCCCTCATCCCCGTCCGACATCAGATGCCCGACATCGGTGATGTTGACCACATGACGCACCGCATAGCCATTGAACTCCAGCGCGCGGCGCAGCGTGTCCTCGAACAGATAGGTGCGCAGATTGCCGATGTGGGCGTAGTCGTAAACCGTAGGGCCGCAGCAGTACAGGCCGACGCGCTCCGCATGCAAGGGCGTGAACAAGCGTACGGCGCGGTGCCAGGTATCGTACAGATGCAGCTGCATGGTTGCTCCAGACATGAAAAAGGCCGCCGGGTGAAACACGCGGCGGCCAAGGATGGTGGAATGCGAATGCTAGACGCGCACGGTCCCCGGCCGTGCTGGACAACACGGTTGCAGGCGGGCGATCGGCATTTCATTCCTGTTCATGCTATCGATAGTACGGATCGATCGTCGCGTGGTCAATTGCCGCTTGGATTTGGCCTGGCTGCAGACAAGCCAGCGCGCTCAGAACGCGAGAAACAGCTGCCTGATGTCAACGCTGGAGCGACGTCCGACCTTGCCGCCATGCTGATCCATCCACGTCAGCGCGGCCCGCCGCCCTTCATCTCGCAGCCCGGCCAGAAACGGACCATAGGTCAGCGCCCGGCTGGAGGCATCCATGCCGGACAACAAATCCTGCGCTTCGATCATATGAAACCGCGCGGCCTTGAGCCGACGCTCCAGCCAGCCGCGCCATAGCCTGGGCGAGTCGGCAATCTCCTGCAGCAGGGCGAACAAACGCATCTCGCGCAGGAAAGCGCTGTTGAATCCCAGCGTCGCCGCCCGGCGCTGAATCTCATCGGCGGTGCGCGGCGTGTCGCCATGACGCATAGGCGCGAGCAACACCAGCAGGATGTCGTCGCTGCGGCAAAACTTGAACAGGGGGAACACCGCCGGATTAGCCGCGAACCCGCCATCCCAGTACGCTTCGCCGTCTATTACCACCGCCTGCTGCAGCGATGGCAAACATGCGGAAGCCAGCAAGGCGTCCACGCAGATATCGGCATTGCGGAACAGTTTAAGATGGCCGCTATTGGCGTGGGTGGCCGCCACGAACAGTTGCACCGGGGAGGCGCGGCGGATGCGCTCAAAATCAAACAAGGATTCGATGATGGCGCGCAGCGGATTGTAATCGAGCGGATTGAGCTGATACGGCGAAAACCATTGCGTCAGACTCCAGGCCATCCGCAAGCCAGGCGGGGCCTTGGAGTCGGGCCCCAAAGGCAGCGGCCGCGTCATTTCTTCCGGCAGGCTCTCGCCAACCTGGCTCCAGAAGGCGGACAGCGCCTCTCTAGCCTCGTCGGGACCGCCGCCGCTCAGGCCATGCGCCACGGCCACCGCATTCATCGCGCCGGCGCTGGCGCCGCTCAAGCCATCGAATCGATACACGCCCGCCTCCAGCAGGGCATCCAGCACGCCCCAGGTAAAGGCCCCATGCGCGCCCCCACCCTGCAAAGCCAAGCTGAGAGTAAGCTTGCCGCCCCGTCTGAACATCGCCATCTCGCAATTGCTGCACTGCACAAAGCATGGCACAGCCATCGCCAGGACTCAAGGAAACCAGACTGGTGGCAAAACCATGACGGCCGTAAAGCAGCTATCGAGTGCCTTTCACATGGCGTGTAGCAAGAACAGCGTATGGCCCTTGCTTACGGCTATGGGGCGTCAGGCCGACTCGCGCTCCTCGCATTGGCCAACTTGGTCAACACGTCGGGGATGAACTTCTCGGCAAAGCCGAAGAAAAATCCCCACACCGCCATCTTGCCGTAGTCGGCCGCCCCGGCCAGATAGGGCAAGCAGCCGCCGTGGCCGGCGCCGGGACAGGCCGTGCCGGCCTTGGGCTCGATATTGGGGATCAGGTCCCATGACAGAAAATGGCCGCCGATATCCGCAGCGAAGGCATAAAAACCGAGAATGCCGAACAGCACGCCGCTCAACAAGGCCAGATACAGACTCCAGGAACCATCCATCAGCGTTGCGATGCCGGCGCTGGTTTGGCCGTTCAGGTTCTGTCCTGCATCCTGAATGCGCATCAAGATGCTGGTGAAGGAACCCAGTATGCCGAACAGGCCGGCCAAAGCCAGCGAGCTGGCCGAAGCCGACGGTGTCCAGAGAAAATAGCTGAACAGCGCCGCCGCCAGCAGCAACGTGAACAGGCCAAGACGCAGCCGCAGCCGGTCCAGCGCCCTCTCCCGCCGCAGCACTTTGAAGTAGCGCTGCTGCCCCGCCAGCACGACGCGGAACAGATCGTTGCGGCCCACGCCTACCGGCGCGGCCTCGCGCCAATGCGCGGTCAAGATGCCGAATTGCTCCTCGGTGGCCAGACTCACCGCCAACAGCTCCAGTTCGAATAACTCCGCCCAGCTGCAGCCGTCCTGCGCAATCAGTTCGCGCGCGCGCTGCTGATCGGCGGGCAGGCCGTATTGGTAAGGCTGCAGCGCGCGATGCAGGCCCTTGACCCGAATCACATAGCCCTTGGCATTGCGCTCTACATCGGCGCAGTCATGTTTGTATTGCCGCCGCAGCTTGTCTCGCGACAAATCCAGCTTGTCCCAGGGGCTGGCAAACCGATAGCCCGTGGTCGCTTCCGGGGGCGTTTCGCTCATGTCGCTCATCCTGCTCTCCGTTTCATGCCTGCGCTCAGGCAATACGCTGTTGCGAGCCATCCCGCAGCACATTCGGCGCGTGCTTGCGTTGGTTCTTGATCGAGACTGGGATATGACTGCTGCCGTTGAAGCGATCGGATCTGCAAGGCGCGGAACGGCCCTTGGCGCCTCCAGCACGCGCGAGGAAAAAGGCAGAAGATGCGCCCCGTTCGCGCTATCTGAATCATGCTGGCGCTTGCGCCGCAGAGAGAAGCCAACCGCTCGCCATGGCTTCATGCTTGAATCATCATGTTATTGCATATAGCAAAGGGATATACCGAGCGCAAACCGCCACGGCGCGGCGACGCGGCCTCAAGGCACGCAAAATATCAGATGCCTTCAAAGCGTCGATGCGAAATGCCCCCGAATGGCGGTGGCAGAGCGGGCTTGCCGCAGGAATCAGCCGGGGATTTGCAACAGCAATTGGCCAAAGCGCGTTTCCACCCACTGGGCGGTTTTGCTCAAGGACATGCCCTGCAGCCACAGCATGCGCACGGACAGCCGCGGCAAAGCCAAGGCCGGGCAGGACAGCTGCTGCAATTGCTGCCGGTAGCTTTCATCCTTCGCCACATTGACCGGCAAGATGGCCCAACCCAAGTCATGCGCCACCATCTCGGCGATGCTGTAAAAGCTGTCGGAGCGCCATACCTTGGGACTGTATGCGGTTTCGTCCACGTCATCAGCATGCATCAGCAGCTGGCGATGACGCAGCAGATCCTTGCGGCTGACCGGTTGTTTCCCGGTCAGCGGATGACCGCTGGCCACAAACACGCCCTGCTCGACGCCGCCGACGTAGCGCTGCTCGAAACCGGCGTCCACCGGCCCGCGGTCAAAGTGAAACGCCACCTGCGCGCGCTGCAAGGCGACATAATCGGCCACCTCGGCGGCCGTGCCGTTGAGCAAGGTCAGCTCCAGATCGGGGAAGGTTCTGGAAATTTCCCGGATCAGCGTGCTGACCGCTGTATAGGGCAGCGCCTCGTCCAAAGCGAGGGACAGCCTGGCATCGCACCCCTCGCTCAAGGAGCGAGCGCGCAGATCCAGCGCCCGTGCCTGGCGCAACAGCTCCTGCGCCTCCATCAGCAGCAATTGGCCGGCATCCGTCAGTTGTGCCTGCCGCCGCGAACGGTCGAACAGTTCCACGCCCAAGTCGGCTTCCAGCAAGCCGATGGCGGTGCTGACCGCGGATTGGGCCTTGCCCAGATGGCGCGCGGCGGCGCTGAAAGAGCCGCGTTCAGCCGTGATCGCAAATTGCTGCAGTTGATCTAGTGTCCATCGCATACGGCCATACTATCAATAAATCAGATGAATATGATCTTTTACCATCTAATACGCTGAGGCAGACTGCGCCTTTTCTCAACTAGAAACTTTCATGCATTTACGTCCCTGGTTATTCCTGCTTGCCGCCGTCACGGTCGAGGTCATCGGCGTCACCGTCATGAAACGGGTGGCGGATTCGGGCGGCTGGTCTGCCCTGCTGTTCATGTACGCCATGATCGGCCTCTCGTTCTTCTTCCTGGCCACCGCCATGCAATCGCTGCCGATTGCCTCGGCCTACGCGACTTGGGAAACATTGGGACTAATCGCCATCACCTTCATCGGCTACCACTACTTCAGGGAAGAAGTCGGCTTGCTCAAGCTGCTTGGCATGAGCGTATTGATCGCCGGCGTCGTGCTGGTGAACCTCAGCGCCAAGCCGGCGCAGGAGTAAGCCATGCAAAACGCGCAATTCATCCACTACGTTTTCATGCTGCTCGCCATCCTGCTGGAAGTGGCGGCGAATATTTTCATCAAGTACTCGGATGGTTTCCGCCGCCGCGGCATGGGCGCGCTGGGCATCGCGTCGATTCTGCTTTCCTTTACCGCCTTGTCGCAGGCTGTCAAAGGCATAGACCTATCCATTGCCTATGCGATCTGGGGCGGCACCGGCATTTTTCTGACCACCATCGCCGGCTGGGCATTGTTCAAACAACACCTCAGCCGACGCGGCTGGCTAGGCATCGCCCTGATCGTCACCGGGATGTCGCTGCTGAAACTCTCCTAGAGGCAATCAACACTTGCTAGCGGTCGCGCAGACAGGCAAATCATGGTAAGAACATGACGTTCATGGGCACGCGGCGCGGCGCCCACTGACTTCAAGCACGAGGTTGCGACTGTGTCAATCAAGCAAGAAACCACGACCGACAGCGCGTGGGCGATTTTTCTGATTTTTCTGCGGCTGGGCCTGACGTCGTTTGGCGGGCCCATCGCCCATATTAGCTACTTCCGGTCTGAATTCGTGATGCGCCGCGCCTGGCTGAGCGAACGCGGCTTCGCCGACTTGGTCGCGCTGTGCCAGTTTCTGCCCGGGCCATCGAGCAGCCAGCTCGGCATCGCGCTGGGACTGTCTCGCGCCGGCGCGCGCGGGGCCGCCGCAGCCTGGTTGGGTTTCACCCTGCCATCGGCCTTAGCGCTGGCCTTGCTGGCAAGGGGCATGGCTGCCTGGGGTCAGGCCGCTCCTGCCGGCGCGCTGCATGGGCTGAAGATTGTGGCGGTGGCGGTGGTCGCCCAGGCAGTATGGGGCATGGCGCGTTCGCTATGCGCGGATGCTCCGCGCTTTGGCATCGCCGCCATTGCGGCCATTCTGGCGCGGTCCTGGCCGGCCGCGGCCGGGCAAATCGCTATTTTGGCTGCGGCTGCGCTGCTCGGATCGGCCTGGCTCAAGTCTGCCGACGATGGCGCGGGCGCGCCGCTGCCGATTGCCGTGCGTCGCCGCTCCGGCGCGCTGCTGCTGGGTCTGTTTTTTGCGCTGCTGATCGGCTTGCCGCTGGCGGCCGGACTCTGGCCCAGCCTGCCGCTATCGCTGATCAACGCCTTCTACCGCGCCGGCGCGCTGGTTTTCGGCGGCGGGCACGTCGTGCTGCCGCTGTTGCAGGCGGCGGTGGTGCCGCCGGGCTGGGTGAACAACGAAACCTTCCTGGCCGGCTATGGCTTGGCTCAGGCCGTGCCGGGGCCGCTGTTCACCTTTGCCGCTTTTCTCGGCGCAGCCATATCCGGCTGGCCGGGCGCGGCGATTTGCCTGCTCGCCATCTTCGCGCCGTCGTTTCTGCTGGTGGCCGGCGTATTGCCATTTTGGGAGTCGTGGCGACACCAGCGGCGCGCCCGCGCCGCGTTGGCCGGGGTCAATGCCGCCGTAGTGGGCCTGCTATTCGCCGCATGGTGCCACCCGGTATGGACCAGCGCGATTTTCCAGCTGTCCGACTTCGGCCTGGCCCTGCTGGCGCTCTTGGCGCTGATGCGGTGGAAGCTCCCGCCCTGGCTGGTGGTGGCCGCCGGCGCCGGCGCGGCCTGGCTGTCCAGCCTGTCTTTCTGACGACAATCGAGCGAATCGGGGCTACTTCAGGTAAGACTTGATCACCTGCAGCACCACCGCCAGGTCTTCCTGACGGTGGGCCAGCTCCGGCTCGTTCACCAGATGCTCGGTCAGATGGCCTTCGATCACCGCGGCCATCAAACCATTGACCGCGCCGCGGATGGCGGCGATCTGCTGCAGGATCGCCACGCAATCCTCTCCGCCCTCATCCAGCTGTTTTTCCAGCGCCGATGCCTGTCCTTGTATCCGTCTGACTCGCGCCAATAATTTGGCTTTGTCGCGTACGGTATGCGCCATGTGCTCTGTTCCAAACTCAAAAAATATACTGGAGGGTAGCATATTTATACTGGGGGACAGTATACTCAACAGCGCAAATATCCACGGAAAACCAAGATGACCGAATTCTCCACACTGCTGCTGCATGGCAATGCCTGGCTGTTCATCCCCAGCGCCATTGCGCTGGGCGCCTTGCACGGCCTGGAGCCAGGGCACTCCAAAACCATGATGGCCGCTTTCATTGTCGCCGTCCGCGGCACCATCGGCCAAGCCGTGCTGCTGGGCCTGTCGGCGACGCTGTCCCACACCGCGGTGGTGTGGGCCATCGCCATGGCCGGTTTGTACTTTGGCCGCAACTGGAATGCCGAAGCCACCGAGCCGTATTTCCAGCTGGCTTCCGGCGCGCTGATTCTGGCCGTGGCCGCATGGATGATTTGGCGCACCTGGCGCAATCAGCAGGCCGCGCACGGCCATGGGCATGACGATCATCACCATCATCACGACGAGGCCAAATTCATCGATACCGGCCATGGCGCCGTGCGGCTGGAGATATTTGAAGACGGCGTGCCGCCGCGCTTCCGCCTGTATCGCGATGGCCGCCATGGCCACGTCTGGCCTGCGGATCAAGTCCATCTTGAAACGGAGCGGGCGGACGGCGCCCGCCAGCTCTTCAGCTTTGTCCAACGCGATGGCTTTGTCGAATCCGAGCAGGATATTCCCGAGCCGCACGCATTCGTCGCGCGCTTGCGGCTGGGCCACGATGGCCACAGCCATGACTACGATGTGGAATACACCGAGCACGGCCACGGCCATGCGGTGCGAGATTACGCTGGCCTGGATGTGTCGGCGCCGGGCTATCAGGATCCGCACGAGCTGGCCCACGCCAACGACATCCGGCGCCGCTTCGCCAACCGCGAAGTGACCACTGGCCAGATTGTCATGTTTGGCCTGACCGGCGGCCTGATCCCCTGCCCGGCCTCGATCACCGTGCTGCTGCTCTGCCTGCAATTGAAAAAGGTGGCGCTGGGCGCGGCCCTGGTGCTGTGTTTCAGCATAGGCCTGGCGCTGACCATGGTGGCCTCCGGCGTGCTGGCCGCCATCAGCGTGAAGCACGTTTCCCGGCGCTGGAGCGGCTTTGGCGAGTTTGCGCGCAAAGCGCCGTACTTCTCCAGCGGGCTGATCGCGCTGGTTGGCCTGTATGTTGGCTACCACGGCTGGATGGCGCTGGCCTGATCGCATCGCCTGGCTGGCGAGATGGCCGGCCAGTCAGCAACCATGCATGGCTGAAGCGAATTGACGGCCATTGCTCTGGCGACGGTTATTTTTAACCTGCATCAAAAACAGTAAAGCTATTTGGTTTCCTCCATTCCCGATTGCCGCCTATAACCACAAAGGCCATTGGGTCTATACCATCCGGGAGAAACCATGCGCATCCATCGATTGCTGGCTTGGCTGACAACTTGGGCAATGTGCGCTCTGGTGGCGTGGCCCGAGGCCTCGCAGGCGCTGCCCAGCTATGCCAGGCAAACCGGCGAAGCCTGCATCGCCTGCCATGTCAGTTTTCCGGAACTGACCCCGTATGGCCGGCTGTTCAAGCTGTCCGGCTACACCCTGGGCACCACCCAGCTGTTCCCGCTGGCGGCGATGGCCACCGCTTCGGTTTCCCATGTCGGCAGCACCCAAGGCAACAATGCCGCCTACCCGCGCCAGAACGACGGGGTGATTGAGGGCGGCAGCCTGTTTGTCGCGGGCAAGCTGGGCGACCATTTCGGCCTGTTTTCGCAATGGACTTACAACGCGCTGAACCAAAATCCGGGCAGCACAGCATTTTCCGGCCACACCGTTGCGGACAACAACGACTGGCGGCTGACCGATCATATCGCCCGAGCCAATCTGGACCTGATCTACGGCCTGTCTTTCAATAACAATCCCACGGTGCAAGACGCGTGGAATTCCACGCCGGCCTTCGGCTATCCCTTCCAGACGACCCATCTGAACAGCGCCTGGGGCATTGCGCCGCCCACTACGCTGATTGAAGGCGGCTTGGCGCAACAGGTAGCCGGCCTGAGCGTCTACGGTTTGCTGAACAAGTCTTGGTATCTTGAACTGGGCGGCTATCGGGTAGCCAAGGGCGGCTCGTCCTTTTTGAAGAACGGCGTGACCCTCTCCAACCGGCTGAACGGCACCAACCCCTATTGGCGCTTCGCCTATAACCATGACTGGAACGTCAACTCGCTGGAGCTGGGCGCCTTTGGCCTCGATGCCCGGGTGAACATCGATCCCACCGACGCAGGCTCGCCTTCCGACCATTTCCGCGATGCCGGCGTAGACGCGCAATATCAATATCTGTCCGACCCGCACATTCTCACCACGCAGGCCTCGCTGATCCACGAACACACCGACTGGGACGCCTCTCACCTGGGCGTAGACAGGCAAAACCCCAGCAGCTCGCTGAACTCTTTCCGGCTCAAGGGCAGCTATTGGTATCAACGCACCTATGGCCTGACGCTGAGCTATTTCTCGGAAACCGGCTCCGCCGACAATGTGCAGTATCCGGTGACCGGCAGCCCCAACACCAACGGCTACAGCGCGGAACTCAACTACATGATCAAGCCTTATTGGCGTCTGGGCTTGCAGTACACCGGCTACCTCAAATACCAGGGCGCCAGCAGCAATTACGATGGCAACGGACGCAACGCGCGCAACAACAACGTAACCTATCTATATACCTGGATAGCGTTCTGAACCGGAGAGTAGACATGAAACCTGGCAAGACATCCATGCTGCTGGGCCTGCTGCTCCTGGGCTCTCAGGCGCTGGCGGAGCAAACGCCGGAACAGCTGGCGCGGGCCTGGTGCGCCAATTGCCATATGGCCGACGGCAACAGCATCTCGCCGCTGTTTCCTCGCCTGGCCGGACAACAAGCCGCCTACCTGCAGCAGCAACTGCAGATGTTTCGCGCCAAAAGCCGCAGCGACGATGCCGCGCACGACTATATGTGGGGCGTGGCCGGCGGGCTGAGCGATGAGCAGATCATGGGCGTGGCGGCGTATTTCGCCGCGCAGAAGCCCGCGCCGAACCCCGCCAAGCGCGATGAAAGCCTCATCGCGGCCGGCAAACGGATCTACGAGCAAGGCAAGGAAAGCAGCGGCACGCCGGCTTGCCAAGCCTGCCACGGCCCGCGCGCCGAAGGCAGCGAGCAGGGACCGCGGCTCGCCGGACAGCATGCGCCATACCTGATGAAACAACTGCATGTATTCGAAAGCCCGCAGCGCCCGTCGGCAGTGGCGATGCAGGCCATCATCAAGACTTTGTCTGCCGATGACCTCCAAGCACTGGCCGCCTACCTGCAAAGCCTGTGAAAGCCCGTACCGGCATCGGGCTTCGCCATGCCCCAGGCCTGCTCCGCCCATCGCCTGGCCCGTCATGGCATGCCGTTTCGCCAAGCCGCGATAGCCTGTACAGTCTGAACGACTTAGTCATCCATTCAGACCAGGGGTCACCATGTTCGCCACATCCGGTTGGTTCTTATGGGCGCTGCTCTCCGCGGTATTTGCCGCCTTGACTGCCATCTTCGCCAAAATCGGCATCAAGGGAGTGGATTCGGATCTGGCCACCCTGATCCGGACCGGCATCATCGGCCTCGTGCTGTCGCTGTTTGTCGCGCTGACCGGAAAGTGGAGCAATCCGCTGGCGCTGCCGGGCAAGACTTGGCTCTTCCTCGGCCTGTCCGGCGTGGCCACCGGCATTTCCTGGGCTTGCTACTTCCGTGCCTTGCAAATCGGCGAGGCCTCCAAGGTCGCGCCGGTAGACAAGTTCAGCCTGGTGCTGGTGGCGGTATTTGCTTTCGCCTTCCTCGGCGAGCGCCCGGCCTTGCGCGAATGGTGCGGCATTGCCTTGATCGCCGGCGGCGTGCTGGTGCTGGCCTGGAAACGCTAGGGGCTGTTGACGTTTGGGGAGCGGTCGCGCCGGGATGCGTTTTGCGACGAATCGAGGCGTTTCGCGCGCCGCATAGTCATTCTCTGCCAGCGCGGAACAACGAAGAGTCGGCGCGAAAGGCGCCCGGCCCTGCGGGTTTGGCCGCTTTGGGCCGGAAGCCGCGTTGCCCAGTCCTTGCATAGAATGACTATGCGTCGGACTGCGCGCCTTGCTTCCGGGCCAAATCGGCTCAAACGCGATCCACTCACCAAACGTCAACAGCCCCTAGGGGCGGTTGACTCAGATAAGGATGAACATATTTGCAGGGTAAGCATGGCCTCAGGCCACAACACCCAGCGCGGAACCGATGCCCGCGGTCATTCCCATCGCCAACGCGCCCCAAAAGGTCACCCGCAGCGCGCCGGCTGCGACCGGCGCGCCGCCGGCCCGCGCCGCCAAGGCGCCCAGCAGGGCCAGAAACAGCAGCGAAGCCGCGGAAACAATGGGAATCAGGTGGTTGGGCGGGGAGAGCATCACTACCGCGATGGGGAGCATCGCGCCCACGGTGAAGCTGCCGGCCGAAGCCAGCGCCGCCTGCAACGGCCGCGCGCTTTGGGTGGCGGTGATGCCGAGCTCATCCCGCGCATGCGCGCCCAGCGCATCATGCGCCATCAATTGTTCCGCCACCTGTTTGGCCAACGCCGGCTCCAGCCCGCGGCGCACATAGATGCCTGCCAGCTCCTTGTGTTCCGCGGCGGCGTTGGCCTGCAATTCCATACGCTCTTGTTCGAGCGCCGCCTGCTCGCTGTCTTTCTGCGAGTGGACCGAGACATATTCCCCGGTCGCCATGGACATCGCCCCGGCCACCAGGCCTGCGGCGCCGGCCACCAGAATATTGCTGTGGCTGCCATGCGCGGCGGCCACGCCGACAATCAGGCTGGCGGTGGAAACCAGACCATCGTTTGCGCCGAGCACCGCCGCTCGCAACCAGCTTGTCCTACCGGAAAGATGATGCTCTCTATGGCCTGCATGCATATTGCACTCCGCTGATGCGCGGCCGGTCGCGCCGGTCGCCACAGGATGCCAAGCTTCCGCAAATCTGCCTGTCCAGCTTATGTTGTAGGCGAATCTCGGCGCATCCAGATGGTTAATCCGACGCCGCCCTGGCGCGCAGGGCGGGCGCAAGGACGGCGAACAGCGCTACTCCGGCGTCTTGACGTCCAGCAACTCCTGCAGCTGGCTCAGCGTGCCGCTGTCCTTCACCACATGCTGCAGCCATTCCTCCAGGCTCATCTCCGCCCAGCGCGCCGCGCGTTCGGCCAGCAAGGACACTGGGCTGTGCGGTTCGTTGTGGCGGAAGTAGCGCGCCACTTCGCCCAGCATGAACACCGCTTCCTCGCGGCTGCGGATCTGGCCGTTGAACGTGCTGGCCGGGGCGGCGGTGTAAACCGGACTGGGCATGGCTTGACTCACGGGTTTGCGTTCCTCGACGGGTTGCGGCTGCGGG
Organism: Chromobacterium sp. CCUG 76385; assembly: GCF_059916625.1. Taxonomy (NCBI): domain Bacteria; kingdom Pseudomonadati; phylum Pseudomonadota; class Betaproteobacteria; order Neisseriales; family Chromobacteriaceae; genus Chromobacterium; species Chromobacterium sp. CCUG 76385. The sequence continues at coordinate 15,617 of NZ_JAUCGU010000044.1, forward strand.
GCGGCCGCAGGCTTGTTGCCGCCCAATTGCTGCCGGTAGCGCAGCACCAGGTCCTGGCAGGCGTAGATGGCGTTGCGGATATCGGCCAGGCTCGGCGCCTCATTGCCGAAACGCTCGTCCACCAGGCGATCCAGCTCCTCATAGGCGGTGAGCAGCGCCACCAGCTCCTCGGCCTTGGCCTGGAACCAGAGGTGGCCAGACTGGACGGCGGATTTCTCAAAGGCATCGCCGCTGAGCTTGCCTTCGGCGATGGCCGCGTCGCGGGCCTCGCTATTCTTCAGCCCCAGGTTCTCGACTTCGCGAGACTGCTGCCACTGATGCCAGCTGTAGCCGCCGAATTCCGGCTTGGTCATCGGCACATTGCGCAAGGCGTTGCCCAATTGCTGGTTCATCCATTCCAGCTTGGCCACGCGCTCGTCCAAATCATGCGGGTCCAGTTCCGGGAAACCGTTTTCCCAATAGCGCTCCAGCCAGCCGTTGACTAGCGCCAGGCCGCGCACCAGGCCAGCCACGCCGTTGACTTGGGCCTGAGCCTCGGCGTACCAGGCCAGGATTTGCAAGTCCTTGCTCTGCTTCTGCAGCGCCTCCTCGCACAGGCGGATCACCAGCGGCCATTCGGCCGTTTTCAGCGCCTGTTCCCAGTCGCCCTGCGACAGCGACGGGTCGTCGCTGCGCCGCGCCTCGCGGATCTGGTCGAAAATAAGTGAATAGGCCAGGTCTTCGCCGGCCGGGGCATCCGGACGCACCGGCTGCATCAAGTGTTCAATGCTTTGATCCATATTCTTTCTTTATCCCTTGCTGACCTGGGGCAGCGTGGAAATCAGCGTGGCGCCGCAACTGACCTTGTGGCCGTCCAGCGCCACCGGCTTGCCGCCCACCAGCCAGCTGCCGTCGCCTTCGACGATGGTGCAGTTGACGTGGCCTTGCTTCGGGCAGCTGACGGCGTCGCCGACGCAAGCCACCTGCTTGCCGAACAGCGTGGTGCTGGATGCGGCGCTCACTACCTTGCCGCCGTGGTCGGTGGGGTCGCCCAAACGAATTGCCGCCTTCATGCTGTCGCCTCCTCAGCCGGCGGCCTGGCCAAGGCCAGCGACACCAGCTCGTCATGGAAATGAGTGATCACTGCGGGCGCCTGCAGCCGCGCGCAGTGGTTGACCGCGGTGGCGGCCATCAATAAGGGCGTGGCCGATCCGGCGTCGCCCCACTCGCGCACCACGTTGCTGGCCTCGTCTATCGGGTGCAGCTCGACCTCGTGCCGCGATAAGGCGGTAGCGATGGCCGCCAGCCGCACGCCGCCGACATCGATCTGCCCGCTGTTGTGGCACAGCCAGGCCACCGCGGCTGCCTGCTTGCTTTCCGGCTTGGCCTCCTCCGGGCTGAACGGATAGTCCAGCAAGCCAGCGTTGACCAAGGCGTTGTCCAGCACCGGCTGCAGCTGGCGCGCCAGCTGCAGGGCGCGGTCTTGCGCCAGCTGGGTGGAGCTGGATTGGGCCAGCACCGCCAGCACCGGCAGCGCCGCCAGGCTGGCTTGGCGGCTGGCCGGCACCACGCCCCAGCCGGCGGACGGGCCGGAAAAGTCCTTCTCCCAATACGGCTGGTAGGGATCGGCGTCCGCGGCTTCCTGGTCCGGCTCGGCCGGCGCGACCAGATCGTCGCGCAGGAAGAGCATGGCCACCACGGCCATGCCGGGCTCGCCGTGCCAACGGCGGTATTCGCGCAGCGCCGGGTCCACCTCGCCCCAATCGTCGTCATCGTCCTGGGCGGCCAGCGGCGCGTCGGCGGCCAAGACCAGCACGCCCGGCGATTCCGGGTCCTGCTGCAGCACCTGCAATACGCGTTCAGCCAAAGCGCCGCTGCCCGGCAGGAAGCGACATTCGCCGGACACATGGGCGTCGGCGCCCAGCGCCTCGGCCGCCGCCTGCTGCCTCAGCTCCTTGACGCGGGTCAGTTGCTCCACGCCTGGGACTTCGCGCATCGGCTCCAGATACAGCGGCAGCCAGGCCGTGCCCGGGGCTGCCGCGTACAGGCTGGACAGCATCTCGGCGATGTGCGGTGCCAGCGCGTCCAGCCGCTCGCCCGCTTCCACCTCGTCCTTGTCCAGCGCGGCCCACCAGACGCCGTCGGCGCTTTCGGCCAGCCAGGCCGGCTCGTCCTTGGCCGGCACGGCCGCGGCCCACAGCCAGCGGCAACTGACCGCGCGCTGGCGTTCCCACAGCTCAGCCGCATGTTGGGCGCGGGCCTCTTCGCGCTTGCCCGCGCGCTCGGCTTCGGCCTGGGCCTCCTGCTGCTCGGCCTCGGCCTTGGCCTTTTTCTCTTTCAAGAACGTCCACACCTTGACGCCCACGCTCAGCAGCATGGGCGGACCCAGGTGCAGCAGCAGGATGGCGGACGGGCTGATGCGCTGCCAGCTTTGCGGCAGCACCAGCCACAGCAGCGCCCACCAGCTGACGCTGGCGCCGGTAAACAGGGCCAACATTCTCCACATGGGAAACGCTCCTTAGCTGACTTTCACCTTCACCTGCTCGCCCTTGAGCGAGACGGCGATCTTCTTCACCGGCTTGCCCGTGGCCATGCGCGACAGCAGATCGTTGGAGATCTGCGCCAGCAGCGTGCGGGTGAGGATGGCGTCGGCGTTGCGCGCGCCGCTGTCCACGTCCAGGCAGCGCGCGGCCATCTGCTCGGCCAGATCGGCCGGGAACTCCACCTGCGCGCCGTGGTTGTCGGCGATGCGGCGGCGGATCTTCTCCAGCTTCAGCGCGACGATGGCGCGCAGCACTTCGTCGCTGATCGGGAAGTAAGGCACGATGGTCAGGCGGCCCAGGAAGGCCGGCTTGAAAGTCTTCTGCAGCGTCGGGCGCAGGATTTCCACCAGGTCTTCGGCCGTCGGGTCGCGGGTTTCGTCCTCCACCGTCACGCCGTGCTCGCAGGCGCGCATCACCAGATCGGTGCCGGCGTTGGAGGTCAGCAGGATGATGGTGTTCTTGAAGTCCACCTCGCGGCCTTCGCTATCCTCCAGTACGCCCTTGTCGAACACCTGGAAGAACAGCTCCAGCACGTCCGGGTGCGCTTTCTCCACTTCGTCCAGCAGCACGACGGAGTACGGCTTGCGGCGCACCGCTTCGGTCAGCACGCCGCCCTCGCCGTAACCGACATAGCCCGGGGGCGAGCCTTTCAGGCCGGACACGCTGTGCGCTTCCTGGTATTCCGACATATTGATGGTGATCAGATTGCGCTCGCCGCCGTACAGCGCCTCGGCCAGCGCCAGCGCGGTTTCGGTCTTGCCGACGCCGGACGGGCCCACCAGCAGGAACACGCCCTTGGGCTTGCCCGGGTCTTCCAGGCCGGCCTTGGCGATCTGCACCCGCTCCGCGATCTGCTCCAGCGCGTGGTCCTGGCCGATGACGCGCTCGGCCAACAGCTTGGCCAGCTTCTGCACCTGCTCCAGCTCGTTGCTGACCATGCGCCCCAGCGGAATGCCGGTCCAGCCGGCGATGACGTCGGCGATCACGCTTTCGTCCACGCATTCGAAGGCCAGCGGCTGGTGCTTTTGCAGCTCGCGCAATTCCTTGCGCTTGGTCTGCAGCGGACTGAGCTTTTTGCCCTTGGCCGGTTTGGCCTCGCCGCGCTGCGCTTTCAGTTGGTCGATTTCTTCGATCAGCTTCTGCTGAGCTTCCCAGGCTTCGTGCAGCTGTTGCAGATTGCCTTCCAGCTCGGCGCGCTGCGCTTGCAGCTCGGCGATGCGCTCGGCGTGGCCCTCCTCGCGCTGCAATGCGGCGATTTCGCGGTCGATGTTGTCCATCAATACCGACACGTCCTCGATCGGTCCCGGCTTGCCGGCGCGCGACAGCGCCACGCGGGCGCAGGCGGTATCGAGCACGCTGATGGCCTTGTCCGGCAGCTGGCGGCCGGCGATATAGCGGCTGGACAGATGCACGGCCGCCGCCACGGCCTCATTGAGGATTTCCACTTCATGGTGCCGGGCCATGGCGTCAGTCAGGCCGCGCACCATCTGCACGGCGATTTCCGGGGCCGGCTCCTCCACCTTCACCACCTGGAAGCGGCGCGCCAGCGCGGCGTCCTTCTCGAAGTACTTCTTGTATTCCGCCCAAGTGGTGGCGGCGATGGTGCGCAGCTCGCCGCGCGCCAGCGCCGGCTTCAGCAGGTTGGCCGCGTCGTTCTGGCCGGCCGCGCCGCCGGCGCCGATCAGGGTGTGCGCCTCGTCGATGAACAGGATGATGGGCACCGGGCTGGCCTTGACCTCGTCTATCACCTGACGCAGGCGGTTCTCGAATTCGCCCTTGACGCTGGCGCCGGCCTGCAACAAGCCCAGGTCCAGCGTGCGCAGCGTCACGCCGGTCAGCACCGGCGGCACTTCGCCCAGCACGATCTTGCGCGCCAGGCCTTCCACCACGGCGGTCTTGCCCACGCCCGGCTCGCCGGTGAGGATGGGGTTGTTCTGACGGCGGCGCATCAGGATGTCTATCATCTGGCGGATTTCGCCGTCGCGGCCCAGGATGGGGTCGATCTTGCCGGCGCGCGCCTGCGCGGTCAGATCTATGGTGTACTTGTCCAGCGCCGGGCTGCCGCGCTTGCCCTGCGGCGCGGCGGGCGCGTCGTCGTCTTGCTCCGCGCCGGCTTCTTCCGCGGCATGGCCGCTGGCTTCGCCGCCATGCTGGCGCAGCGCGGCGTAAGCGCCGTCCAGCTTGCCGGCGTCCAGCCGCGCCAGCGCCGGCGCGCCGGATTGCAGCGCGCCGCGCAGGGCGTCGTCCTGCCACAGCGCCAGCATCAGGTCCAGCGTGGACACATTGTCCTGGCCATGTTCGGCGCTGGCCTGCAGCCAGGCTTTTTCCAGCCACTTGGGCAGCCAGCCGGACAGCACGGGATTACGGGTATTGCCGCTGCGGAAGGCGTCCAGCGCGGCGTCCAGCTCGCGCTCCAGCCGCGACAGATCGGCGCCCAGCGCGCGCAGCGCCGCCAGCGCGGCGTTGTTGTCCTGATCGAACATCGCCAGCAGCACGTGCTCGATCTCGATCTCGAAATGGGTACGCGCCAGCGCGCGGCTGGCGGCCTGCTCAATGGCCTGACGCGCGGTGGGCGTCAACCGGTCTATCAGGGATTTCAAAGAAACGGACATATGCTTCCAATGCTTGAGATTTAAGATGTTTGCTTAAGGTTGTTCTTCGTTGGCCGCGGCGGCGGGCAAGGCGTCCGCCAGCCAGCCGCTAAGCATGGCGCGGCCGTCCGGGTCCAGATCGTCCAGCATCACCCGGTACCAGGCCAGCAGCGCGCCGTCGTCCAGGCATTGCCGCAGCAGCGGCCAGCTGTTTTCCAGGAATACGCCGAAAAACGGCACGCCGCGCTGATGCAGGAACATGTCGTCGGTGATTTTCAGCTCGCGGTACAGCTCGCGCAGCCAGGTCAGGTACGGCACGGCGTCCGCCGCATGGCCAGCCTGGGCCAGGGCGGAGGCGAAATTGGCGTAGGCCATGGCGCAGGAGAACTCGCGGCTTTGCCGGTTCAACTCGTCAAACTTCATCATCCAGGCCTTGCCGCGCTCCACCGCGCCGGCCATCACCGAGGTGCTGGCCAACTGCAGCGCGTTATGGGCCGTGGGCTCCAGCTCGAACAATTTCATCCAGCAGGAGAACGCGGTATCCCATTGCGCCTGGCGGCTGCTGGCCAGCGCGCACAGCCGATAGGCATCGGCGCGCACCGCCGGGGAGCGCGCCTCCAGATGCGGCTGCGCCAGCCGCAGCGCCTGCGGCCAGTCCTCGCGCTGCAGCGCGGCCACTGCCGGCGCCAGTTGCGGCGGCGTTTGCGCCGGCCGCGCCGCGCGCAGGCCGGCCGGTTGGCCGCGGCCCAGCAATCGCTTCAGGATGCCCATTTTCGACTTTCCTATCAGTTCAACAGGGTGTAACGCATATCGTCGGGATGGCCCTGCGGACGTCCCAGCCAGCTGTCGCCGCCCAGGCTCAGCGCGGCCGAACCCAGCATCGCCGGCACCACATCGCGCGCATCCAGCACCAGGCAAACCTCGGCCGCCAGGCTGTGGCCCAGCGCGTACCGCATCAGCGCGCGCAGCGCCTGCGCGCCGGCGGCGTGCGGCTGCAGCGCGTTGAACTGCTCGCGCCGCAACGGCCCCAACCGCAGCTTGATCTTGGTCTGGCGGTCCCAGATGCGCTCGCCGGCGAAGGCGGACAGGCCCAGTTCGCAGCCGTCCACGCCAAGCTGGCTCTGCTCCTCGCGCGGCACCTGCAGCCACTGGCCAACAAACTGCTCCAGGCTGGCCTTGACGCCAAAGAAACCCTCCACCAGCGTCACCAGCGATTGCGCCGACAGCGGCTTCTGGCTCAGCAGGCCGGCGTAATAGACGAACATGCGCTCATCCAATTGCGCGTCCGGCCCCATCTGCTGGCGCAGCTGGCCCAGTCCGAGGCCGCCCAGGTCCAGCAGGTTGCGGGTGAAGCCATCGCGCTCGCCGGCTTCGACATTGACCCAGCTGCGGTACTTGCACCAGGCCTCGAAAAACAGCGAGGCGGCTCGGTGGCTGAACAGGTCGAAAAACGCGTGCATGGTGTCGTCGCGGTGGCGCAGACGGCGCTCCAGCAACAACTCCGTATACGCGGTGGGCAGCGCCCCGCTCGGCCCGGTGAGGCCCATGAAGCTGATGGTCATCTCATCCGCCGCCTCGCTGCCCTCCTCCGCCGGCTGGTAGCCGGTCAGCTCGCTGGCCGGAAACGACAGCGACGCCAGCGTACGGAAGCGCAGCCGCTCCGGCAGCCGCCCGCGCCTGGCCCCGGCGCGCCTGTGGCCGCTCAGCCCCAGGATGCGCGCCGCCTGGAAGAAGCCGAACTGGCTGGCGTCATGGGCCAGCTCCTGCCTCAGATCACGAGGGCTTCGCCCGCTCTGGCCGGCCATGCCGCCACCTCCTGATTCTGTTGCACGGTTTCCACCCGCAGGCGGGTGAAGCTGTTCGGCGCGCAATACAGCGCGAAGAAGCGCTCCAGCACCGAGGCGAACAGGTAGACACTGCCGCCCACATAGTAGTCCGCGTCCAGTTTCAGCCGGATGTCGCTGCCGCGCACGAAGCCGGCAAAATCGCGGCCGGTGACGCGCGTCACCGCCGCTTCGCTATGAATCCCCACCACGCCCTGGATCTGCCGCACGTTCACCGGCGAGCCGGTGAGGTTGTACAGCGCCAGCATCTCCTGCAGCGCGGCCACCCCGGAATCGACGATGGACATGTAGTTCAGCGACAGGTGCGAAATCAGCCGCCACTGCACGGCGCGGCCCAAGGGGCTGCGCTGGGTGGCGGAAGGCTTGCGCAACAGGCGCACCCGCTTCACCACCGAGTGCCCCGGCAGGGTGAAGTCGGTGCGCTGCGCCGCCTGGCTGCCGCCAAACGGAATCTGTTCCGGCAGGTCGCGGTTGCTGCACAGCAGCTCCAGGCTCAGCACCTCGGCCGCCGGACGCACCGCGTTGAACTGCAGGTCCACCAGATGCAGCTCCAGGTCCGTGCCCTTGTCGCCCTGGCGCGGCGAGCCTTCGCGGCTGGCGTGCCAATAGAAGCGCGGCGCCTGGCGCTCGCTGCCGTGGCGCGTGGCGTAGAACGGCGGCACTTCCTCGCTGCTCTCGCCCTCGCCGGACTTCTCCACCCGGACCACCTTGCGGATCTGGATCACCTCGTAAGCCTGCGGCTTGCGGCCATCGGCCAGCACCGGGTAGCCCGTCTTTTGATGGCTGATGCGAATAGGCTCGCCCGGCTGCTTGAACAGGTTCACCACCGGGGTGCAGCCCAGCTTCAGATGCTGCGGCTGCAGCTGCGTCAGCAGCCGATGATGGCGCTCGCTGTCCGGGTAGTCGCCCAGCACCAGTTGCAGCACCAGCTTGTCGCCATTCAAGCGCGCGGCCGCCTTGTCCAGCTCCGCGATGTCGACGAACAGGAATTTTTCCGGATAGCAGAAGTATTCCGTCAGCAGCCGGTAGCCCATGAAGGAGCGCTCGTCGTACTCCAGCATGCCCTCGTCGCGGCCGAAGCCCACCGGACGGATGGCCGAGGCCGGCAGCGTGAAGGTGCGGGCCGGATCGTCGCTGCCGTCGCCCACGCGGATGCGCAGCACCTGCGACAACAGCAGCTCGTACAAGAGGTGCATCAGCGCCGGCTCGCCGTCCAGGAAGAAGCGCAAGGACGTCAAACCGATGTTGTTCAGCGCCAGCCCGCCGTGGGTGTGGCACTCCAGCGTCAACAATGCCGCCGCGTCCGGCGCAAGCTGGCGCAGGTAAGGCGAGCCGCTGGTCAGTTCCAGCCGCGCGTCCTTCAAAGACAGCGGATACAGATCCACCGGGTAGGCGCTGCGGAACTTGCACACCACGCCGTTGATGGCCGGCGCATGCACCGGCTGGCCGCGCTCCACGCGGTAGCACTTGGCGATCTCCGGCCGCGCCGGATCGCACTCGAACTGCACGATGGTGGCGGACGGAATCGGCTGCAGATAATGCGGATACAGCACATCGAGGAAGCTCTCCGCCACCTCGGGATAATCGTCGTCCAGCTTCTTGTGAATGCGCGACGCCAGCAGCGCAAACGCCTCGATCAGCCGCTCGGTGTGCGGGTCGGCGCACTGGTCGCCTTCCATCTGCAGCCGGCCGGCGATCTTGGGATAGCGGCGCGCGAACTCGCCGGACAGCTCGCGCAGCTGGCCGAGTTCGCGTTCGTAGTAGGGGAGTAAGGATTCGAGCATATTTTATACAAAAGGTCTGACAAGTGACAGACAGTAAAATCTAAATGTGATGAATGCGTCAGCGCGATACAACATTTAACCCAGCCATCACTTGACTACGCCTACACGCACCAGAATATAGATTGAAAAAATTTACCCTTTAGCCTTTGGAAGACGGATAGAAAACTCTTCAGACTCAATAGAAGAAAAATTAGCTTGATACACCTTGCAATAAATATAACTATTTTGACTCACAAGCCGATCAAACTCCTCACTCGACATATCCTTCCAATCAGCCTTTCCAAAAACCACCTCTATTTTTATCGCCCGCCCATCTACCTCTGCCGTATCAGGACCGCCACGACCAACGGTTTCATTTGCCTCTGTATAATGACGACCCTTATCTCGATCGAAACTACAAAACAATGTTGGGGCTTTAACCTTCCACGAAGGTATAAATTTAACCACAATACCTTGACTAGTCAGGCTCGACTGAATGACTGTAACAGTCCTAGTAAACGGCCATACACCATACCAGTAAGTAAAAAAAATGCATAAAACCAAAAAGGTTATCAACGCAAACAGTTCTTTACTGTATTTTCTAAAATTTCCCACGTTGTCATTCCCTTGGAAGTTGTTACCTGCATTGCAGAAAGAGTATAAGCGTGATCAACATCTACGATCCCAACGTTCAATGGTAGCGAGTCTGCAGCGGGCGAACCGGCCAGCGCTGGCTGTGCGCCGAAGACCGCCGTCAAGATCACGACCAAAAACACCTGCGCGCCGGACAGCGGTTGCTGCTGAGCGCCACTGAGAAAGAGAACCCGCCATGAACCAAGCCACGGTCAATGTGCTGTTCCTGTGCACCGGCAACTCCTGTCGTTCCATCCTGGCTGAAGCGGTCTTCAACCACTTGGCGCCGGCGGGCTGGCATGCAATGAGCGCTGGCAGCCAACCAACCGGGCAGGTGCACCCGCGCTCGCTGGCGCTGCTGGCACGAGAAGGGATCGCCACCGATGGCTACCACAGCAAATCCTGGGATCACTTGCCGGCTGCGCCTGACATCGTGATCACGGTGTGCGCCAGCGCCGCCGGCGAAACCTGCCCGGCGTATCTCGGGCCGGCGCTACGCAGCCACTGGGGCGTGGAGGATCCTGCCCATGCGACGGGCAGCGATCAGGAGATCGACGTGGCCTTCTCAACGGCCTATCGCATCTTGCGGGTACGGATCGAGGCATTCCTGGCCCTGCCGCTGGATACGCTGCGCCAAGATCCGCCCCAACTCAAGGCGGAGCTGGATCGCATCGGTACATTGCTTCCCTGACGCTGCTCTCACGGCTGCGCGCAGGATCGCCCCATCCCACGGAGAATGGCATGTCCATACCATCTGAAGTCGCCCATCCCTGCTCCGCCGGCGCCCATCTGAGCTTGTTCGAGCGCTACCTGACCGCCTGGGTCGCCCTCTGCATTGTGGCCGGCATCGGCTTGGGGCAGGCCTTCCCTGGCCTGTTCCACGCGATTGGCAGTTGGGAAATCGCCCAGGTCAACCTGCCGGTCGGCCTGCTGATCTGGGTGATGATCATCCCGATGCTGCTGAAAATCGATTTCGGCGCGCTGCACCAGGTCAAGGCGCACATCAGGAGCATCGGCGTCACCCTGTTCATCAATTGGCTGGTCAAGCCGTTCTCGATGGCCTTTCTGGCTTGGCTGTTCATTCGGGTATGGTTTGCGCCGCTTCTGCCTGCAGAGCAGTTAGACAGCTACATCGCGGGCCTGATCCTGCTGGCTGCCGCGCCGTGCACCGCCATGGTGTTCGTCTGGAGCCGGCTGACCGGCGGGGATCCGTATTTCACGTTGTCGCAGGTCGCGCTGAACGACCTGATCATGGTGTTCGCCTTTGCGCCGCTAGTCGGCCTGCTGCTAGGCGTTTCCAGCATCGCCGTGCCGTGGGCTACGCTGCTGACATCGGTGGGACTGTATATCGTGGTGCCGGTGCTGATCGCGCAGGCGATCCGTAAGACACTGCTGAACAAAGGACAAGCGGTATTCGATGCCGCCATGCATCGCATTCAGCCGTGGTCGATTGCAGCGCTGCTGCTGACCCTGGTGTTGCTGTTCGCCTTCCAGGGCAAGGCCATTTTGCAGCAGCCGCTGGTGATCGCGCTGCTGGCCGTGCCCATCCTGATCCAGGTGTTCTTCAATTCGGCGCTGGCCTATTGGCTCAACCGCCAGGTCGGGGAAAAACACTCAGTCGCCTGCCCGTCGGCGCTGATCGGCGCGTCCAACTTCTTCGAGCTAGCCGTCGCGGCCGCGATCAGCCTGTTCGGCTTCCAATCCGGCGCCGCGCTGGCCACAGTGGTGGGCGTGCTGATCGAGGTGCCGGTGATGCTATTAGTGGTACGCATCGTCAACTCGACAAAGCCTTGGTACGAACGCACCGTTTGAATGTCGCAGTGGTCGCTGGTGAGACGCTGTTGCATAAATCCTGAACAGGGGGAGGTTCCCCCTTCCCCTAATGGATTTACGCCACAGCCACCGTGCACGGACGGCCGAGCATGTTAAAACGGTTCAAGATGGCGGCACGCACTTGCAGTTCTGCCACTTGACCATCGAAGCACCGGGCTTCGCGACAGTGGGGCGGCAACCAGCGGCGCGCGATTGTACGAACAACAACGCAGACTGCCAGGTATGCCGAGAAAGTTTAGGTCTGGCTTCATAAGCGTACTCCTTGCTTAAGTGGCCTGAGTGTTGAGGCTGCCTGCTATCTTGCCCCCTCGGTGAGGAATCCGACGACATCCCTGATTAACCTCTCCTTGTGACTAACCAACAGGCCATGCGGCGCACCGTCATATTCGATCATGGTCGCCTGAGCGATGGCCTTGGCTATCTTGCGGCTGCTCTTTTCTATAGGAACAATTTTGTCAGCAGTGCCGTGGACGATTAGCGTCGGCATCGTGAAACTAGGCAGGTCTGGCCAGAAGTCTGTACGGGAAAACGCGCGGACGCAGGCCAGGGTTGGCTTCAGACCCGCCTGCATGGCCGTGGCGCGCGACCATTCGATCACTTCTTTGCTTGCCGGATGAGAGGTCAGGCCGACACCGAAGAAATCCTTGAAGAATCCAGTCCAAAATTGCGCTCGGTCGGTTCTGAGGTCGGCTTCCATTTGGTCAAACACATGTTGATCCACACCGTCGGGGTTGGTGTCGGTCTTGAGGATGAATGGCAGAACAGAAGAGATCAGTACCGCCTGTGCGACCCGCTGGTCGCCATGACGAGACAGGTAGCGCGCTACCTCACCGCCACCCATAGAGAAGCCCAGCAGCGTGGCATCCTGGGAAAAGGTCTGCTCAACGACTGCAGCCAGATCGTCGGCTAGAGAGTCGTAATTGTAGCCACTCCAAGGCTGGTCTGACCTGCCGAAACCCCTGCGGTCATATTGAATGGCACGCATCCCCGCATCAGCAATGGCCATTGCCAAATCATCAAAGCTGTCGGCAGACAAAGGCCAGCCATGTGCCATGACGACAGGACGGCCAGCTCCCCAGGTTTTGACATACAGCCTGATGCCATCTTTGGTGGTGATGTGGTTCATGGTCGTCCCTTCATATGGTGGCGGGCAAAAACATCAATGTCGATTGCACGCTAGTTTCGTTATTCGTTGTTTTAGTCTCGACTCGGCTGCGTAGTCTGTGCGTTGTCGCACTGATCTGCTCCCCTCAGCCCCTACCAATCAAAAGTAGAGAGAAGTCCGTCACTTGAAGGAAAATGACGGATATGAA
>NZ_JAUCGU010000045.1:0-27810 GCF_059916625.1 Chromobacterium sp. CCUG 76385
GCGCCGCATAGTCATTCTCTGCCAGCGCGGAACAACGAAGAGTCGGCGCGAAAGGCGCCCGGCCCTGCGGGTTTGGCGTAGCTCAAACGCGATCCACTCACCAAACGTCAACAGCCCCTAGCGTGGTCCTGAGTCTGTTCGGGTCGACTCAAGGGCTGAGTGTCGACGCGCATGCGACCCGCTAGCGGAATGGCGAGGCGCAGGGCGGCGCCTCTCAAGGCAAACGGATGGCCGCTTGTGCTGGCAAGTATGTCAGCCTATACATGGTATTACGCGGCGGAAAGTTACGCGAATGTCGTAGCGGCGGGCGGAGGCGGTGATGCTGCGCAGAGAAGCCTCTTAAGCTGGCCGGGGGCCGAGTGCATAGCGTTGAGACTGCTGCGGTATTGCCTGGAAGGGGATGATCAGCATGGAGCTGAAGCCAAAGCGGTTCTTGATACTCGATGACCAATTGGTATTGCGCAAGCTGATCTCGCGCCAAGCCAGCTTCTTCAGCCGTTTCGCGGTGGAGATAGATGAGTTCAGCGATCCGGCCGAGGCGCTGCGGAGCCTGGTGGAAGGCGGCTATGACCTGGTGATCACCGATATCGGCATGCCCGGCATGAACGGCATAGATTTCATCAAGAATGTGGCGCAGCTGGGCTACCAGTCCGCACTGCTGATCATTTCCGGCTACGACGGCAAAACGCTGCAAACCATTGCCGACATGTCCAGCGCGCTGGGCATGTCTTGCACCCGATTTCTGACCAAACCCTATTCGGCGGAAGCCTTCGTCGCCACGCTCGACGATATCTTCAATGAAATGGAAAGGCGGCTTCCGCTGTATCCGGTGGATATCGAGCAGTTATTGTCGATGATAGGCGAGGACGACTATCGGCTGGAGTTTGCGCCGGTGCTTACGCTGGCGGAGCGCAAGCTCAGTGGTTTTCACCTGGCCGGATTGATCCAGAATGGCAAGCGTTATCCGATGGACTATCTGCTTTCGCGGCTGGCTGGCCGGAGGATGGCGTCGGCCGTCATGCTGGAAACGGTGGTGGAGCGGATAGCCAAGCTGCTGGTCGATATCGCGCGGCAGACGTCTTTTGCCGAGTGCCCAATCAGCGTGCCGATCGATGAAGCCTGCCTGTGTGCGGAAAACGTATTCGACCATTGTTATATGGCGCTGCAGCAATATGGCGTCGCGGCCCGGCGCATCGGCTTTGAGTTGAGCGATGGCTTGGGCAGGCACGCAGACGCGGTGTGCTTCGAGAATATCGCCAAAGTTCGTTATTTGGGATTCCGCTTGCTGGCGGGAGAGTTCGGGCAGGGCGCCCTCGCGGTGAGCAATCTGTTCAAGTTTCCATTCGACCAGCTGAATGTGCCGGTGGAAACCTTGCGCTGGATGCGGGTATTGCTGGGAGAAGATGCGGGCGCCTTTCGCCTTTTGCGCTATTTCGGCTTGTCGCAGGCCGCAGTTTGCGCAACGCGCATCGATAATGAAGAGAGCCTGGAGTTGGCGCGATCGCTTGGGTGCGTCAGCGGAATGGGGCAGTTTCTGGGCGCGGCCATACCGGAAGACGAGTTGGTGGCGGCGACCAGAAGCATTTGGGGAAGCAGTTCTGCAGCGGATGGCGCGGTATCCGTTACTTGAGGAGACGCGATGATTTCGGTCGATTTGGTCCGCTTGCGCATCTTGATCGTCGATGACCAGACCTTGGTGCGTACGCTGATTTCGCAGGCCTTGCAGAGCATGGGTATCCGGCAGGACCATATTTATCAGGCCGCAGATGGTACTGCCGCGATGCGGATGCTGGATATCCGCATGGTCGACATCATTTTGTGCGACGTGCAAATGCAGCCTATGAATGGCATGGATTTGCTCAAGGAACTGCGCTGCGGCCATACCGCCAATGTTTCCAATCTACCCTTCGTCTTTTTGTCCGGCCATGCGGACCGCAGCAATGTGGTGATGGCCAGCCAGCTGCACGCCGATGGCTTCGTCGTCAAGCCGCCTAAGCCGGCCGATGTGGAAAAGGCGATCCAGACTGCATTGCAGCGGGCGCGGCCGGAAATCGATCCATTTAGCTACTATCACATCTCCACGGGCACGGATTATGACAAAAAAGTGTTTGGCCGGCTGTTCGAGACTAGGACGCCCATCGCCCACGATGAGCCGGAAGAGAGCTGTCTGACTCTGGATAAGGTCAAGCCAGGCGCGCTACTGACGCGCGACCTGCGCAGCCGGTCCGGACATTTGCTGTTGCCGCGCGGCGCCACCATCTCCGCCAATCAATTGTCGGTATTGAAGGATTACTCTGAGCGTTATGGCGTCGCGCAGATTTTCGTATTGGACAATCCGGAGTCAGTGGCCCAGCCGGTTGTGAGAAGCTAGCCATGACCCGGATTCGGCCGCAGCATAGTCAGGCAAGCGCGATCGGTCGCAGCGTGTTGGTCATCGTGCTGTTACTGGGCATGCTGCAAATTGGCGTCATGTCGCAACTGCAGATCACGTCTTGGGAGCAATATCAGCAAGCCAGCCAGTTGACTGAATGGAGCGGCGATGCCGATTTGCTTTACCGCTTTGCGGAAGCGCAACTGAGCGAAAGCGGACAATTGCGCGCCTTGCTGCTGGGCAAGCCGCCTACCTCGGACCAGCAAAATCGGCTGGAGCAGCTGGGCCGACGGGTGGACGAGGATTATTTCGCGCTGGCTACGTCTTTGCGCAAGAGGCAGAACGGCCGGATCGAGGAAAAATTGATCCATTTGCAGCAGACCCTGCGTCAGTTCCAGCAGTTGCGCGCGCTGGCCGGCGAAACCTGGCGCGCCCGCACAGGCCCCAATCAAGCGTTGACAACCCGGCTGTATGAAGAAACGCGCGATGTTCAGGAGCAGGTGCAGCATTTGCTGAGCGACGCGGTGGTTTCCATGGCGGCGAGCGGCGATCCGCGCATCAATAATCTGGTGTGGTTGCGGCAGGATTTGTGGATGTCCGCCTATTGGCTGCGGGCCAATGCCCAGGCGCTGGTATTGCGCACGATGTTGGGGCACAGGCTGGACCGGCACGTGGAAGAGGATCTGGCGCGCCGTTTGGCTGCCGGGATGCTGACCTTGGACAAGCTCAGGCCCCGAGTGGACAGCGTGCAGGATCCGCGTTTGTCGGCCAAGTTCACCACGCTCGCGCTGCTGGCGCAGCGGCAGCAGTTGTTGGCGCAATTGCAGCTGGATCAATTGGATGGGCGTTTGCAATTCGCCCAGGCCACCAACTTTGCCCGCAATCTGGATCAGTTGACGGAGGCGTTTTCGCAGACGCTGCAGGATGTGTCCGGCCATACTGCCGCCGCGGCCCAGGCTAGCTTGTCCGATGCCAGGCGCGAGCTGCTGCGAGCCGGCTTGTTCGCTTTGGTGGAAATCGTGTTGCTGGGCTTCCTCCTGTACGTGATGGTGCGCAAAGTGCTCAAGCCGCTGGATTTTCTGCAGCGCATGCTTGACGTATCCGGCGATGCGATGCTGGTGATCAATCAGAACGGCGCCATCGAAATGGCCAACGAGGGCGCCGGAAGAATGTTCGGCTACTCGATGAGCATCTTGGCTGGCATGCCCGTCAAGCAGCTATTCGTGATGAACGATGAGTTGCATTCCGTGTTGTCTGCCTTGGAAATTCAGGAGGGGCGCTCGCTGCAGGTAGAGGGAATGGGCAGTGGCGGCGAGCATTTTCACGCCTTGCTGACGATAGATCGCTATCAGGACGGGGAGAACCGTCCTTTGCACATCTTGATCGTGCGGGATGAGCACAAGCGCAGGCTGGCTGAAGCATCGCTGGAGCGCAGCGTCGACTTGCTGTCGGTCATTTCGGAAATCGAGGCTTTGCTGCTTTCTCGCTCATCGCGCGAGGCGGTGTTTGCGCGCTTGCACGATACTTTCCTGGATTTCACGCATTCCGAACAGTGTGTTTTGGTCGCCTGGTCGGCATTGGATAACAGCGACGAGTCCCTGCGTTTGCAGGCCGGGGAGTGGCCAGATTTCCTGCCGCAGATACAGCAATTGTCGATGGCCGAGGCGCCATTGCCGGCCCTGTTCCGCAGCTTGTCGGCGCAGCCGTCCTGGGTCTCCTTGCCGGTAATGCTGGCCGGAGAGGTGGCGGCGGGGGTTTGCCTGATGCGGCCAACGCTGTCGCAGCTCGGCATCAGCATCCTGCCCTTGCTGGGCGCCTACGCCAATATCCTCGGTTTTTACGCGGAAGAAGACCGCCGTAAGATGTCTGAAGCCCAATTGCGCGCGGTGTTGCAAGAGGAGGAGGCGGTGTACTCCGCTTCGCCGGTGGGTTTGCTGCGCTTGAACGAACACTTCCAGATCACCCGCGCCAATCTCACCGCGGAAAGCATTTTTGATGTCGGCGATGGATACGGCCTGTCCGGCATGCACCTGATGGAGTTGCTGGCTTCTGAGCATGGCTGGTACGAGCTGGCCGAGCAGATGTCCAAGATGCAGCAGGAAAATGCGCGCATCCACTGCGAGCTGGAGTGCTTGACCGGCACCGGCCGGCCGATCTGGGTGCTGTTCGAGGGGCAGCTGTTGTTCCCGGACGCGGCCGAGTCGGTGATCATTCTGGCCTGCTTGGACATCACCGAACGCAAGATGGCGGAGTTCGAGCTGCGCATGGCGCGCGACCAGGCCAATGCCGCCAACCGCGCCAAGAGCGCCTTCCTCGCCACGATGAGCCACGAGATCCGCACGCCGATGAACGGCGTGCTCGGCATGCTGGAGTTGCTGGCGATGACGCAGCTGGACGCGGAGCAGCGCGATACCGTGTCCACCATACAAGACTCTGCCAATACCTTGCTCAGGCTGATCGACGATATTCTTGATTTTTCCAAGATTGAGGCGGACCGGATGGAGATCATTCCCACCCGGACGGCCGTGCAGCCGTTCATGGACAGCCTGCGCAGCCTGTATCAGGAGAATGCCAACAAGAAAGGCCTGGCGCTGACGCTGACCCTGGACGACAAGCTGGCGCCGACGCTGGTGATGGACCCGTTGCGGGTGCGGCAGGTCTTGCAGAACTTCATCAGCAATGCCATCAAGTTCACCGCCGGCGGGCAAGTGGACATCCGGGTGAGGGTGATGGATACCGTCGCCAATTATCAGGTGCTGGCATTTGAGGTCGAAGACACCGGCATCGGCATGTCGCAGGAGCAGTTGAGCAAGCTGTTCCAGCCATTCACCCAGGCGGACTCCGAAACGACCAGGCGTTTTGGCGGCACCGGCTTGGGGCTGGCCATCTGCCGGCGGCTGGCCGGTTTGATGGGCGGGCATGTGGAAATGGAAAGCGAGCCGGGCAAGGGCAGTTGCGCCCGGCTGCTGCTGGAGCTGGAATGGCTGGCCGAGCAGGTCGAGCCGGTGGTGCTGCCTGAGCAGCGGGTGCCTTTGGAGTCGGTTTCCGCCCCCCTTGCCAGTGAAGGTGCGTCTGCCGGTGTCGAGAAGGGTTATCCCATTCTGTTTGCCGAGGATAATCCTACCAATCGCAAGCTGACGCTGAAGCAGCTGGAGAAGCTCGGATATCCGGCAGATTGGGCCGAGGATGGCGATCGCGCCTTCAGCAAGTGGCTGGCTGGGCGTTATTCCCTGATTCTGACCGATTGCCACATGCCTGGCATAGACGGCTATCAACTGGCCCGGCTGGTGCGCGCCTACGAGGCATCGCATCCCGAGTGCGGCCGTATTCCCATCGTCGCCTGCACCGCCAATGCCGCGAAAGAGGAGGTGGACAAGACGCGCGAGGCCGGCATGGACGACTTTCTCACCAAGCCCTTGTCGATTCATGCCCTGCAATCGACCTTGAGCAAATGGATGCGGTCTGTCGGCGACTCGGGAGAGCAGGCTATCTTGCCGCCGGAGGCTGCCATGGAGCCATTGCCCCAGCCCGCGCTGCCGGCAGACGCTCATGATGGGGCGGATAGCCTCTCTGCGCCGATCGATCGCAGCGTGCTGGAGGTCTACAGCAACGGCGATGTGAGCATGGAGTTGGAAATCCTGCGTGAATTCCAGACCGGCAACCAGGAGGACGTGGCGGCGTTGCGCGAGGCGCTGCAAAGCCGGGATCCGGACAAGATCGGGTTTGCCGCCCACCGGATCAAGGGCGCCAGCCGCATGGTCGGCGCCACTGACTTGGGCGCGGCGGCGGAGGCCGTGGAAAAAGCCGGCAAGGACCACAATGTCGAATTGGCCCATCAGGCGATGCAGAAGTTCGACGAGGAACTGGCGCGTTTCGATGACTGGCTGACAGCCCAAGCCGAGGCAGACTTGGCCTGAGGACGCGCGGCGCTTAAAATCCGCGGCATGACGCACTCAACCGTATCGCTTTATCCCTTGCTGGAGTAGGCGCTGTTGTGCCGCAACGTCGAGGAAAAGCTGTTGCTTGCCGAACGGCTTTTCCAGGATTGGCGCGCCGGCTCCCTGGCCCGCCTGGCGGCAGACCCGCCCTACGCCTTGCCGGAGGCGGGGCGGCCGGATCGTCCCGAGTTGGTCCATCCCGCCAAGGTGCCGCGGCGCGGCCTTTCTACCCCTCAGGGGCATGGCGCCTTGCTGCACGCCATCGCCCATATCGAATTCAATGCCGTCAATCTGGCGCTGGACGCAGCCTGGCGTTTTCGCGACATGCCGGACGGCTTCGTTGGCGATTGGCTGCGGGTGGCGGCGGAGGAGGCCGGCCATTTCCGGCTGCTGCAGGACAGGTTGCGGGAGCTCGGTTTCGCCTACGGCGACTTTCCGGCGCATGACGGCCTGTGGGCGATGACGCGCAAGACCGATCATGACGCGATGATCCGCATGGCCCTGGTGCCCAGAGTGCTGGAGGCGCGCGGACTGGACGTGACGCCGGGCATTCAGCGGCGGCTGGCCGCCATCGGCGATACGGCCAGCGTTGCCGTGCTGGACATCATCCTGCGCGACGAGATCGGCCATGTGCAGATCGGCAATCGCTGGTTCTGCGAGCTATGCCGGCAGCGCGGGCTGGAACCACAGGCGACTTTCCGCCGTCTACTCGATGAGTACGCGATGCAACTGCATCCCGGCGACTACAATCTGTCCGCGCGCGAAGCCGCGGGTTTCTTCGCCGACGAATTGGCGGCGCTGGCCCGGCTGGGCGAGCCGCCGGCCGACGCCTGACTTTTTTATCCGGATCTCTTTAAAATGAAAAACCTGTTCATTCGCCTGCGCAGCAATCGCAAATTCGGCATTGCCATGTTGCTGGCTTCCACCTTGTTATTCATGGCGATGTCCGTGCTATGGCGCGGCGGCGAGACGGAAAGCCTGTTGCTGCGATTGCTGTGCCCAATGCTGCTATTGCTTGCCATGGCGGGGCAGTTGCTGGCTTTGGCGGCATTGTTGCAAAAACCACGAAAATAAAACGGCTTTAAAAAACAGCGGCTTAAAGTTGCGGCGATGCGTCAGGCGGGCTTGACGCTGAATGTCCACCCGCGCATAATCGCGGCCGAATAAGCCTCAAACAGGCTCCGCTATGGTGCGGGGCCTGTCGTTTTTTGCACTTGCGGAGCGTCTGCACCATGGAGCACCAGGTATTCCTGCGTAAGCTGGAAGCCAATGCGCTGGCAGCATCGGATTTCAATCATCAAGCCCACCTGTACGCAGCCTGGGGCTATCGCCGGGAGTACCCGGCGCCGGAGGCGGCCGCGCGTTGCGCGCATGCGTTGTCGCGCTTCGCCATGGCCAATGGCGCGGCGACCAAGTACAACCACACGCTGACGATGGCGCTGCTGGCCATCGCCTATAGCCGGGTGGAGTCCGACCCGGCGCTGATGGAAGACTGGCAGGCTTTTCTGGACAGCTGTCGAGACTTGGCTCAGGACGCCAAGGCCGTGCTGGAGCAGCATTACTCGTCCGAACGCCTGGCCGCAGACTCGGCCCGCAAGGCTTTCGTCAAGCCGGACCGCAAGCCGCTGCCGGTTTCCTGCCTGCTCAACTGAATACCAAGAAGTCATCACCCAATGATCAAAGCCCCCGAATTGCTGCTGCCGGCCGGCACGCTGGACAAGATGCGCGCCGCCTATGATTTTGGCGCCGACGCCGTATACGCAGGCCAGCCGCGCTACAGCCTGCGCGCACGCAACAACGATTTCAAGCTGGAAGAACTGAAGCAGGGCATAGACGAGGCCCACGCGCGCGGCAAACTGTTCTTTGTCGCCAGCAACATCCTGCCGCACAACAGCAAGATCAAGACTTATATGGCCGACATGGAACCGGTCATCGCCATGAAGCCGGACGCGCTGATCATGGCCGACCCGGGGCTGATCATGATGGTGCGCGAGAAGTGGCCGGAAGTGCCCATCCACCTGTCGGTGCAGGCCAATACCGTCAACTATATGGGCGTCAAGTTCTGGCAGAAGCTGGGCGTGTCGCGCATCATCCTGTCGCGCGAGCTGTCCCTGGACGAGATTGCGGAAATCCGCCAGGAATGCCCCGACATGGAGCTGGAAGTGTTCGTTCATGGTGCATTGTGCATCGCGTACTCCGGCCGTTGCCTGCTGTCTGGCTATTTCAACCACCGCGATCCGAATCAAGGCACCTGCACCAATGCTTGCCGCTGGGACTACAAGGTCCACGACACGCAGGGCGACGACGCCGGCGATGTGCAGGTGATCCAGTTCGACTTCAACAAGGCGCTGGAAGAAGCCAACCAGAATTTCTCGTCCTGCGGCAGCCAGCAGCGCCACCCCTTGGCGGACAAGACTTATCTGATCGAAGAGGGTAGCCGCCCGGGCGAGCTGATGCCCATCATTGAAGATGAGCATGGCACCTACATCATGAACTCCAAGGACCTGCGCGCCGTGGAGCAGGTGGAGAAACTGGCGAAGATAGGCGTCGATTCGCTGAAGATCGAAGGCCGCACCAAGAGTTTGTACTATGTGGCGCGCGCCGCCCAGGTGTACCGCAAGGCGATCGACGACGCCGTCGCCGGCCGTCCGTTCGACCTGAGCCTGTTGTCCGATCTGGATGGCCTGGCCAACCGCGGCTATACCCCGGGCTTTCTTGAGCGGCACCAAAGCCAGGATTACCAGAACTACCTGACCGGGCACTCCAAGGCCAAGCAGAGCCAGTATGTCGGCGATGTGATCGAAGTGGATGCCGAAGGCTGGGCGCTGGTGGAGGTGAAGAATAAGTTCGCCGTCGGCGACAAGCTGGAGGTGATCCATCCGTCCGGCAACCGCATCATTGAACTGGCGCAGATGATACGCAATGGCGAGTCGGTGCAGGTGGCTGCCGGCAACGGCATGCAGGTGCGGATCCCCGGTTTTGCCGGCTATGACCACAAGGCCCTGATCACCCGCCTGTTGTGATTGCCGCTGTTTTTCGTATTTAAAGGCTGCCGCTGGCAGCCTTTTTGCTTTATCAACCGGCAGCAGGTGTTGCGTCGGTGCTGCGGGATGGTTGATTGCGGCGCCGCCAGGAAGCCAGCGATTTCCTGATCGAGATTCGTTGATGATAATGTCTTGAATCAAAGGCCGGCCAAGCTCGCGCTTAGGCCGATAGGTCATCGCGGCGTTGATGATCATAAACGCTAGTTGGCAACAAATAGACAGTGTGTTGATTTTTTTGTGAAGCAACTGGCTTTTCTATTGCAACTCTGCGTAAACCTGATTAAAAAGTAGTTACATAAAAATTATGGCGTCAAATTTATTAAACGCCACCATCGCATATTGGAGCGAGAGAGAGGAAATCATGATGCAAGCAGCCCGACCTTGGCCTGACTGTTCCCCGTCCTGCCGCGCCGGTTCACCCGCGTTTGCGCTTCACTCGCCGCCTCGTTCCCTGCATAGCCCTCCCGCTTCTTTCTGAACCGTTCCGTCTATCCGTTGATTCCGAAGTCAAATCGCTGACAACGCCTCGCGGCGCGCCTGAAGCAAGGCGTTAACACAGACAACCCAATGGTAAGCCAAGGCTGGCCCGCGCGGGATGGGGTGGTTTTGTGAGCGCGACGAATTCGGGTTACATGACGTAACGCTTGAGCATATTACGTTCGCCTGCCTTGGTGTATGTTGGTTTAATGCCGCCGTCTGCGCGGCCAGGCCAGCGCAATGGGCAGACGACGCAATGAAGAATGCAGTTCCTCGGGATCTCCCGTCATCGGCGGGAGCATTTATGGTCGTGCTACTTAGGAAGCCTGTCATGAAGAAGAAACTGGTTCACAAAGTTCTGTATTCCTTGTTGATGCTTTTGCCAGCCACCGGCGCGCTGGCGGAAGACAAGTCGCTTAACGTCTACAACTGGTCCGATTACATCGCCAAGTCCACCATCCCCGGCTTTGAAAAACAGACCGGCATCAAGGTGAAATACGATGTCTACGACAGCGATGACACCTTGCAAGCCAAGATGCTGACCGGCCGCGCCGGCTACGACATCGTGGTGCCCACTTCCAACTTCATGGCCCGGCAGATCGAAGCCGGCATCTACCAGAAGCTGGACAAGTCCAAGCTGCCCAATCTGGCCAATCTGGACAAGTCGCTGATGGCCAAGATCGTCGATGCCGATCCGGGCAACGCGCATGGCGTGCCGTGGGCTTATGGCACCGACGGCCTGGGTTACAACTTCACCAAGGTCAAGGCCATCCTCGGCAACAACGCTCCGCTGGACAGCTGGGACATCCTGTTCGATCCCAAATACGTGTCCAAGCTGAAGGACTGCGGCGTGTCCGTGCTGGATCAGGCCAACGACGTGTTCGCCGTGACGCTGCACCATCTGGGCAAGGACCCGAACAGCAAGAATCCGGCCGATTACCAGGCCGCGTTCGAGGCCTTGAAGAAGATCCGCCCGTACATCACCCAATTCAACTCGTCCGGCTACATCAACGACTTGGCCAATGGCGACATCTGTCTGGCGCTGGGCTGGTCCGGCGACGTCAACATCGCCAAGCACCGGGCGGCCGAGGCCAAGCGTTCCTATCAGC
Source organism: Chromobacterium sp. CCUG 76385 (assembly GCF_059916625.1). NCBI lineage: Bacteria > Pseudomonadati > Pseudomonadota > Betaproteobacteria > Neisseriales > Chromobacteriaceae > Chromobacterium > Chromobacterium sp. CCUG 76385. Next base: position 10,940 of record NZ_JAUCGU010000045.1, read on the forward strand.
TGGGTTATGTGATTCCCAAGTCCGGCGCGCCGATCTGGTTCGACGTGATGGTGATCCCGAAGGACGCGCCGCACCCGGAGGCCGCGCTCAAATGGATCAACTACATCGAGACGCCTGAGGTCAACGCGGCGATTACCGACGAGGTGTTCTACCCGACGGTCAACGCGGCGGCGCGCAAGTTCGTCAAGCCGGAAATCGCCAATGATCCGACCATCTACCCGCCGGAATCGGTGATGAAAACCTTGTTCCTGCTCAAGCCGTTGCCGGCGGACATCACCCGTCTGCAGAACCGGCTGTGGACGCAGCTGAAGACAGGGCGCTAAGCCTGTCATGAGCCGGGTGCCGCCATCCGGCTCGTGCTTGGATCACACAACAATAGTCCGCTGCCCGGCTTGGCCGGGACGGCCGGACAGCCGTGGGACATTGTCCGCCCCTTGTCGGGCGGTCTGAAGGTGTCGGCGAAGGCGCTTCGCCGATGGGGACGCAATGTTCAAACGCCTCAGGCGTTGTGGTGCTGCCATGAAACTACCGGATCTGAAATGGTTGCCATCGGGCAGGACAACGGCGATAGCCGTGCCTTTCCTGTTCCTGTTCGTGTTTTTCCTGTTGCCCTTCCTGCTGGTGGTGGGCATCAGTTTCTCCCAGCAGCAGCTGGGCATCCCGCCTTACACGCCGCTGACCAAGCTGGAAAACGACGTCTACACGGTTGCGCTCAACCTGAGCCATTACCGCTTCATGTTCACCGACGACCTGTATTTCGCCACCTATGTCAGCTCGGTCAAGATGGCGTTCTTCTCCACCGTGCTGTGTCTGCTGATCGGCTATCCGATGGCCTACTACATCGCGCGGGCCGAGGGCGCGACGCGCAACACGCTGATGATGATGGTGATGCTGCCGTTCTGGACCTCATATCTGATTCGGGTTTACGCCTGGATAGGCATTCTGAAGAACGACGGTTTTCTCAACCAGTTCCTGCTATGGCTGGGGGTGATTAACAGTCCGCTGCATCTGTATCACACCAACTGGGGAGTCTACATCGGCATGGTGTTTTCCTACCTGCCGTTCATGATCATGCCGCTGTACGCCCACTTGGTGAAGATGGATCTGACGCTGCTGGAAGCGGCCTACGACCTGGGCGCGAAGCCGTGGCGCGCGTTTTGGCAGGTGACGCTGCCTTTGTCGAAGAACGGCATCGTCGCCGGCAGCCTCCTGGTGTTCATCCCGGCGGTGGGCGAGTACGTGATCCCGGAGCTGTTGGGCGGTTCGGACACGCTGATGATAGGCCGCGTGATGTGGGAAGAGTTCTTCAGCAACAATGACTGGCCGATGGCCGCCACGGTGACCTGCTGCATGGTGTTGCTGCTGTTGGTGCCGATGGCGCTGTTCCAGCATTACCAGGTCAAGACGATGGAGGAGGCGAAATGATCAAGCCAAGCAAACCCTTGTCCTTTCTGGTGCTGGGACTCGGCTACACCTTTCTGTACTTGCCCATCGTGCTGCTGGTGATCTACTCGTTCAACGAGTCCAAACTGGTGACGCTGTGGTCGGGGTTTTCTTTCAAGTGGTACGCCGCCTTGCTGGACGACGATGAGCTGATCAATGCCGCCTGGCTCAGCCTGAAGATCGCGCTGATGACGGCAACGGCATCGGTGGTGATGGGGACCTGGGCCGGCTTCGTGCTGGGGCGTTTCGGCCGCTTCCGGCTGTTTGCGCTGTTTACCGGCATGATCAACGCGCCGCTGGTGATTCCCGAAGTGATCCAGGGCATATCGCTGCTGCTGCTGTTCGTGGCGATGGAGCAAAGCCTGGGTTGGCCCGAGGGCAGGGGGGTGTTCACCATCTGGATCGGCCACGTGATGCTGTGCGTGTCCTACGTCACCATCGTGGTGCAGTCGCGGGTGCGGGAGTTGAACCTGTCGCTGGAAGAGGCGGCGATGGACTTGGGCGCGCGGCCGCTGAAAGTGTTTTTCGTCATCACGCTGCCACTGATCTCGCAGGCGCTGGTTTCGGGCTGGCTGTTGTCGTTCACGCTGTCGCTGGATGATCTGGTGCTGACCGCCTTCCTGTCCGGTCCGGGTTCCACCACCCTGCCCATGGTCATCTTCTCGCGGGTGAGGCTGGGCCTGAATCCGGAAATGAACGCGCTGGCCACCTTGTTCATCGTATTGGTATCGATAGGGGTGGTGGCGGCCAATATCTATATGGGCGCGATGACGCGCAAGCGCGAGAAAGAGATGCGATTGGCCTTTGCCAACGGCTGAGCAGGGTTGCGATGTAAACAACAACAGCAGTGCAGCACAAGGAGAAATGATGATGAAGAAGGTTCTGATCAGCGCATTGATCGCCGCGCTGCCCGGCGTGGTGATGGCCGATGCCAAGACGGATGAAATCGTCCGGCTGAAGGCGCAGATGCAAAAACTGCAGCAGCAGATGGCGGAGCTGCAAAAGGCGGTGGAGGCGGCTTCTGCTTCAGCCGCTAAGCCGGCGGCGGAGGCTGCTGCGGCCGACGAGGACGCCAAAGCGGAGCTGAAAGAGCGCGTGGCCAATATGGAGCTGAAGGTGGACAAGCTCAACACGGCGGCGACCGACGGGCCGTTGGCCGGCTTGAGCATCACCGGCTATCTGGATCCCACCTATATCTATAACCGCAACAACAATAGCGCCGGCTTCCAGTTTCTGAACCACCAGAATACTTACGCTTACAGCAACAGCACCTTCGGCGACGTCTATCTGGACATCAAGAAGACCTTCGGCATCGGTCCCACCGCGCCCAGCGCCGAAATCACCATCATGCCCAACCGCGGCTCAGGCAACACCTTGCTGGATGGCGGCAGCGGCAACAACATCATCAATACCGCGGTGATCAACTTCCCGTTAACCGACACCTGGACTTTCAATGCCGGCCTGATGAACAGCTTCGGCGGCTACGAGGTGCAGCAATCGAACCAGATGGTGACCCTGACCCACGGCCTGCTGTACGACTTCAGCGATCCGGGCAGCTATGTCGGCGCTGGCTTCAACTGGAGTCATGATGTCTGGGCATGGAAGTTCCTGCTGGCGAATGAGCAGTACCGCACGCATGCCAATTTGGCTAATACCGGCACCAATGCAACTACCGGTAATCCTCAGGTGAAGAGCAACAACACGCCAACCTTCACCGCGCGCGTGGATTACACTTGGAGCAGCGCGCTGGATGTGGGCTGGTCGTTCAATGCTGGCAAACAGACGCTGTTGACCAGCGCCGGACAGAATGCTGCAAATCCGGTTCCGGTAACGAATGGCTGTCTGGCAGGCAGTACTGGTTTTGGTTATCAGTGCGCGTCAAGCAACGCATATTCCAACTATTTCTTCACCGAGGCGGATGCCAGCTACACTCTGGGCGATATTCAGTACAACGTCGAACTGGATTACGGCCAACAGCAGCACGCCGCCTGGAATGGCGGCAACGCCGTTTGGTATGGTGCTTCCTTGCTGGGTCACCGCAAGTGGATGACGGAAACCGTCGGCAAGATGGGCGCCACCTTGCGTTATGACTATCTGAACAACAGCAAGAACGGCGGCGGTGGCGGCGGCATCGCTCTGAACGGCAGCGGTTATGACGGCGTGAATGGCTTCGGCGTGTCCGCCGCCTGTCTGGCTAGCGGATCGTCCGATTGCAAGGGCGCCAACCGCCAGGCTCTGACGGCGGACCTGCTGTTCTTCCCCACCGATCAGCTGACGCTGAAGCTGGAATACCGCCACGATTGGGCCAGCGAGAACGTCTTCCTGCGCAACGATGGCAGCTATCGCAAGAGCAATGACCTGATCGGCGCCCAGGCGGTCTACACCTTCTGAGTTCGGCATCGGTTTTCCAGCGGCGGCGGGCCAGTCCCGCCGCTTTTTAATTTGCCAGGCTTGCGGCAGAATGCCTGCATCATTCCGGAAAATTGCCTTTATTCATGCTGCTTGATCTGCTGCGCTGGCCGCTGCCGCGCTATCGTCCCGACGCTTCCCGCGGCCATCACGGCCCGGATGGCTACCGCAACCTCTATCCTTTCCAGCAGCCGCGTTTTGTTGATCTGGCGCGTTGGAACTGGCAGCGCCGGCGGCTGCAAGTAGAACATCGCCTGCAGGACATTCACCGCGTCCCGCCTGATGTCGCTGCGTTGGCGGTTAATCGCGAACGGCCGTCCTATACCTGGATAGGCCACGCCAGCGGGCTGATTCAGCTGGCCGGAATGAATGTGTTGCTGGACCCGGTCTGGTCGCCGCGCGCTTCGCCTGTGCAATGGATGGGGCCGAAGCGCCTGCTGCCGCCCGCCATGGCTTTGCCGGATTTGCCGCGCATCGACGTGGTGATGGTGACGCACAATCATTATGACCACCTTGATTTTCCTACTCTGCGCCGTTTGGCGGCTCAGGTGGGCGGATCGCCGTTGTTCGTGGTGCCCTTGGGCGTGGGGCGGACTTTGCTGCGCGCCGGCGCGCCGGCAGAGCGCATTGTCGAACTGGACTGGTGGCAGCGTCATCGTCATGGCGAGCTCGAATTGACGCTGACGCCGGCGCAGCACTGGAGCAAGCGCTGGGCCTGGGGCGACCGCAACCGCGCGCTGTGGGGCGGCTTCGCGGTAAAGGGCGACGGCGTCCAGCTTTGGTATCCGGGCGATACCGGGTATCATCCGGAGCTTTTCGCGCGCATCGGCGAGCATCTGGGTGTGGTCGACCTGGCGCTGCTGCCTATCGGCGCCTACCAGCCGCGCTGGTTTCTGGCGCCGCAGCACATCAACCCGGACGAGGCGGTGGAGATTTTCCGCATTCTGCGCCCGAAGCGGGCGCTGGCGGTGCATTGGGGCACATTTGTGCTGACCGATGAGCCGCTGCATCAGCCGCCGCTGGATCTGGCAGAAGCCTTGCGCCGGTATGGCATCGCGCCGGCTGATTTCAGCGTGCCGGCCTTGGGCGAGACCGTCTGGCTGGACCAACCGATACGCAGCGAAAAGCCGTAAAGGATCAAAAGAAGGGCAATTGCCGGCGCCTCAAGGTGGATCAAGCATTGCCCGCACCGGCCTGGGCGAATACAATCAAAATCCAGTTATTTTTCAAAAGCGAAGGCAGATTTTCGTTTTCGCGGCAATTCGTGGGGCTATCTAATGACTATTCATCAACTGATCAACGAACGGGTACAGGCGGCGCTGGCAGCGGCTGGCGCCCCTGATGCGCCTGCCGTGGTCCAGCCGGCTTCCAAGCCGGAATTCGGCGACTACCAGGCCAACGGTGTCATGGGCGCCGCCAAAGCGCTGAAGACCAACCCGCGCGCCCTGGCCGAAAAGGTCGTGGCCGCGCTGGATCTTGCCGGCATCGCCGACAAGGTGGAAATCGCCGGTCCGGGTTTCATCAATATTCATCTAGCCCCTGAATATCTGTCCCGACGAAGCGAAGCCGCCTTGAAAGACGACAAGCTGGGCATCGCGCCGGTGAAGCCGCTGCGCGTGATGGTGGAATATTCCTCGCCTAACCTGGCCAAGGAAATGCACGTCGGCCATTTGCGCTCGTCCATCATCGGCGACGCGCTGGCGCGCGTGATGGAATACGTGGGCCACGATGTGGTCCGCGCCAACCACGTGGGCGACTGGGGCACCCAGTTTGGCATGCTGGTGGCCTACCTGGTGGAAACCAGCCACGCCGGCGACGCCGATCTGCAGCTGTCCGACCTGGAAACCTTCTACCGCAACGCCAAGATCCGCTTCGACGAGAGCGAGGACTTCGCCAACACCGCCCGCGATTACGTGGTGAAGCTGCAAGGCGGCGATGAGGAGGTGCTGAAGTTGTGGCGCCAGTTTGTCGATGTGTCGCTGAAACATTGCGAAGACGTATACGAGAAGCTGAATGTCGGCCTGAAGCGCGAGCACGTGCGCGGCGAATCGTCGTATAACGACGACCTGCCGGTGATCGTGCAGGAGCTGCGCGAGAAGGGCTTGCTGACCGAGGACGACGGCGCGCAGGTGGTGTTCCTGGAGGAGTTCCGCACCCAGGAAGACAAGCCGATGGGCGTGATCGTGCAAAAGAAGGACGGCGGTTTCATTTACACCACCACCGACATCGGCGCGGTGCGCTACCGCCATCGCGAGCTGAAGCTGGACCGCGTGATCTACGTGGTGGACGCTCGCCAGAGCCAGCACTTCGCCCAGATGTTCTCCATCTGCCGCAAGGCCGGTTTCGCGCCGGAAAGCATGAAGCTGGAGCACGTGGGCTTCGGCGTGATGATGGGCGACGACGGCAAGCCGTTCAAAACCCGTTCCGGCGGCACGGTCAAGCTGATCGAGCTGCTGCATGAAGCCGAGGAGCGCGCTTATGCCCTGGTGTCCGAGAAGAACCCGGACCTGTCCGACGAGCAGAAGCGCGAAATCGCCAACGCGGTGGGCATCGGCGCGGTGAAGTATGCCGACCTGTCCAAGAACCGGATGAGCGATTACATCTTCAATTGGGACACCATGCTGGCCTTCGAGGGCAACACCGCTCCGTACCTGCAATACGCTTACACCCGCGTGCAGAGCGTGTTCCGCAAGGCTGAGGACTACGACGCCAACGCCAAGATCGTGATCACCGAACCGGCCGAGAAGCAATTGGCCGCCGCGCTGGCGCAGTTCGAAGACACGCTGAACGCGGTGGTGGAAGGCTGCTATCCGCATTATCTGTCGCAGTATCTGTACCACATCGCCACGCTGTTCTCGCGCTTCTACGAAGCCTGCCCGATCCTGAAGAGCGAGGGCGAGGTTCGCGCCAGCCGCCTGCAACTGGCCGCGCTGACCGCCAAGACGCTGCGTACCGGCCTCGATCTGCTGGGCATCAAGGTGCTGGAGTCGATGTAAGCGCCGAGGCCATGGCCATCGCGAGAAACCCCGCCGCATCCGGCGGGGTTTTTTATCGCTGGGCGGCAAGAGCGGGGATCGAGCGTATAGCCTGAACGGATCGCGACGGTGGCTGTCCATCGTGGGCGGGAGCGCATTTGCTCTACCCGCGGCCAATGAAAATCAATCCTTCAAATAATATGACTGCCATCCTGATGAATGCTTCTTTATCCATCGCCGCGCGCCGCGCCGGCATCGCGCTGTGCCTGTGGCTTCCCGTCGCCTCGCAAGCAGGGCAGGCTCCAGCCCCCGCCGATCCGCAAACGGTAGCGCGGTATCTGAAACAGGCCAAAGTCAGCCAGCAACCGGCCAGACTGCTCGGCGAAAGCGAGCAGGACGGCGTCACGGTGCGCAGCTATGGTTTTGTGTCGCAGCGTTGGCCGGGCCTGGGCAGCACGCTGGCCAGCGACGCGCCGCAGTGGGAGCATGAATTGAAGCTGGCGTTGCCGCCGGAACGCAAGCCGGACTCGCCGGTATTGCTCTACATCAGCGGCGGCGGCAATCATGCGGAAAAGGGTTCGCAAGCGCCGCGGGATCCGTTGCCGATCGCCGAACTGGCGCGCGGGCTGGGCATCGCGGTGGCTGAACTGTATTACGTTCCCAACCAGAGCCTGCAGCTGGACGGACGGCCGCTCGGCCGCGAGGACGCGCTGGTCGCCTATAGCTGGCGCAAGAGCGTGGACCAGCCGGAGGCCGACCGTTTCAGCTCCATGCATCTGCCGATGACGCAGGCAGCCGTCGCGGCGATGGACGCGATCCAGTCCGGTGTGCCGGATGCCCGCGCCTTCGTGTTGTCGGGCAGTTCCAAGCGCGGCTGGGCCAGCTGGCTGGCAGGGCTGAACGACGAGCGGGTCCAGGCCATCGTGCCGGTGGTCGCCGATTTCTGGAACATCCGCGTCAACTTCAGCCATGTGTACAACAGCTACGGCAAGCAATGGCCGGTGGCGTTGCGCGATTATGAGAGAAACGGCATCACCGGCGAGGTGCTGAACGGCAGCCCCGGTTTCGATGCCTTGCTGCGGTTCGAGGACGTGGTCAACTACCCGGAAAGCATGGCGCGGCTGACGAAATACATGATTTCCGCATCCGGGGACGATTTCGCGGTGCCGGATTCCGCCTGGAGCTATCTGCCGGCGCTGAAAGGGCTGACCCAGCTGCGCTATCTGCCGAACCAGTCCCATTATGTGGGGAGCAAGCAGGTGGCCGAGGCGCTGCGACAGTTCATGGGCCGCTGGCTGGCGGGCAAGCCTTTGCCAGAGGCGCAGGTGGAGGGTGATGCGCGCGACGGCCGGATTCGCGTCAGTACCCGGGAACCGGTGAGCCGCGCCAAGCTGTGGCTAGCGAACAACCCGGATAGCCGCGATTTCCGTTTCCGTTCCGGCATCCGCTACCAGGACCGGATGATCGAGGGGAAATGCAGCGCGGGGGAATGTCGCTTCGAGTTTACGCCGGACGCTTCGCTGCCTGGCTGGCAGGCTTATTTCATCGAGTTGGAGGGCAAGGATTTCACCTGGACCACGCCGCCGTTGATCTGGCCCAAGCGTTATCCCGATGGCTCGAACGTGCCTATCGCTGCGCCGCGGCTGCAACTGGGCGGCTGAGGCCGCTTCACGCAAGCCGTAATAGGCGGTCGCGGATTTGGACCGGGGCGTTAGACGCCGCCTCCCAGTCCGCGCGCCGGTAGCGGCCATCTTCCAGCAGATCGGCGCCGAAACAGTCGCAGCCCAGCAAGCGGATGGACGTGGGCAGCGCCGCCTGCGCCTCGTCGAGCAGCGTAGACTCCACATCCAGCTCCAGCGCGGGCAGTTCCCGCCAAGCGCTTTGGTCTATCCAACCCATCCGCCCCAAACCCGCGATCACGCGCAGGCGCTTTGGCCGCAGCCGGAAGAACATGAAGTCCAGCGCCAGCCATTCTTCGGCTTCCGGGATGTAGCGCAAGAGGCGCTGACGCAAAGCGTCCGGTGCCTCGAAGCATTCCGCATCGCCCAATATCGTCATCCGCGAGGCCGATTGCGCGGCATCGTCGCCAGGGGCCAGCAAGGACAGGCTGATGCGCGGATCGGCCTGCAGATTTTTGCTGTGCTCGGCCAGGGCGCTGGCCACGAATACCGGATGATGATGTTCGTCGCAAAAGAACTGGATGGCGCTGGCGTAGGGATAGCCCGGATCATGCTGCGACTGGGTGGCGAGCGTGGCGTGGCGGCATTGATGCAGCAGGCTGATGGCGAGATCCGGTTTCATATTCGGCTTCCGGCAGGAAAAGATGCCGACATTCTAGGGGCTGTTGACGTTTGGTGAGTGGATCGCGTTTGAGCCGATTTGGGCCGGAAGCAAGGCGCACAGTCCGACGCATAGTCATTCTATGCAAGGGCTGGGCAACGCGGCTCCCGGCCCAAAGCGGCCAAACCCGCAGGGCCGGGCGCCTTTCGCGCCGACTCTTCGTTGTTCCGCGCTGGCAGAGAATGACTATGCGGCGCGCGAAACGCCTCGATTCGGCGCAAAACGCATCCCGGCGCGACCGCCCACCAAACGTCAACAGCCCCTAGGACGAGGGCGAGTAAAACAAAACGCCCCGCGAGGAGCGGGGCGTCGATGTAAAGGCGAACTGAGTTCAGAACCCTGCGGTCTTGGCGACGAAGGCGTTCAGATTGGCCACGTTCAAACTCCCCCAGCCGGTGGCATAGTCCCAGCCCGCCTTGGCCGAAAACGCGCCATTGCTGCCGCTGGCCACGTCATGGTACAGCGTGGGATTGGCCTTGAAGTACTTGTAGATGGCAGGGTTGGGCGAAACCAGCTTGTTGCCGTTGAGCGACTGGATACGGTTCCAGAAGCCGCTGAACAAGGGCGCGGCCAGGCTGGTGCCGCCTACTTGATAGGTGCTGCCGGCCACCAGCACCAACTCGCCGCTGTTCGGATCGGCATCAAAGGCGATATCCGGCACCCCGCGACGGGTCTTGGAGGTGGTCAGCACGCCGGCCGCGGTTTGCCATGACGGCGCGGCTTCGGTGTAGCTCGGTCCGCCGCCGCCGCCGCTCCAGGTTTTTTCGCTGCTGAAAGCGTTGGCGCCGCTGGTGGCCAGCGTGGTGCCGCCCACCGCGATCACATAAGGCGATACCGCCGGATAGCTTTGATACGGCGTGCCGCCGCCGCACTCGTAAGAGCCGGAATCGCCGCTGGAAACGGAGAAGGTTTGGCCGTGCGCCACGGCGGCTTGCAGCATTTGGTCCACGCTGGCGGTCATGCCGGAGTATTGCGCGCTCAGCTCGCATTCGCCCAGCGATACATTGACCACCTTGGCGCTGTTGGCGCTGACCGCGGCGTTGATGGCGGCGGCGATGTCGCCATTGCTCATCGACGGCGCCACATAAAACTGCAGTTGCTTCAGCGCGCCGCCGCTGGCGGCGAGTATGGTCTGGCTATCCAGATTCCACTCCACGATGCCGGAAGTGTCGGACGTTGGGCTGCCTGCATTGACGATGGCCACGCTGGGCGCGGCAAAGCCGGCGCTTCTGGCGTAGCTGTTCAGGTCGGCAACCGTCTGGCTCAGGTTTCCTTCTGCAATAATGCCGGCCACACCGCTCTTGGCCGCCGGCAGGCTGGCCGCGTTATAGATGGCGGCGAAGTCGGTCGGTTTGTGCGCGACGACGCCGGTACTGGCCTTGGCCACGCTCTGGGCATGGAAGGCGGTATGGAATTGATGGACGTTTTGCAGGCCGTGCACCGCCAGCACGATGCCGGACAGGCTGGCCGGCACCTGGATATTGGCGGTGTTGGCGTAGGTCTGGCGACCATTGACGCTGTAACGATGCAACTTGGTTTGGAACGCCTTGTAAACAGTGGCGTGGCTGCCGTCGGCCGTTACCAGCAGATTGTTGGGCGAGACGGTGATATTGCGGAAGCCGTTCTGTTGCAGATGGCTCACCACCTGCTGAACCTGGGCCGAGGTGGGCGCGTATTGGGCCATGAACTGCGCGTCGCTGATCGGCTGGCTTTGTCCGGACTGGATGCTGCTGGTCAGCGCATCCAGTTGAGATTGGTTGCGCAGCGCCAAGCTGATGGCCACGTGAACCAGTTCACCGCCAGCGAGCTCGCCATTGTCTACGGCGCCGGGTATCAGCTGCTGCACCGGGTGCGCCTGCGTGGTGGTGGCGGTCCAGTTGCCGGCTGCCTGCGCCGGGATGCCGAAGGCGCCGCCAATCAGCAACAGAAGGGTGGAATATCTTGCCCGCATGCCATTTCTCCCTGAAAAAACCGCGTCCCGTCCTTGGATGATAGACGGGGAAGTACGCGTTTTTACTAGATAGCGAGCGCGCTGGCTTTTGTAAAGTAATTGCTCTTAAATTACCCGGTTTATTTGTAATTGTTTACGCAAAATTCAGATTGCATCCGGAAAGTGTGGATGGCTGGATACACCGGCATTGGTGCGTAGATAACAGAAAACCCCGGGCAAGCCCGGGGTTTCCGTCAGCGAAGCCGCTTCAATCAGAAGCCGGAGTGGCTGTTGATGAAGGTATTCAGCGCGGACACGTTCAGGCTGCCCCAGCCGGTGGCGTAATCCCAGCCCTTGGTGGCTTTGTAGCCGCCGTTGTTGCCAGTCGTCACGTCGTGGTACAGGCCGGTATTGGCCTTGAAGTACTGGTAGATGGCCGGGTTAGGCGATACCAGGCTGTTGCCGTGAGCGGACTGGATGCGGGCCCAGAAGCCGGTGAACAGCGGAGCCGCCAAACTGGTGCCGCCGATCTGCTGGCTGCTGCCTTGGACGATGACCTGCGCGCCGCTGTTCGGGTCGGCGTCAAACGACACATCCGGCACGCCGCGCTTAGTCTTGTTGACGGTCAGCACGCCGGCCTTGGTTTGCCAAGCCGGTGCCGCTTCTACGACGCTGGGGCCGCCGCCGCCGCCGTTCCATACCGACTCCGACGAGTACTTGGTGCCGCTGGTGGACAGCGTGGTGCCGCCTATTGCGATCACGTACGGCGAGGTCGCCGGATAGCTCTGGCCTGCGCTATTGCCGCATTCGGCGGAGCCGGAGTCGCCGGTGGACACCGAGAAGGTCTGGCCCTGTGCGACGGCGGTCTGGAAGATCTGGTCGTCGGAAGCAACCATGCCGTCGCTTTGCGCGCCGGTTTCGCACTCGCCCAACGAGACATTGATCACCTTGGCCGAGCCATCGCTGACCGCGGAGTTGAATGCTGCGGTGATGTCGGCGTTGGTCATCGAGGTGGCGACGTAGAAATTCATTTGTTGCAGCGCGCCGCCCGCGGCAGCCAGGATGTCCTGGCTATCCAGGTTCCATTCGCCCACGCCGTCGGTGTCGGAAGAGGCATCGCCGGCGTTGATCACATTGGTCTGCACATAGCTGTAGCCGGCGGAATCTTCAAACTGCTGCAGATCTTGCAGGGTTTGAGTCAGATCGCCTTCCGCGATGATGCCAACGGTGGTGTTGCTGGCCGGCGGCAGGCTGCTGGCGTTGTAGATCAGCGGGAAGTCGGTCGGATTGTGGCCGACTACGCTGTTGGTCTTGGCTTTGGCGAAAGCCTGAACGCCAGCCTTTTGCAGCGTGGTGTGGAAGGTGTGGACGTTTTGCAGGCCATGGACGGCGAGCACGATATCGCCCAGCGATTGCGGCACTTGGGCGGCGGTCACGTTGGCGAAGGCTGTGCGGCCATTGGCGTTGAAGCGATGCAGCGTCGCGTTGAAGGCGGTCTTGGCGGTGGCGGCGGAGCCGTCAGCGGTGATCAGCATGCGGTTGGCGGCGACTTTGATATTGCGGAAGCCGCTCTTTTGCAGGTGGGCGACTACCTGCTGCACCTGAGCCTGGGTGGGGGCGAACTGGGCCATGAACTCGTTGTGGCTCAGTGTCTTGTGGCTGGTGCCGGCCAGCAGGCTGCTGGTCAGCGCGTCCAGTTGCGTCTTGTTGCGCAGTTTCAGCGTCACGGCTACATGCACGGATTGGCCCGCGGCAACTTCACCAGTGCTTTGGGCAGTGGCGGAACGCGTCAGCGTGGAAACCAGCGGATGGGCCTGAGTGGCGGTATTGACCCAGGCTTCACCGGCTTGAGCGCCGGCGGTGAACAGGCCGGCAACAATCAGTGCAACAGCGTGCTGTTTTGCAATCATGCAAATTTCTCCTCTTTGCAGTGTGTAGTTCAGGTGGGCGGTATGCCTTTTCCTGATAAGGGTTCGGTTTATATTGCGAAGCTATGTCTTAACCGTTTACCCATGATTGCCCCCCTTTTTGAGGAGGCATGCCGCAAATTCATGCGACGCTTAATCAATAGTCCAGATAGTCTGTAAATGCCAAATGCATTTAATACAAATTCATATTTGAGGCCTGAAATTAATGAAAATTAAAGAATTTTAAGGTTTTTGGAAGAGTTGACGCCTTGAAAAATGACATAGTAGTGCAAATGCTCCATTTATTGATTTTTGGTGAAATGCAAATCCGCATACCTTGCATGTTTTTTTTTAATGTATCGCAAGCGTGCGAATGTGCTGATTTTGTGAAATCAGCAACACTCTCTAGATTGAGGATGCAAAAAAGCAACAAATGGCCAAGTTCGGATACGGTTACAGATGTGTGTTTAGATGTGTTTTTGTGACGATATGTGACGATGTCGATTCTTTACACTTGATTTACAAGGAAATTTCTAAAAGCGGTGTGTGACAAATTGTCGTTATTTCAGAAGTGCGTGGTTTCTCTTTTTGTTAGTGGTATCGAGAAAGTAAATGGCTGTTGACGGTGATCATTACAAACTTTCACACTCGAATCACATTCGCTCGGCATGACGAATACAAAGATCCGGCCGCCCACGAGGCGAGCGGGCGACATATCTACAAAAGGGATTTGGAGAAATCATGAACTACAAGAGAAAAACACTGGTGGTGGCCCTGTCGCTTGTGGGTAGCGTAGGCTACGCGCAGCTCGCTCATGCAGATGACTCTGACAGCAACTCTTTACAGCGCGTGGATGTTGTTGGCTCTCACATCAAGCGACTAAAGAGCGAAAAGGCTACCGAGGTCACCACGATCAAAGTCGATGACTTGGCTAAGCAAGGATTGAATACGGTTGAGCAAGTGGTTAATGCTCTGGCTTCTAATCAATCCAATATCGGTGCAAATTCGAGCGTGGGCCAATCAACAGGTGGCGCCGCATTTGCCAACCTGCGCGGTTTGGGGCAGCAGTACACTCTGGTACTGCTTGATGGTCGGCGTGTTCCTTATCATCCTTTTGATGGTACTGCCGCTGATTTGAATGCAATTCCCTTGTCATCCATTGAGCGCGTCGATGTACTTCCCGACGGTGCCGCCGCTATCTATGGTAGCGATGCGATTGGCGGTGTGATCAACTTCATCACGAAGAAAAGCGCTCAGGGCCTGACCTTGGGGGGCGATTTCTTGAGTCCGCAACGCTCTGGCGGCCAAGAGAAAAATCTGAACGGATCTTATGGATACGGCGATCTTAACAAAGATGGCTTCAATGTCTTTGCGACAGCTTCGTACCATAAAACTGATCCCATCATGGCTTCTCAGCGAGACTTTGCATCCGCAATAACTCCAGCCATGAAGGCTAGCTCGAATAGCTATCCCGCAAACTATTCTGTTGACGGCGGGAACTCTCTAATTGGCCCGAGTAGCTATCCCAATTGCCCCGCCCCTGCTGTAGCCAAGGGCGGCACTTGTAAAATGTATCCGGGAACGATGGTCGGCATACAGCCTGAGACTGAACAATGGTCGGGCCTTGCTAAAGGGTCGATGAGGATCGGCGACAATCACGAGTTGTCTCTCACTTACAACATTACTCGCACCAAAAATACCACGATAGCGGCGCCAGCGCCGACAGGCGGCGAGGTATTCTTGCCCAGCGGAACGCAAGGTATTGTCACGCCGGATGGCACTGCGACTTTGACCCCATTTTTACGCACCATGCCGTTGGGTAATCGCGTGACAGAGGCCGTGAATGTCCAGCAAAAGGTTCAGCTCAACCTGGAAGGTCAGGTAGCTGGTTGGGACTACAAGACTGGCGTCGGTTATGGTCAAAGCTATGCCACTGAAGAGCTGATTAGCGGATTCACTGGTGATAACGAAGTCGCTAACGCTTACAAGAACAACCAGATCAGTCTGGTGACCGGCTTGGCCACAGACCCGAATGTTTGGAATCAGATTGGTATCAAGGGCCATCTGGATGATGGTAAGTATACAGTGGCAAGTGCCGACTTCAGCATGAGCAAGGAGGTATTACAGCTGCCGGCAGGACCGTTGGCGGTGGCCTTGGGTACTGAGGTTCGCCACGATACATTGGAGCACAATTACAACTATCCAATTTCTAAGGATGCAATTGGCCCTGGCATGCAGCAATCGCTCAGCACCAAGGGTAATCGTACTGTCTCCGCCTTGTTTGCTGAAGCGGATGTGCCCATTGTCAAACATCTAGATGGCAAGCTGGCTGTCCGTTATGACCACTATAACGATGTAGGCGACTCGGTAAGTCCGGAGGTTTCTCTGCGCTACGAACTGTCACCGCAAGTTCTGTTGCGTACGTCGGCAAGCACTGGGTTCCGTGCGCCCTCTTTGTATGACATGTACCAGCCCAACCAAAGCCAGCTGACCGGTAATTTTTATGCCGATCCTTTGAGCTGCCCGACGTTGGCCGACAGCTGCCCAAGTTTGCAGAGATACCTGAAAGTGGGTGGCAATACCAAGCTGCAACCTGAAAAATCTTCCTCGATGTCTGTGGGGATTGTGATTGAGCCGATCAAGAGCATTACCGCTAGCGCAGACTTGTGGTGGGTAATGATCAAGCATCAGGTCAGCACCTTGCCTGAGGCGACCCTGTATGACGGTAACCACAACAGCCTGTTGTTCTATGATCGGAACAATGGCGGAAACCTGACGGGTGTCGCCACGACCATGAATATGGGTAACTCCAGTTCCGCTGGTCTTGATGTGGATTTCCGCTGGGCATTGCCTAAGACTTCCATCGGCAACTTTACCGCTCAGTTGACGGGTACCTACCTGGCTAAGAACGTCTACCAGCTAGAGGAAAATGGGCAGTATTACAGCAATCTGGGGCAATACGTTGCCACACAGAATGAGCCGACTTTCCGCTGGCAGCACAATCTGACCTTGAACTGGAAACTTGCCGCCTGGAGCGCTGTACTTTCCCAGAGCTACAAGTCAGGTTATACGGATCAGAATTCTGGTAAGTTCGCTGCAACCAATCACATGGTTAAGCCGTATTCGACCTGGAATCTGTCCGGCAGCTATGACTGGGACAAGCACCTGACTTTGACCGCTGGTGTGCGCAACCTGTTTGATCAACTGCCTCCGTGGAGCAATCAGCAATACCTGTTCCAAGGCAACTACGATGCACGTTTTGCTGATCAAGTCGGCCGCGCCTACTTCCTGAAAGCTAATTACAAGATGTAATTCCGCTGCTGAAGGTCGCCACCCCAGCCGGGATTTTGCTGGGGTGGCGTTTTGCGCTTGGCAATCCAGTAAAGCCGTTAAGGAAGTGAACGTAACAATGTCCTATCCCGCAGTAAGGCAACAGTCAGGTCTGCGCAGCCGCCGCGGCGCCGGTCTGGCCGGGGTGATCATATTCCACGCCGTGCTGATCTACGCGCTGGTGACCGGACTGGCCCAGGGCGTGGTGAAGGTGATCCAGCAGAAGGTGGAAGTGTCGGTGATCAGCGAACCGCCGCCACCGCCGCCTCCGCCGCCTAAGATCGAAAAAGTGGTGCAGCAGCCGACGGCGCCGAAACCGCAGGCCTATGTGCCGCCGGTGGTCAATCCGCCGCCGATGGTGCAATCGCAGAACGCGATCCAGTCGGTGACGGCCGATCCGGCGCCGCAACCGGCCCCGACGCCGGCGCCGGCAGTGGAAGCGCCGAAAGGCCCGGTGTCGGCCAAGGCCAACTGCAGCCATCTGGAATCGCCGGAATACCCGTCCAAGGCCCAGGAAGACGAAATCCAGGGCGTGGT
>NZ_JAUCGU010000046.1:0-27258 GCF_059916625.1 Chromobacterium sp. CCUG 76385
TGCGGCGCGCGAAACGCCTCGATTCGGCGCAAAACGCATCCCGGCGCGACCGCTCTCCAAACGTCAACAGCCCCTAGAAGCTGTAACGCTCGCTGAGGATTTCGACGGGATCGCCTAAGGTCAGGATGCCCTCATTGCGGGCGCGCAGATTCACGCCGAAACAGACGCCCTCTTCCCGCCGCCGCGTGCGCACCAGCGTCTGCAGCGGTTCGCCGCCGGGATCCTTTTCACCGCTTTGCGGATCGACGGTGGTCAGCACGCAGCGCGTGCACGGCCCGGTGATTTCAAATTCGACTTCGCCGATGCGGATGCGCTGCCATTCGTCCTCGATCCACGGGTAGTCGCCATCGACGACCAGATTGGGCCGAAAATGACGCAGGCTGACGGGCTGTTGCAGCTCGCGGTTGAGCGCATCGAGCGAGGCTTGGTTGACCAACAGATAAGGGTGGCCGTCGGCAAAGCTCATCTTGTTCGAGTCCGGGTAGGGGCGCTGCGATTCGGCGCCCAGCCATAGCAAGCGGCAGTCGGCGCCGACGATGTCGGACAGCCAGGCATCGACGCGGACATCGCCGTGGCAGGCAGTGAAGCTGTCCTTCCATACCTGCGCGGGATGGGCTTGGGTGTAGACGGTGGCCATCGCGAAAATCGGCGATTTGTCGGGATAGTGCAGCAGGATGCCGCCCGGCAGCAGCTCGACTTTCAACCTGAGCAGGTGCGGATGGGTGCGGGCGGTGATCTGTTTCCCATCGGGGCTGGCGATCAGCCATTCGCGGTCATGCAGCAGGCCCAGTTTGCCGGCGTAGGCGCGGGTGGTGGCAATGCCGCGTGTCGATTTCAGCGGGTGGACAAACAGGGATGTCAATTGCATGGCGCGGCTCCATCGATTTGCTGCGATGCTATCAGCTCGTCAGGCGAATGGGTAGTTGCGGGCTGCAAGTGGTGAAAAATGGCTATGACAAAATCTTTAACCAAAACACATGGTTTGTTGCGGTAGGTTTGTAAGAGAACCATTGCATATATTTCACCGACAATTTACATTGGGGGCGCGGCAGATTGTAGGACGATTTCTTCGCGAGTGCCTGGCAGGCCGGCACGGCCACCAAATGGCGCCAAGTTGCGGGGAAAGATGATTGTGTTACGGTTTATCCGTTGAGGTTTGCGCGATTACGGGCTAAACCTGAGTAGGTAAAGACATGATAGATGGCGCCAGACACGGCGAAGTTCCAAGCTGTGATGGCTTCGCAAGCGATTGGGGATCTGGAGGAAGTGGTATGCGCTCTTTGCGAGTCAAGCTGATTGCTTTTATTGCCCTGCTGCTGGTGGTACTGGGCGTTGTGATCACGATCCTGGTTTACGGCCAGATGCGCAATGAAATCATCCAAGGCGTGGAGAATGAGCTGGATGGCACCTCAAAGGGCTATGCCGGCTTGGTGGCCAGCTGGTACAAGAGCAAGGTGGGCGTGGTGATCGCGGCCAATCCGCTGGTGGCGGATCAGGATCCCCGGCAAACGCTGGCGCGGCTGAGCCAGGCGGGCGGCTTCGACATGACCTATATCGGCACCGCGCAGCACGTGATGATACGTTCGGACATGAAGCCGCAGCCGCAGGGCTATGACCCGGTGGCGCGGCCGTGGTATCAGCAGGCGGCGGCCAGCGGCAATCCCGGCGTATCCGATCCCTATGTGGACTTCGACACCAAGAAACTGGTGGTCACTTTCGTCTCCCCGGTCAAAGACGGCAGCGGCTTGAAGGCGGTGGTGGGCGGCGACATCTTCATCGACGATCTGGTGAAGACCGTGCTGTCGGTGAAATTGCGCGGCAACGGCTACGCTTTCCTGGTCGACAAGACCGGCAAAGTGATTGCCCACCCGGACGGCAGCCTGACGCTGAAACCGCTGACCGAAAAAGTGCCGGAACTGACCGGCGATCGCTTGACCCAGTTGGCGGCGAGCAACGGCATGGTGCCGGTGCAGATCGGCGGTGAGAACAAGTTGGTGGAAGTCCAGCCGGTGGAAGGCACCAACTGGCTGCTGGGCGTGGTGACCGATGAGACCGTGGTGACCAATCCCTTGCGCACCTTGTTGTTGACCATCATCGGCCTGGGCGCGGTGTGCGTCGCCATCCTCGCGGTCGTGGCCAGCGTGATACTGAGCAAGATGCTGTCCGGTCTGGGCCGCCTGCGCGGCGCAATGCTGGAAATCTCCCAAGGCGAGGGCGATCTGACGCGCCGCATCCAGGTCAGCGGCCAGGACGAGATCGCCGAAACTGCCACCGCCTTCAACCGCTTCATCGATCAGTTGCAGAAGATGTTCCTGGCGTTGAAGGAAGAGGCCGAGCGCGTGACCAACGGCGTCGAAAGCGTTACCCACACGGTGGACAAGGTGGCGCACGACTCGCGGCAGATCGCCGATGTGTCCAGCTCCAACGCCGCCACGCTGGAGGAGATCACCGTCAGCATCTCGCATATCGCCGATGCGGCGCGCGAAGCGGACACGCTGGTCAATCATACCGGCGACGTCTCCAGCGATAGCGCCAGCGGCATGCTGCGCATCTCCAACGAAATGAACAGCACGGTGGATGCGGTCAAGGGCCTGTCCAGCATGCTGGCCTCTCTGGACCAGCGCTCTCAGCAAATCAGCGGCATCACCAATGTGATCAAGGACATCGCCGACCAGACCAATCTGCTGGCGCTGAACGCGGCGATCGAGGCTGCCCGCGCCGGCGAGATGGGCCGCGGCTTCGCCGTGGTGGCCGACGAAGTGCGCAAGCTGGCTGAGCGCACCGGCCAGGCGACGGTGGAAATCTCCGGCATGGTCAGCACCATACGCGAGGAAACCAGCCAGGCGGTGAACAATATGCAGCGCACCGTCAACTCGGTGGATGGCGGCGTGGAGCTGACGCAGAGCGCGGTGGAGCGCATCGAGCAGATCCAGCAGGCGATGCAGGAAGTCATGGCCAAGATGAACGAAATCACCTTGTCCACCAGCGAGCAGCACAAGGCCACCACCCTGATCGCGCAGAGTACCGAGCAGATCAACGGCCGCATCGTGGACAGCGACGACGCCTTGCAGACGGTGCGCGACACGCTGTCCAGCCTGACGCAGTCGGCCAACAATATGCGACAGCTGTTCTCCAGTTTCCACGTATGAGCCAGCGCCGCGACTGACGGCGGAAAGCCCGGATGATCCGGGCTTTTTTACACCAGGGGACGGTGCCGCGCGGGGGCGCGGCGTCCAGGCTGCGCGCAGCCTGGCTGTGGATAGAACAATAAGCGGCAGGTGGGTGGGAAGGAGCGGGCGATGGAAAAAGCGACGGGATTGAGCCTGAAGGTCCGTCTGCAGGGATTGATGCTGATTGCGGTGTTGGTGGTCTGTGTGCTGGGTGTGATCAGCGTGTTCAACCAGCGGCACAGCATGATGCAGGACCGGCAGGACAAGGTGCGCAATCTGGTGGAAAGCGCGGTTTCCCTGGTGAGCGCCTACGAGCAGCTGGTGGACAGCGGCAAGATCAGCGAGGCCGATGCCAAACGCACGGTGTCCAAAGTGCTGAGTGCTATGCATTACGACAAGTCAGACTATTTCTTTGCCTATGATGCCGACTGGACCTATGTCGCGCATGGCGCCAAGCCGGAATTGATCGGCAAGAATCTGGCGGGGGTGAAAGACCCGAATGGCATCGAGTTGAAGACGCTGTTCCAGAATGCGATCTCGTCGCCCGGCGGCGGCGGATTCGGCGAATATGTGTGGAGCAAGCCGGGCTTTTCTACGCCGCAGCCCAAGCTGTCCTATGTGACGACCACGCCGCGCTGGCATTGGATCGTCGGCTCCGGCATCTATCTGGATGACGTCGAGGCCGCGTTCCGGCATGAGCTATTGTGGCTGGGCGGCTTGATGCTGCTGGCGCTGCTGCTGTTGCTGAGTTTGGGCGGCATGATTCTGCGCAATGTGCTCGGGCAATTGGGCGGCGATCCGCAAGAAACGGTGGCGGTGGTCAAGCGCATCGCGGCCGGTCGCTTGTCGGAGCCGGTTGCGGTCCGCGCCGGCGACAGCAGCAGCCTGATGGCCGCGGTCAGCACCATGCAGCAGGAGTTGCAACGGCTGGTGCGCGACATCATGGACGGGGCCCATCAGTTGTCCCTGGTCAGCAAGGAAGTGACCAGCGAGGCCGAGGCCGTCGGGCGCGGATCCGAGCAGCAAAGCTCCGCCGCCACGTCGATGGCGGCGTCGATTGAACAGCTGACGGTCAGCGTCAACCACATTTCCGACCGTTCGCAGGACGCGCGCAATCTGGCCAAGGAATCCGGCACATTGTCCAAGAGCGGCGGCGCGGTGATCGCGGAGGCGGTGGACGAGATGCGCCGCATCAACGACGCGGTCGATCAGACTTCCGGCATCATCACCAGCCTGGCCGACAAAACCCAAACCATATCCAGCATCATGCAGGTGATCCGCGACATCGCCGATCAGACCAATCTGCTGGCCTTGAACGCGGCGATCGAGGCGGCGCGCGCCGGCGAGATGGGGCGCGGCTTCGCCGTGGTGGCCGACGAGGTGCGCAAGCTGTCCGAACGCACGGCGCAGGCGACGCAGGAAATCGCCGCCATGATCCAGGATGTGCAGCAGGGGGCCGAGCATTCCCGCCACAGCATGGAGGAGGCGGTGGCGCGGGTGAAGTCCGGCTTGGGCTTGGCGGAACAGGCCGGGGCGGAGATCGCGCGGATTCAGGACAGCGCCAACGGCGTGATCGATGTGGTGGGCGACATCGCCTTCGCGCTGCAGGAACAGAGCGTGGCTAGCCAGCATATCGCCGAGCATGTGGAAAAAATCGCCCAGAGCGCCACCAGCAACGCCGAGGCGTCGAATGCGGCTTCGCAAGCCATCCACAATATGTACCAATTGGCGGCCAATCTGCGGCAGCTGGTATCGCGCTTCAGCGTCGATAAGTGAGGCGGCGGGCGTGTCATGAAAAAGCGGCGGCGCGTTGAGGGATGCGCCGCCGCTTTATGTTTTCATGTCCCGCTCAATAGCGGCCGCGTCGGCGCCAACCGAGGGCGAGCGCCAGCAACAGCAAGGCGCCGCAGCCGGCTACCACCGGCAGATTGCCGGCCTGCATATACGGCGTCAGTCCTTGGCGGCTCTCGGCGAAGCCGGTCAGCACCTGGGTGGTGAACGGCGCGGCGATGGCGGAAATCTCGCCGTCCGGCCGGATGATGGCCGTCATGCCGTTATTGGTGGCGCGCAGCATATAACGGCCGGTTTCCAGCGAACGCGCCTGCGACAGCTGCAGATGCTGGCTCATGGCCTCGCTCTTGCCGAACCAGGCCAGGTTGCTGACATTGGCCAGCATGCCGGCCTTGGCGGCGGGGCCGATCAGCTCTTCGCCGAAACTGTCCTCATAGCAGACGTTGAACGCCACCTTGTGCCCGGCCAGTTCCAGCGGCGGCTGGTCGGCGCCGCCGCGGCTGAAGCCGGACAGCGGCATGTCCATATGCTGGTAGATCCAGCCGATCAAGCCCGGCAGCGGCACGAACTCGCCGAACGGCACCAGATGGTCCTTGGCGTAGTAGGGCATCTTCGGATCGCTCAGCGCGACCACGGCATTCAGATAACCGCGGCCGTCGTTGGTGCGGCGCGGCACGCCGCTGGCCAGCGCCATGCCGGAACGCTTGGCCTCGCCGCGCATCATGGTCAGATAGCCAGACGGCAGATCATCCAGGAACAAGGGCAGCGCGGTTTCCGGCAGGATCATCAGGTCGGCGCGGGTTTTCGCCACCTGGCGGTAGTAGGTCAGCAGCGATTGCTCAAGATTCTCCGGCGACCACTTCATCTCTTGCGCGATATTGCCCTGGGCCAGCGCCACGGTGATGGGCTTGCCGTCCGGCGTGGTCCACTCCCGGTCGCGCAGCCAGAAGCCGCTGCTCCATACCAGCGCGGCGGCCAGCAGGATGGCCAGCCGCTGGCGCATGCCGCCTCGCGCCAGCATGATCAGGCCGCCGGCCGACAGGGCCACCAGATAATTGACCAGATGGATGCCGCCGATCGGCGCATAGCCGGACAGCGGGCTTTCCGTGATCTGGGAGTAGCCGGCGGCGGCCCAGGGGAAGCCGGTCATCACCCAGCTGCGCAGCCATTCGCCGAGTTCCCAGGCTGCGGGAAAGGCGATCAGCCAGCGCACAGAGGGGCGCGAGTCGATGCGGCAGGCAATCCATGAGGCCAGACCGGGATACAGCCCCAGATAGGCCGGCAGCAGCAGCACCAGCGGCGCGGCAATCCAGGCCGGCAGGCCGGCCACGTCATGCAGGCTGTCGTAGATCCATTTGAAATTGCTGGCATAGGCGGAGACGCCCCAGACATAGCCTATCCAGAAGGCGCGGCGCGGTTCGCGCTGCAGCAGCTCGATCAGCGCGGCCAGGCATAGCGGCATCAGCCAGAACATCCGGTAGGGGGCGAAGGCGAACAGGGTCAGGGCGCCGGCTAGCGCGGCGGCCAGCAGCAGGAACAGGATTCTCATCGGCTAGCGTATCGTGTGCAGTAGTGGGGAGGCGGCTGGCCGAGGCCAGCCGCTTTCAGCATAGGCCTTATTCCGGCACGCTGACAGAGGCCTGGATGCGCTCCACCAGCAGCGTGTCCAGGCGGCGGCTGTCGGCGCGCAGCACGGTGAAGCGCAGGCCGGCGGCCTCGATCTTCTCGCCGCGCTTGGGCAGGTGGCCGGTCAGCGAGATGACCAGGCCGCCGACGGTGTCGACGTCGTCATCGGAATATTCGGTGCCGAAGTAATGGTTGAAGTCTTCGATCTCGGTCAGCGCCTTGACGCGGTAGCGCTCGTTGCCGCGCACCGGGACGATGTCGTCCTCCTCGTCGTCGATATCGTATTCGTCTTCGATGTCGCCGACGATCTGTTCGATCACGTCTTCGATGGTGACCAGGCCGCAGACGCCGCCGTATTCGTCCACCACCACCGCCATGTGGTTGTGGGTGGCGCGAAAGTCGCGCAGCAGTACGTTCAGCGGCTTGGATTCCGGCACGAACACCGCTGGGCGCAGCACATTCTTCAGATTGAAGGTGGCGGGCGCATGGAAGTAACGCAGCAATTCCTTGGCCAGCAGGATGCCTTGCACATCATCCTTGCTCTCGCCTATCACCGGGAAGCGCGAATGGCCGCTGTCGATCACAGTCGGCAGGAAGCGCGAGATCGGATCGTCGATGTTGAGCACGTGCATCTGGCTGCGCGGGATCATCACGTCCCGGACAGTCAGTTCGCTGACTTCGAGCACCCCCTCGATCATGCCGAGGGCTTCGGCATCCAGGAGATTGCGTTCGAAAGCGTTGTGCAGCAGCTCGATCAGATCCTCGCGGTCCTCCGGCTCGCGCATGAGCATGGTGGACAGGCGTTCAAGCCAACTGGGCCGCGGTTTACTGGGGTCTTCCATTTCTTAGAGGTGCTCCTCGTGGTAGGGATCGGGATATCCTAGCTGTTTAACGATGACGGTTTCAAGCGCTTCCATCACTTCGGCCTCGTCATCCGCCTCGTGATCGAAGCCTTGCAGGTGCAGCATGCCGTGGACCAAGAGGTGGGCGTAGTGCGCCATCAGGTCCTTGTTCTGCTCGGCGGCTTCTTTTTCGACGACCGGCGCGCACAGCACCAGATCGCCGAACAAGGGCAGGCCTGCCACAGGTTCGCCCTCGTTCAGCGCGAAGGACAGGACGTTGGTCGCATAATCCTTGCCGCGGTAATCGTTGTTGAGCTGACGGCCTTCAGCGGCATCGACGATGACGATGCTGACTTGGGCCTGTTTGACCTCGCGCCGCAGCGCGGCCTGGCAGGCGCGGCGGATCAGCGCCGGCGCGGGCAGCTGGACGGCGTCGCTGCGCACGTCCAGGGTCAGCTCCAGCCGCGCCGCCAGGCGGGCCGGCAGCGGGTTGCGTTTAGCTTTTTTCATCTTGCTTGCTTTGGTATTGATCGTAGGCATCGACGATTTTCTGCACCAGGGGATGGCGCACTACGTCGTGGCTGGTGAAATGATGGAAATGGATGCCGCGCACCTGGCCGAGGATGCGCTCCACTTCGACCAGACCGCTTTTTTGATGGCGCGCCAGGTCGATCTGGGTCACGTCGCCGGTGATCACCGCCTTGGAGCCGAAGCCGATCCGGGTCAGGAACATCTTCATCTGCTCCGGCGTGGTGTTCTGTGCCTCGTCCAGGATGATGAAGGCGTGGTTCAGCGTGCGGCCGCGCATATAGGCCAGCGGCGCGATCTCGATCAGATTTTTCTCAAACAGCCGGGTGACGCGGTCGAAACCCATCAGGTCGTACAGCGCGTCGTATAGCGGACGCAGATATGGGTCCACTTTCTGCGCCAGATCGCCGGGCAGGAAGCCCAGCTTTTCGCCGGCCTCCACCGCCGGGCGCACCAGCACGATGCGCTTGACCGCGTCGCGCTCCATCGCGTCCACCGCGCAGGCGACGGCCAGATAGGTCTTGCCGGTGCCGGCCGGGCCGATGCCGAAGGTGACGTCATGTTGCTGAATGGCCTTGATGTAGCGCGCCTGGTTTGGCGTGCGGCCGCGCAGGTCGCCGCGGCGCGTCGCCAGCACCGGCGACTCCTCCTGCTCGGCGCTGGATGGCGTCTGGCGCAGTTCCACCAGCGACAGCTGCACGTCGTCGATGGAGATGTCCTGCTTGTCCGCTTGGAGGTAGAGCCGGGTCAGCGCCTCCACCGCCAGCTTGGCGGCCGGACCCTGCACGCGGAAGGCTTCGCCGCGGCGCTGGATGACCACATCCAGTCCGGTTTCGATCTGTTTCAGGTTTTCGTCCAGCGGGCCGGAAAGGCGGGCCAGCCTGTCGTTGTCCACCGGGTTGAAGCTCAGGGATTCGCTCGTGCTCATGCGTTGTGCAATTATTGGCTTAACTGTTCAAAAACGGCGGCGTGGCTGTCGTCAAGCAGGATGTTGTCCAGGTCCAGCAACAGGGCATCCACGTCGGATAGCGGCGTGGTATAGGTCAGCGAGGCGATGAACATGCTTCATCCTCCGTGCGGGAAACCGGCCCAGCATACGCCACGCAATCTGCATTGCCTAGCAAGCCGAGCCGGCGCGCGGTCAGACGCTTTCGCTGGTCACCACCTCGCCGGCCAGCGAATGCGGGAAGGCGGCGGTGATCTTGACGTCTATCATCTGGCCCAACAGGCGCGGGTGGCCGGCGAAGTTGACGACGCGGTTGTTCGCGGTGCGCGCCGCCAGCATGGCGGCATCCCGCTTCGACACATTTTCCACCAGCACGCGCTGCACGGTGCCGACCATGGACTGGTTGATGGCGAAGCCCTTGGCCTCGATGACCTCGTTCAGCGCTTCCAAGCGACGCACCTTCTCGGCATGCGGCGTGTCGTCCGGCAGATTGGCCGCCGGCGTGCCGGGACGCGGGCTGTAGATGAAGACGAAGCTGAAGTCGAACTCGCAGTCGCGCACCAGTTTCAACGTCTGTTCGAAGTCGGCTTCGGTTTCGCCGGGGAAGCCGACGATGAAGTCCGAGCTCAGGCACAGGTCCGGCCGGATGGCGCGCAGCTTGCGGATGATGGACTTGTATTCCAGGCCGGTGTAGCCGCGCTTCATCGCCATCAGCACGCGGTCGGAGCCGCTCTGCACCGGCAGGTGCAGGTGGGAGACCAGCTTGGGCAGCTTGGCGTAGCAGTCGATGATGCGTTGGGAGAACTCGCGCGGGTGGCTGGTGGTGAAGCGGATGCGCTCCACGCCCGGCACTTCGTGCACGTATTCCAAGAGCAGGGCGAAGTCGGCGATCTCGCCGTCGCTCATCATGCCGCGATAGGCGTTGACGTTCTGGCCCAGGAGGGTGATTTCCTTGACGCCCTGCGCGGCCAGGCCGGCGATCTCGGTCAGCACATCCTCGAACGGGCGCGACACTTCCTCGCCGCGGGTGTAGGGCACCACGCAGAACGAGCAGTATTTGGAACAGCCTTCCATGATGGAGACGAAGGCCGCGCCGCCGTCCACCTTGGCAGGCGGGATGTGGTCGAACTTTTCGATCTCAGGGAAGGAGATGTCCACCTGCGAGCGGCCGCTTTGCTGGCGGCTGTGGATCAAATCCGGCAGCCGGTGCAGCGTTTGCGGGCCGAACACCACGTCCACATACGGCGCGCGCTTGACGATGGCTTCGCCTTCCTGGCTGGCCACGCAGCCGCCCACGCCGATGATCAGATTGGGGTTGGCTTCCTTCAGCGGGCGGATGCGGCCGAGGTCGGAGAATACCTTTTCCTGCGCCTTTTCGCGCACGCTACAGGTGTTGAACAGGATGACGTCGGCTTCTTCCGGATTGTCCGTCTTGACCATGCCTTCGGCGCTGCCCAGCACGTCCGCCATCTTGTCGGAATCGTACTCGTTCATCTGGCAGCCGAAGGTCTTGATGTATACCTTCTTCATTGCTACTCGGGTTTCCAGCTGTATTCGGTTTCAGGGAGGGGTCTGGGTCTGGCGCTGTTTCAGCGCCTCGATTTCGTCATCGCCCAGCACCCAGATGCGGTTGATATTGCCTTGCTGATCGAAGGTCACACCGACGGTGCGGCCGTTCAGATTGTTCAAATGCCCGCTCAGCAGGAAGCGGTTGTGGTCATCGAGAATGCGCACGCCAGGCGTCAGCGCGAAATGGCTGGACTCCGCTGCGATCAGCGCGCCCAGACGCTGCAGCAGCGTGCGGTCGTGGCGGACGAAATCGATGCCGGCTTCGTCCATCGCGCCCAGCGTGCCGACCACCAGGTTGTCGGGCAGCAGGCGGCCGGCCGAAACCGGCAGGATCAGGCATAGCAGGCAGAAGGCGGCGATGAGTTTTTTCATAGCAAATTGAACATGTTGCGCGCGATTCTACCATAGCCGGCGGCTACGCCGTTCAATTGTTTTTTGAGCGTTTAGGCTTTGGCCGTCGATCTGGCGGCATAGCGCTCCGCCAGCGCGAACATCATCGGGTTGAGCAGGATGGAAACGATGGCGCCGGCCAGAATCAGCGCCTGGCCGCGCGCGCTGAGCAAGCCCAGCGAGATGCCCAGGCCGGCCAGGATGAACGAGAATTCGCCGATTTGCGACAGGCTGGCGGCGATGCGCAGGCTGGTGTGGCGGCTGCGGCGGAACAGCCGCACGATGCCGTAGGCCATCGCCGACTTGCCGATGACGATGATGAAAACCGTGGCCAACAATACCGCGGTATCTTTCAGCAGCACCTCCGGGTCCAGCAGCATGCCGACAGAGACGAAGAACAGCACGGCGAAGGCTTCGCGCAGCGGCAGCGACTCCTCGGCGGCGCGATGGCTGAACGGCGACTCGGCCAGCACCATGCCGGCGAAGAAGGCGCCCAGCGCGAAGGAGATCTGGAACAGCTGGGTGGCGCCGTAAGCCACGCCCAGGGCTGTGGCCAGCACCCCGAGACGGAA
This sequence comes from Chromobacterium sp. CCUG 76385, assembly GCF_059916625.1. Lineage (NCBI taxonomy): Bacteria > Pseudomonadati > Pseudomonadota > Betaproteobacteria > Neisseriales > Chromobacteriaceae > Chromobacterium > Chromobacterium sp. CCUG 76385. Next base: position 11,435 of record NZ_JAUCGU010000046.1, read on the forward strand.
CAGCTCGCGGTTGCCGGTGCGGACGATCTGCTCCAGCATCCACGGAATGAAGCGGCGCCCCACCAGCAGCATCAGCGCGACGAAAGCCGCCACCTTGGCCATGGTGATGGCCAGCGTCCAACCGAGCTGCGACCAGGACAGCGCGATCTGGCCGCCGTTCAGCATGCCGGCGAAGGCCGGCAGCAGCACCAGGGTGATCACCATCACCAAGTCTTCCACCACCAGCCAGCCGACGGCGATCTTGCCATCCTCGCTTTCCAGCCAGCCGTTTTCCTCCAGCGAGCGCAGCAGGACCACGGTGCTGGCCACGGACAGCGCCAAGCCGAATACCAGGCCTTCGCCCGGCGACCAGCCCAGGAAGTGCGACAGCCCCATGCCCAGCAGCGTGGCAAAGGCGATTTGCGCCAGCGCGCCGGGCACGGCGATGGCCTTCACCGCCAGCAGGTCCTTGATCGAGAAATGCTGGCCTACGCCGAACATCAGCAGAATGACCCCCAGTTCCGCCAGTTCCGGGGCCAGCACGGTATCGGCCTGGAAGCCGGGCGTGAACGGGCCGACCAGAATGCCGGCCGTGAGATATCCCACCAGCGGCGGCAGACGCAGGCGTAAGGCCAAGGCGCCAAGCGCGAAGGCAAACACCAGGCCGCCGACGATGGTGGTGATCAGGGGGGTGTCGTGATGCATGGGCAAAGTTCCGCGTGAAAGACTGAATAATATAAAGACGGTATATCGGAAGGCTAGTTCCGATAAATTTGCTTATATTAATCCGGCGTCATGCGGGCAGGCGCGGCCGCATCGGAGCGGCTTGCGAACTAAAAGCGCTCGAAGGGCTGCAGATAGCGCCATTCTCCCGGCTGCAGGCCGGACAAGGCGAGGCGGCCGATGCGGATGCAGCGCGCGCCTTGCAGGCGGACACCGAGCTGGCGGCTGATTTCATCGAAGAAGCCGGCGCGCGGCGAGTAGACGACGCAGCGCAGTTGATGGTCGCTTTGACGGCTGATCTTGCATTGCCGCAAGGGTTTGCCATCCAGTTTGATGGCGGCGACGCGCGCTTTCAACTCCTCCGCGGCGGGGGCGCGCTCCACTTGCAGCAGGAACTCCATTTCGCACTCGGCCAGGCGGCGCGGCAGCTTCTTGTCCTGGGTCAGCACGACCAGGCCGTGGCACAGCTCATCGACGGCGCCGATGCTTATCAGATGCTGGCGGTGGCGCGCCAGCCAGATTTGCTCGGAGACATCTTGCGGCGAGCGGCTGTCCGGCCCCACTCGCTGCGCCGGCGGCTCGATGTCGCCGGCAGGGCGGTTGAGCAGCAGGGTGACCGGCAGCGTCGCCAGCGCTTGCGGCTTGCCGGCCAGCGTGATCTGCTGTTCCGGCAGCACGCGCGCGCCCAGCGTGGTGACGACGGCGCCGTCCACCTTGACCAACCCTTGCTCGATGCAGGCGTCGGCCTCGCGCCGCGAGCATAGTCCCAGTTCCACCATGCGCTTGGACAGGCGCACCTTCATATCGTCCATGGTTTGCATCCTCGTCAAACGGACGGCGATTATCCGCCCGCGACGGCGGGCTGACAAACGTCTTAGCTTGGGCGCGACGGCAGCGGCTGAGCCGGTTTGCGCCAAGCAGGCCCGATGGCGAGATTGCACAGCATGATGCCGGCGATGGCCAGCGCGCCGCCGGCCGCCATGGCGGGCGTCAAACGCTCGCCCAGCAGCGCCGCGCCCAGTAGCACCGCGGTCAGCGGATTGAGGGCGATGAAGGCGCCGGAGCGGGTGGGTCCTATCTGCTTGATGCCGTCGTAGTACCAGATATAGGCCAGCGCGGAACCGAGCGCGCCCAGATACAGCAGCCCGGCCCACTGCGCCGGCGTCAGCCGGACGATGGCGGCCACATCGGCGGCGCCCTGCGCCCAAGTGACCGCCCACAGCATGGCGGTGCCGAGCAGGATGGACCAGGTGACGGTCTGCAATGGTCCCAGGCTGCGCGACAGGCCGCGCGAGCCGACGCTGTACACCACCCAACTGGCCACGCAGCCCAGGATCAGCAGATCGCCGGCCCAGCCACCGGCCAGCGCGTTGCCGTTCTTGCCGACGATGACCAGCCCGGCGCCGGCCAGGCATAGCGCCACGCCAGAGAGCTTGACCGGCGGCAGCGCTTCTTTCAGCAGGATGAAAGAAGCCAGCGCGATCATCGCCGGATTCAGCGCGACGATCAGCGAGGCGCGGGCGGCGCTGACGTGCTGCAGGCCGTAGAAGAAGCATAGGTTGTAGCCGAAGATGCCGAAGAAGCCCAACAGCAGCAGCCGCAGCGCCTGGCGGCGGCTGGGGCGGACCAGCGGCGTGCGCGTGGCGGCCAGGAAGGCCAGCAGCGTCAGGCTGGCGATGCCGAAACGCAGGCTGGCGGCCAACAGCGGCGGCACGCTGCCGGCCAGCAGGCGGCCGGCGATGAAGGTGCCGCCCCAGATCACCGAGACCAGGGCCAGTTGCAGATACAGGCGGGGCGAGGCGCGGTGGTCAGGCATGGAGGGCGGCATCCGTGGCGCGGGCGGCGGCGCGGCGTTGTTCGCAGGCCTGCTGGGTCAGCGGCAGCAGCTCGCGCTGGGCGCGGCTGCCGCCCAGCACGTCCCAGCGGGATTGCTGATCGCGCAGCCGCCGTTGACAGTCGTCGTAGCGGCCATGAGCGAAGTCCAGGATGGCCTGCAGAATGGCGATGCCAGTCTGATGGGTGGCCGCGTCCAGGCCGAAACCGTCGCTCTCGGCGATCAGCTTTTCGATCAGGAACGGTTGCTCGCTGGCGGCGAAGGCCAGCGCCGCGTGCAGACGGTGGAAGTAGGACATCGACGAGCCGATGCTGCCGCTCCACAGGCCTGCCAACTTGCGCCATTCGCTGTCGAAACGGCGGTCCTCCGGGTGGCGCAGCCGGTAGCGCCACAGGAAGGCGACGGCGTCCAGGTCCTGTTTGGCGAACAGGCTGTCCTTCAGCGCGTACATCTCATGAAAGGTTTCGACCGAGCGTTCGGCCTGCTCGCTTTTTTCGTAGGCGATGGCCAGATGCCAGTAGACGTGCATGCGCATGCCGGCATTGTCTATCCACTGCGGGCGGCATTGTTCCAGGAAGATGCACAGTTCCTGCCAGCATTCGCGCTCATGCAGGGCGTGGGCCACCGCGTGGATGCCGTAGATGTTGTCAGGACAGTGGCGCAGCGATTCCAGCCCCAGCTTCAGCGCCGGCTGCGGCTGGCCGGCCTCGACATGGACGAAGGCCTTGATGCCCAGGTAATACGAATACAGCGGGTGGTTGGCGTCGATATGCTCATCGAACAGCGCCAGGTCGGACATCAGCTCCGGCGTCTGGCTGGTGCAGAAGTCGAACATATGGGCGCAGAACAGCGCGACCACGTCGGTGGGGTATTGCCGCAGATGCTGGCGGAAGTGCCGCCGCGCCGCGGTGTAGTCAAAGCGGACCCAGGCCTGGAAAGCCGCCACCAGCTGCCGCAGCTCGGGACGCCGGGTTTCGTCTTTGTCCAGTTGCTGCAGACAGAGGGTGAACTTGTACAGATCCTTCAGCTCGCAGGAAGTGACAGCGTCGAAACCGACCAGAATCTGGCGGTAGACGGCCTGGCCGCGGTCTTGCGGCTGCAGGCTGTCCGGGATGCCCCGCAGCGACAGGAAGTGGCCGTTGATCTCGGGCCACAGCGTCGAAACGCCGTCGGTGGCGGCGAAAGAGGATGCATTCATGGTGTCCGGCTCCGTGACGGGCATGACGGCATGGCCGTGTCCGGGCGGGCTGGGCCGCCGGCATGCTGGTAGTGGTGATTGTTCTGCTTGTAATTGCATATTTTTATGCCGAATGCGAGTCATGGTAAAATGAGCTTTTACTCATGACTTGGGGCGCAACCATGACGCTGACCCAGCTGCAGATCTTCTCGCTGGTGGCGGAGCTGCAGGGTTTCACCGCCGCTGCGGCGCGGCTGCGCATCTCGCAATCGGCGGTGTCGCACGCCATTCGCCAACTGGAGCGCGAGCTCGATGTCGAGTTGTTGCAGCGCCGGCAGGGCCGGGTGGAGTTGAGCGACATCGGCCGCCAGCTGTTGCCGCGGATGCGCGGCATGCTGGGCCTGGCGGAGACGGTGCGGCAGGAAGCCGCCGACGCGCGCGGCATGCGCCAGGGCACGCTGCGCATCGGCTCGTTTGGCCCCACCTCGTCGATGCGGCTGCTGCCGGCCATTCTGGCCCGCTATCGCGCGCAGTATCCCGGCATCGAGATTCATATCGACGAGGGGCCGGACCGCCTGGTGCTGCAGTGGCTGCAGGACCGGCGGATCGACGTCGGCTTCGTGGTGCTGCCGGAGCCGCGCTTCGATACCTGCGCGCTGCTGGAGGACCAGATGGTGGCGGTGCTGCCGGCTCATCACGCCTTGGCTGGCAAGCCTGCGCTGACGCTGGCCGAGCTTTGCGGCGATCCCTTCGTGTTGACCGAGGCCGGCTCCGCAGAGCTGGTCAGCCATCTGTTCCAGGCGGCGCGGCTGCGGCCGAATATCCGCTACCGCTGCGCCCAACTGCTGAGCACGCTGGAAATCGTCGCCAGCGGCGAGGCGGTGACGCTGGTGGCCGAAATGGCGCTGCCAAAGGTGCCGTATCCGGCCGGCTATGTCAGCCGGCCCTTGTCGCCGCCGGTGAAGCGCCGCGTCGGGCTGGCGGTGTTGAGCGAGAGCGAAGCCACGCCGGCGGCGCGCGCCTTCCTGCATCTGGCGGCGCGTTTGCAGCGCGAGGGGCGGTTGGGCGTGTGACATTGCGCCTGCGCCGGCAGGGCCGACACAGCAAGCCAGGTCAAGAAGACCGCCGCGCGCTGCGGCATAGTGGCGGCCATGGAGGACGGACATGGACAAGACGGACCGCTACGCGCGGCGCTTCGGCAGAGTGTTGAACTACATCGAGAGACACCTCGACCAGCCGCTCAGCGTGGAACAGTTGAGCCGGGTGGCCCATTTCTCGCCCTTCCATTTTCACCGCCAGTTCTCGGCGTATCTGGGCGTGAGCGTGGCGCGCTATATCTCCTTGCAACGCTTGCGCCGGGCATCGTACTGGCTGGCGTTTCAGCCGCAGCGCGCCATCACGGCCATCGCCCTGGACTGCGGTTTCGACAATCCGGAGTCATTTTCGCGCGCCTTCAGGCAGGCGCTGGGGCAATCGCCCAGCGAATTCCGCCGCCGTCCCGATTGGGTCGGCTGGCATGCGCGGATGACGCCCCCCGTCAGTGAGAGGATGGAAGAAATGGAAGTCAAAATCGTTACCGTCGCGCCTATCATGGTCGCCGCCCTGGAGCATCTGGGGCCGCCGGAGCGGGTCAACGACAGCGCGCTGCGCTTCATCGAGTGGCGCAAGGCGAGCGGCCTGTCGCCGATTGCCAACAGCCAGACTTACGGCATCGCTTACGACAATCCGGAAACCGTCGAACCGGAGCGATTCCGTTTTGACATTTGCGGCAGCGTGGCTGCGCCGGTGCCGGTCAACCCGCAGGGTGTGCTCACCAAGCAGATTCCCGGCGGCCGCTGCGCGGTGGTGCGCCACCAGGGATCGCACCATCAGTTGGGCGAAAGCGTGTGGTATCTGTACCGGTCGTGGCTGCCGGCCAGCGGCGAGACGCCGCGCGATTTTCCTGTGTATTTCCATTATCTGAACCTGGCCAGCGACACGCCTGAGCATCTGCTGTTGACCGACGTCTACCTGCCGCTGCGCTGATGCGCTTTGGGCCGGCTGTGCCGCTCAGCCGGATCCACTATGCTGAAACCATCAGGCAACACGTTCATTTGGGCGCCGCCGCCGGCGGCGCTTTCCTTTGGAGCGGCGCATGAGTTGGCAGACCCATCAGGTAAGCAATCAATACGACGAGTTACGCGACTACAACCTTTTTGTCACCGACAACGCCCTGCGCGAGGTGCTGGCGCGCACCGGCGGCGGCTGGGCTGAGCCGTGGCTGGTGGGGTATGGCGACCAGTTGGGCCGGGCGGAGACGTTTGAGCAGGCGGAACTGGCCAACCATTTTCCGCCGCAGCTCGCCGCGTTCGACAGCCGCGGACGGCGCATAGACCGGGTCGACTTTCACCCGGCCTGGCATGAGCTGCTGGCGTTGTATCGCAGCCAGGGGCTGGTGTCCCTGCCATTCGATAGCGAGCGCAACGGCCGCTGGGCGGCCTTCCTGGCGGGCTTTTATCTGCATGGCCAAGTCGAGGCCGGATCGTTGTGCCCGGCCACCATGACTGAGGCCGCCATACCGCTGCTGCAGCGGGAGCCGGTGTTGTGGTCTCAGCTCGGCAGCAAGCTGTTCAGCTATGGCCATGACAGCCGCGACGTACCGCTGGAGGAAAAGGCTTCCGCCTGGATAGGCATGGGCATGACCGAAAAGCAGGGTGGTTCCGATGTGCGCGCCAATGCCACCCAGGCCTCGCCGGTCGGGCTGGGCGGGCGCGGCGGCGAATATCTGCTGCGCGGGCACAAGTGGTTTTTTTCCGCGCCGATGAGCGACGCCCATCTGGTGGTGGCCAAGACGCCGGACGGCGCGCCGTCCTGCTTCTACGTGCCGCGCTGGCGGCCGGACGGCAGCCGCAACGCGGTGGCGGTGCAGCGGCTGAAAGACAAGGTGGGCAACCGCAGCAATTCCAGCAGCGAAGTCGAGTTCCAGGACGCCTGGGGCGTGCTGATTGGCGAGGCCGGCCGCGGCATCCCCACCATTATCGAGATGGCCACTTACACCCGGCTCAATTGCGTCATCGGCAGCGCCGCCTTGATGCGGCAGGGCGTGGTGCAGGCGCTTGCCTATGCTCGCCAGAGAATGGCTTTCGGCAGGCGGCTGGCGGAGCAGCCCTTGATGCGCGCGGTGCTGACGGAACTGGCGCTGGAAAGCGAGGCGGCCTTGTGGCTGGCGGCGCGGCTGGCCCAGGCCTTCGAGCGCGATGAGGCGGCGTGGAAGCGCATCGTCTTGCCGGCCGCCAAGTTCTGGGTATGCAAGCGGGCGGTCGAGGTTTGCGGCGAGGCGATGGAAGTGTTCGGCGGCAACGGCTATGTCGATGCCGGGCCGATGGCGCGGCTGTACCGCGAAGCGCCGGTCAACTCGATTTGGGAAGGTTCCGGCAATGTGATGTGCCTGGACATGATGAAATCCATCCATCGCGAGCCGGAAGCGTGGCAGCGGCTGCTCAGCGAGTTGCGCATGCTGGCGGGGGACGATGCGGACTTGCGCACGGCGCTGGCCGATTTGCGCGATTTGTCGGCCTGGCCGGCGGAAGAGCTGGAAATCCAGGGCCGGCGCTTGGCCCAGTCGCTGGTTCTGACGGTTCAAGGCTGCCTGCTGCGCGCCTATGCGCCGCAGCAGGTGGCCGACGGCTTCATCGTCAGCCGCATCGCCGATGCCTGCTGGGGGCCGGTGCTGGGGGCGCTGGACGCCAGACGGATGGATGTGGCCGCCTTGCTGCGTCGGGCGTTTCCGGAGTGAAGCGCACAGCGCTTTGGCGTCGCTCCGTTTCCCGCGGCAGGCGTAGGAGTTAGGGGCTGTTGACGTTTGCTGAGCGGTCGCGCCGGGATCCATTTTGCGCCGAATCGAGGCGTTTCGCGCGCCGCATAGTCATTCTCTGCCAGCGCGAAACAACGAAGAGTCGGCGCGAAAGGCGCCCGGCCCTGCGGGTTTGGCCGCTTTTGGCCGGATGCGGCGTTGCGCAGCCCTGGCATAGAATGCTATGCGGCGGACTGCGCGCCTTGCATCCGGCCAAAATCGGCGCAAACGCGATCCACGCAGCAAACGTCAACAGCCCCTAGGACGCAGCGACACGGCGGAGCAAGAATGCGAAGCATCGCTTTGCGGCAGGTCGGAGTTTGCGGCAGCGGCAGGAACCGGCATCGGATGGCTGCGCCGGTGAGTTGGGCTGGCGGTTCGTCGCGGCCGCCTGCCTTGGCCGGCACCTGCATGTCTTGGCCGGGACAGGCAGGCCGCGCCCCGAGCATGGCAGGCGCCGCATCGTACTCGTGCCAGCCGTTGCGGGCATTGTGTCGCTCGGGTTTCCCCTGCTGGGTGGTTGAGGCGTTTAACGGCGCGGCATGACTGGATGGGAGGCGGGCTACGCGACCGAGCCCGTCGCCCGCCCAGTCCAGATGGCGGGGCAAAGGCCAGGCATCGATGCCCGGCATCGCGCTCAGACACTCCCCTTGCCAGCCAAATGTCCGCAGGAGACTCAGATTAGGAATTGTCCCCCTAACGCCAGGTGCAGCGATACGCGGTTGTCCAAGCGGGTGCTCTGCAAGCGAAGCAGGCTGGCTTGGACCGCCGCAAGGCTCAGCTTCTGCTGCAACAACTGGTAATTGTCTATCCTGCCGACCTGTTTTTGCAGCGACGCGTACTGTACCGAGCGCGCCAGCGAGTCGGCTTGAGTTTGCAGCGCGCGCTCGCGTTCCTTCAGCATCCGTTCGCCAGTCAAACTGTTTTCCACTTCGGCCAGCGCGTTCAGCGCCGCCCGGTTGTAGGCGGCCAGCGCCTCGCGTTGCTTTCCGTTCTGCGCCTCTACCTGGGCCGCCAGCTGTCCCCCGGTGAATATCGGAGCCAGCAACTGGCCGGTAACCGCCCAAAGCGGGTTGTCTATGCCAGACTTGAGCAGAACCGCCGAGTCCTCTATGTAAGCCACTCCACCCGTCAGCTTGAGCGAAGGCAGCCGCGCGCGCTTGGCTGCCTCCACGCCATAGAACGCTGCGGCAAAACGCTGTTCTGAAGCCAAGACGTCCGGACGGCGGCTCAGCATTTCAGATGGGATGCCGGCAGGGAGGGCGTCCGACGCAACAGGCAAGGGGCCGAGCGTGGCCAGCTCTCCTGACGGATACCGGCCCAGCAGCACCTCCAGCGCGCGGCGAGCCTGATATTGCGCTTGTTCGTGGGTCAGCAACTGCTGACGTTGCGCCTCCATTGCGGCCAAATGCAACGCCACATCCTGACGCGTGTTGCGCCCCACTTTCTGGCCTACCTCGATCAAAGCCAGCTGCTGCTGCGACATGTCCAGCATTTGGCGGGCGATTTCCAGCTGCTGCGCATTTTCCTTGAGCGCGATCCAGCCGCGGACCATATTGGCCGCAAGTGATTGCCGGGCATAGAGCAGATCCTGCGCCGATGCCTGGAAGCGGGAATGGGCCGCGTTTTGCTCTGCGGACAGCCGTCCCCAAAGATCCGCCTCCCATGTGGTGACCAACCCGATGCCGGAAGTGCTCATGCTGGAGGTCGGCAGGGTGGAGTTGCCGACTTGCCCGCCAAGCGCCACGGTCGGCAGCCTGGCCCCCGCAGCCGCTTTGAGCGCGGCCTGCGCCTGCTCGGTTCTGGCCGCAGCCTGCCTCAAATCCGCGTTGTAGCGGATGGCTTCTTCTATCAGCGCGCTCAGCTTGGCGTCGATGGCAAAACCGAGCACGGCGGCGTCGAACTCCCCGGATGCCGGCGAGCTCCAGCGCGAGGGCAGCTGCGCGTGTTCTAGCGTCAATGATTGACGCTCCGGAGGAGAGACGGCGCACCCCATCAGCGCCAGGCCGACCAGGCCGGGCAGTAGCATTGTTGCCTTGGGCATCCCGATCTCCTCAGTGCAGCTTCAGCACAAGATAGTTGAACAGGGATTGCGCGCGGATCATCACCATGCGCAGCAGGTGCAGCGGCGCGAGTTTTTCGGTGTAGACGGCCGCTCCGCCCCTGGCGCCCATGGGGATGACCGCTGGTTCTTCCCCTTCTTGCTGAATGGGCGTCAGTTTGACTGCGTACTTCTGCGCCAGAGGTGCGGGCGCCATTTCTACCGGCGCATTGGGCACCTGGCCCGATTGCAGCAGCTGGCCCTGGCCATTGGCCCAGACGATGCTGTCCACCTTGGCCTTCACCAGTTGGCCTGGGAGCGGCTGGAAGGCTATTTCAGCCTTGTCGCCGGGCTGGACGTAGCGCAGTTCGTTCTGCGCGAAGAACGCCAGAATGCGTTGCTCGCGTTCCACAAAGCTCAAGGCAGGCTTGAACGGCATGGGAACCAGATAGTTGCCGGGACGCACGGAGACGTTGATCGGGTAGCCGTCAGCGGGGGCCCGGATCACAGTGGAGCGCAAGTCGTAGCGGGCCGAATCCAATTGGGCTTTGATCTGCGCCACGCTGGCCAAGTCGGGACCGACGGTGGCATCCAGCCGGATTTGCGCTTTTGCTTCGCCGCTTTTCGCCGAGGCCAGCGCGGACTCGGCCTTCTTCGTTTCGGCTTGAAAGTTCTCCACATCGTATTCATTGCCTGCGCCCGCCTTGGCCAGCGTTTTGGCCTCCTGCAGACGCTTGCTCATCAGGTCCAGATGCGCCTGAGCCGCCAAGGTGCTGCTTTTCGCGCTATCCAGATCCTGTTTCAGGGTTTTGGCAGAGGCGACGGTATCCGCCAGCTTCGCTTCCAGCTCCCTGACACGCAAGCGGTAGGGCGTATCGTCGATCTCCAGCAGCACGTCGCCTTTTTTAACCAGCGTATTGCCCTCCACCGCCACCCGCGTAACCGTGCCGGCGACGCGCGGGACGATTTCCGAAACGTAGTTGATGACGCGCACGTCGTTGGAGGAGGGGGTGACTACATTGATCGTGAAAATAATGGTGGCAGCAAGCGCCAGCGCGCCGGTGGCGGCGCCGACCTGGGTTTTGATGTTCCATGGAAACCACTTGAGCTTGATGAATACCAGCCAAACCAGCGCGCAGTATCCGCCGATGATCATTTCAAGCATGATCGCCTCCTTCGGCGCGATTGGCCCCGCCTGCGATTTTCTCCTGCGACGCCATAATCAGAGCGCGCTTTTTCGACAACTGCTGCAGCTTTTCCTGCAGCAGCACGATCTCATCGTCGACAATCGCCAAGTCCAGCGGTTGTCCGCCATGGGCTCCATCAGGCTTGAGGAAAAAGTCGTCATGCTTGTCCGTGCCGTAAGCCGCTTTGTAGGAGGTGGGTTTGGTGAACGCCCACAGCCAGGCGAGCGGCCACAGCAAGCCGCCGAAAGCGAGCGACAACAGGCACAGTACCTGGATGGCGCGCTTTTGCGGGTGGTGGTGTTTTTCCGCGAAGACTTCAGGCAGTACGTGTACCTTCCAGAACAGATACAGGGCGGCAAGCGGTACGGCCACCACGACAACCCATACCATCACGTCGGCTATTTTTTCCTCCATCCCGGGGGGCATGGCCCAGACGGGCTGGGACATCAGCGCGCAGCTGCCCGCTGCGAGCAGGAACATATATCTGCCAGGGACTCTCATCGGTCTCTCCATAATCAAAAAGTGTTCGGATCCGTCAGTTTGCATTCCGGCCAAAGCGCCACGCGGTCAGCGCATCACCATCGCCGGAGGGATATCCAGAAAAATATTTCGCAACTGTCCCGTCAGCCACTGAATGCCCTGATCATTTCCCTGGCTGCTGTGGATGCTGAGATAAATGGGCACGCGCCGCAGAGGGAAGGGCAGCGGCAGAATGCGCAGCGCCAGGGTGTCTTCCCATAGTCTGGCCAGGCGGGCGGTGGTGACGCACAACAGCTCGCTTCGCGCCGCCGCCGCCATCACATGCAGCAGGGAGTCGCTGCGGTAGCGCACATTGCGCGTGGGCAGCGGCGCATCGCATAGTTGATACAGGTACAGACTGCCGCAGCGCCCTTCGGTCAGCGTGGCGTGATTCTCGATGAAGAACTGATCGAGGCTCAGGCCACCGCCAATTCTCGGGTGGCTGCGCGAGCAGGCAGCGACCAGTTCTTCCTCTCCCACGCATTGCTGTTGGATCGAAGGGTGGTTGATGGGCAGGGAGCCCAGATAAATGTCAGCCTGACGCTCGGACAACATCTCGATCGGTTTGTGGAAATTATCTTCTTCCGCCCGGAAGGTGATGCGCAAACCAGGCGCCTCCCGGCTCCACGCGGAGCAGTGGGTCAGAAAAATCTGATCGAAGTAACTTTGTCCGGCCAAAACGAACTGGCGCTTGCTGCGAGCCGGGTCGAAATCATCGTCCATGCCCAAGGCGTTGGCGATGCGGTACAGCTCCTCGCATACGGACGCGTGCAGCTGGTGCGCATAAAGAGTGGGCGCAATGCCCCGGCCCTTCCTGACAAACAACGGCTTGCCCAGCGAGTCGCGCAGGCGCGACAGCGCGAGGCTAACGGAGGCTGGGGTCAGCTCCAGCTTTTCCGCCGCCTTGGCGACGCTGCCTTGCTGCATCACGGCGTCGAAAACAGTCAGCAGGTTCAGGTCATGGGCTCGCGTTGCCATCGATCTACCTTATAAGGCTTCAATGTCCTCCTGTTTCAGGTGGGCATTGACAGGGGAAAGCGGTTTGGCCACCGGCTTGACAAGGGCACGAGCGGATTAGGTCATAGCCTCTGCACGTACTGCAGGCTCATGAAATATAGCTGAGGGTGACGATAGCTTCCTTTGTACAACGGGTTCGAAACTCGCGCATTGTCCGATGTCAGGTACTCCAGCGACAGGCCGATGCTGGACGTGGCTGTTGCTTGGTACTGTCCGCCCAGTCCGAAACGCCAGGACTTGCCCGACGGCATGGTCAGCGCAGTATTGTTTTGGTCGCGATAGAAGCTGCTGTCGAAAGCCAAGCCGGCATTCACGCGCAGCTTGGGTTTCCATTGATATTGCGCGCCCAGCGAAGCATGCCAGCTATTGCGCAGGCGCCCCTCGCCAGAAGCCGATGCCGAAGCGATGTCCAGCTCGCTGTCGCCAAAGCGGCTCCAGTTCTGCCAACCCGCGCTGCCGAGAATGGCCAGTTGCGGCGCGAGCTGCCGGAAGCCGCTCACCATCAATTGACGCGGCGCATTGACCTGCGCGCTTATCGGTAACGGAAAGTTGGCTACTGCCGCGTCGGCCTGATAACGGAAGCGGGTCTCGCTTGAATAGTTCAAGCCGACGCGCGTGCGCTCGTCCGGTTTGTAGAGCACCCCGAACTTGCCGCTCAATGCCCAGTCGTGGTCTGTCTGACGGACTGTGCCCAGCCAAGCGTCGCGCTCGAAGGAAAATATGCCGTAATTAATCCCTATCCCGCCGCCGATCGACCACCGCTCATTGAGCTTATAGGCGGCGCTGGGCTGCAGCGTGACGCCTAACAAGGTACTTTCCCGGATCAGGCTGCGCGCGGCCCAATCGCCGAAATCGAGACCCAAGCCGAAGTTGCCGTAGATGCCGAAGCCCAGAGTCAGTTGTTCATCCATTTGCCGGCTATAGAAAATGCTGCCGCCGGGATACCAGCCCAGCGCATTGCCGGGGCTGCCTCCCGCGCGCGGCCTGTCTTTGTCCAGCGCATAGGCGATATCGCCGTAGAGCGCTTGTCCATTGACGCTGAGCTGGTTGCCGCTCAATTCGGTCATGCCTGCCGGATTGCTCGCGATGGTGCTGGGGTCCTGGGCGCGGGCCGCCGCGCCGGCATTGGCCAGCCCGACGTCTTCGGAGCCCAGCTCGTACAGGTACAAACCCGCGGCCGCGCATTTGCAAGCAGGCAGCGCGCCTCCCAAGAAGGCGAGAAATAGCAGTCGTTTCATCTTGAAGTCTGCGTAATGCTTTGAGGAACAGATGCGCCGCCCGCTTGACGGACGGCGCTGGCGAGCCGGGTTTTACGGCGTCACGATGGGGAACCAGAACTGGAATGTATCCATCATGGCCATCAGTTGCGGCAGGGCCTGCTGTTCGCCTGTGATGCGGATCTTGCGTTGGGCAATAGCCTCTTCCAGCGTGATTTCCCGAAGCAGAATCGCATTCAGCGTCGTTTTGCTCAGCGTGATGTCGGCGTCCGCCTTGCTGTTCAGCTTCCGGCTGTGATTGAGCACGCTGTTTTCCAGGCTCAGCCCGCGGTGGACGCCGATGTCGGGGAAGTGAACGTTCAACGATAGCGTCCGGCCTTCGGCCTTTTGCGGCAGCAGGCGCACCGCCAGATAGTCGAACAGCATGTCCGGCGTCATCTCGCGTATGGTGTCCGGCGAGCTGGACTTGGTCGCCGACCCGGTAGGCAGGCCTTTGCGCAATTCGCTGGCGCCCTGCAGATAGATGGAGCGCCAAGGGCCGGATTCCGCCTGATAGCCCAGCTGCTCGTAGGCGTCGGCCAACAGTTCCTTGGCCGGCTGGTTTTTCGGATTGGCGAACACGACATGCTTCAGCACCTCAGCCACCCAGCGGTAATCGCCTTTCTGATAGGACTCGGCGGCTTTTTTCAGCACCGTGTCCTCGCCGCCCATGAATTGAACGTATTTGGGCGCGACCATTTCCGGCGGCTCGTTGTTCAGGCTGGAGGGGTTGCCGTCGTACCAGCCCATATAGCGCTGATAAACCGCGCGGCTGTTATGGCGCAGCGTGCCGTAGTAACCGCGGTTGGGCCAGTAGTGGCTCAAGGATGGCGGCAGCTGGATGGTTTCCGAAATTTCCTCGCCCGTCATTCCCTGGTTCAGCATCCGCACCGATTGGTCGTGAATGTATTTGTACAAATCGCGCTGCTTTTTCAGACCGTCCACGATATTGGCGTTGCCCCAGCTCGGCCAGTGGTGGCTCTGGAAACGGACCTGCACTTGGTCTCCCCAGGTCTCGATGGTGGTGTTCAGCCCATCCGACCATTTGATCGGGTCGCGCACTTCCGCCCCGCGCAAGGTCAGCAGATTGTGCATGGTGTTGGTGACATTTTCCGCCATCCACAAGGCCTTGAACTGGGGAAACCAAGTATTCATCTCTGCCGGCGCCTCGGTTCCCGGCGTGAGCTGGAATACCATTTTCACGCCGTCGATCTCCATTTCTTCGATGCTTTGCTTGATTTCATGCGTCGGCAGCAACAGGCTCACCTGTCCGGACGAGATGGTCTGGCCCAGGCCTGCGTTGATGCTGCCGCGTTCGCCGCGCTCCAGCATCGCGCCGTACATGTAGACGGCGCGACGGCTCATCGCATTGCCGGCGATGACGTTTTCCTTGATCGCGTGCTCCGAAAAATGTTCGGGGGCGATGATAGGCACCTTGCCGGACAGCACGTCAGCTTCGCTCACCATGCCGCGCACCCCGCCGTAGTGGTCGGCGTGCGGGTGGCTGTACACCACGGCGACGACGGGGCGCTCGCCCAGCGTCTTGTTGATGAAGTCCAGGGCGGCTTTGCCGGTTTCCTGCGATAGCAGCGTGTCGAATACGATCCAGCCGGTTTTGCCTTCGATGAACGTCGCGTTGGAGAGGTCAAAGCCGCGTATCTGGTAGATATGGTCCGCGACCTTGTACAGGCCGTACTCCATGTTCAACTGGGCATTGCGCCACAGGCTCGGGTTGACGGTGTCCGGCGCGGACTTGTTGCTGGAAATGAAGCGCTTATAGCTCTCCATGTCCCACACCACATTGCCCTTGCCGTCTTTGATTTGCATGAAATCCGGGCGGGCGATGAATCCCCGGCTGGCGTCGACAAAGTCGCGGGTATCGTCAAACGGCAGCTCGGCCAGAACTTTCCGGTTGGCCTCCCGGGTGAATTCGGTTGCCGGCTTGGGCATCACATCAGCCATGGCGGCGCCTACCAGATTCACCGATATCAGCGCCAGGCACAGTTTTTTCATCTTATTCATCGCATCGCTTTCCAAGTAAGTTTAGAAATACGATGCTAACGACGCGCGCGCGATGGATCGATGCGCGTCGCCATATTCAATTCTTTAAGAAAATTTAATATTCATCGCATTCGCCATGCCTGGGGCATGGCGGTTCCCCTAGGGGCTGTTGACGTTTGGGGAGCGGTCGCGCCGGGATGCATTTTGCGCCGAATCGAGGCGTTTCGCGCGCCGCATAGTCATTCTCTGCCAGCGCGG
>NZ_JAUCGU010000047.1:0-23115 GCF_059916625.1 Chromobacterium sp. CCUG 76385
CGGCGGACTGTGCGCCTTGCTTCCGGCCCAAATCGGCTCAAACGCGATCCACTCACCAAACGTCAACAGCCCCTAGGCGTTTTGATAAAGTCTTGACGCCGCGTCTACGGCCTATCAGGTGCCGGCCATCTGCAGGTGCAGATGGTCGCGCCAATCTTCGAACTCCACCAAGTCCAGCCCCAGGTAGGCCAGCACCGCCGCTTGGCGCTGCGGCCAGCCCGGGTCTTCGTGCCCGGGCAGCGAGGTCCGCCAGGCGTGTTGCGCCGCGCGCGTCACCGCCACCATCATCCGGCCTTCATGATCCAGCAGGGCGCCCGGTCCGGTGTCCAATATCTGCGGATCGTACTGCAGCAGGATGGCGCGGGCGAAGTTTTCCGGCATGTGCCAGACCTTGGCCACCAGGTAGCCCACCACCGTGTGGTCGGTGCCATGCAGCTGCTGTTGCACCTTGCAGATGCGCTCGTCGTCGGCCAGCTCCATCAGTTGCAAGGTGCGCGCATAGCCGGCCTGCCGCATCAGCAGAATGGCGATGCCGCAGCCGTGGAACAGCGCGAAGCTCTGGCACTGATCCGGCACATGGGCCAGCCGCTCGCTGAGCAGGCCGGATACCGTGGCCAGTTGCATCGCCTTATCCCAAAACACCTCCAGCGCCTGCGGCGTTTCCTGCGTCAGCCGGCTGCGCAGCACCAGGCCGCAGGCCAGATTGATCACATTATTGACGCCGAGCAAGTTGATGGCCTGAGCGATGGACTGAATCTTGCGGCCCTGGCCCAAGGCGGGGGAATTGGCTGCTTTCAGCATGGCGATGGCGAGCGCCGGATCGCTGCTGACTAGTTCGCTCAGCTCCTGCAGCGTTGATTCGCTGTCGTGGCGCAGGGCTTGCAGCTGGTCGAGAATTTCCGGCCGTGGCGGGATCACCAGGTTTTCCAGCAGCTTTTCACGCTGCACGTCGTTCAGTTCATGGGCCATGGTCGTCGAGGGGGCAGTTGACTCTCACTGGGCGCGGCTAACAAAAAACGGATGCTGCGTTGCGCGGCCTTGTCGTATCGCTGGCATTGCCTGCGGCGGCGCGCTTGGGTCAGCTGCGCCACGCGTTTAACTGGCGGTTCTTAAACAGTGTAGCAGTTGCCTTCTTCAAGTCATTGACTTCCTCGCGGCGGCGCAATGCGGCTGCGTGGTATTTTATGAATCGGTAATGAATGGAAAATTGATTGATGTTGAAACCGTAATTTGCCGATTATCTTCACGCTGCTTGTCCGGCGCGAGGAGCCGCGAACCAAACCGCGAAGAGCGCCTGAGCCAAGGCGCGCCGACACAGGGTGCCCGTCGTACGGGAAAGAGGCGCAGCGCAGGATCAGAAGGTTTGTTAGCGGCTCTGCATCCCATCGGCAAACCAGCCGCTGGCGGCCCCGGGCTCGAAGCCGACTGGCTAACCGCAACGAGGTAGCAGCGCGCACCGGAAATTTTCGAGGTACAGCCGCGACGAGGCGACGCGGCGCGCCGGACGTGCGGCGTCCTGTAATGGACGGCGCGTGATCGGGTATTAGACGGAGCTGTTTGATTTTAAACGAATGGTTTGAAATAATATTTTTATCTTGTGTTCTAGCTAGTAGTATCTATGCTTGCAATGCGGCCATCTCGCTGATGTGCTTGCCTCATGCCTGTAATTTTAAATGATTGTTTAATTTTTGGTTTTATTTTCATTGTTTTGATTTTTAATTGGGGATTTTGTAAGTAGTTATACATTTTAAATCGTTTTTAATTTCAGTTTATCGGAGGCTGGGATGGGCATGAATTTTGCTAAGGTTTTTAATGATCCAGGTTCATGCATTGCTCTCGCTTATTCCGGGGGCAAAAAGACACTGGCAGGATGCGCGCAAGTCGGTGTCATCATGACCTTGCTGCTGGGTGTGGGCTTGTCTGCCAAGGCCTTGGCGGACGGCGGGGTCATGTATTTTACCGGCGGCGTGACGGCTCCCACTTGCAGCACGCAAGCGCAGGCTTTGGCTAGCAAAGTGTCCGTGCGCATGCAGTGTGACAACAGCGCTCCCATTACCCATACGCTGGATTACCGCAGTGTGGCGAACCCCGCTGGCACTTATGTTGCGGCAGTAAGCCTGCAAGCGGTAGCGCAGGAGCGCTCGGTCTTGCTGCTAGAGTACCGCTGAGCACATTGCCCGCTGAGGTAAAAAAGCCAGCCTGATAATCAGGCTGGCTTTTTTCATGTTCCCAACGTTTTAGGCCGCACTGGGCCCCACCCACCGTGGTGTGAATAGCGGCGCCGCATTTTTTTGTAGATTCCGCATACCTATTTCGTCTGTCAGATGGTCAGTTAATATGACCTGTCTGGGCAAGGTCGCCGTCCCCTTCCGGGCATGCATCGATTATTCGATATTCCAACTTTTCATTTTTCTTGCGGGTTCGATGGCAGGCGCTGGCGTTGGCATGCCGGCTATGCGCCGGCTTTTTTTCTGAATCGCTCGGGAATAGGTTAGCTAGCTTGCTCTATGTCTTTCCCCTCTGTAACGATGCTAATCGCCTATTTCTCAATGGATATTAAATTGCTTTTCCCGGCTGATGGCGCTGTCTGTTTTATGAATTTCAGATGAGCGGTGCACTGTGGGTCGACGATTGGGAATCACGCTTCATGAGATTGAACCGGTTCGTCTTTATATGTGCCCTAGCGCACAGATGCGCCAATATTCGTATTTTATATTGATCCATTTAAATTAACGCGCGGCTGATTTTTGCTTTTGAAAAAAGGAATTTTTTCTTTTGTGGGAGTGAATTGGCTTCAGCAATTTAACCTGTCCTAATGCGCAGTTTTTGCTGTTGCGTAAGGGGTGTATTGCGTAATCAGTAAATATGCTGATGGCGGCGGGTTTGAGGTGAGCTAATAATGATTAAGGTGATTCGCGGAAAAGTTTAAATCTTTTGATTTGCTATATGTGCGTTGCCGTACAGTCAGCCATGTTGGAGTTTTATAAATTGAGAAGCGCTAACACAATTTGATCGCGGGATCGAAGCCCATAATCCTTGCTAAGCGGAAAGCCGGAACGGCTCTTTTCAAGTGATCAGTCAAGGCCCACGCTTCCCCAAGCATGGGTTTGTTCGGATTCATGATATTCATCGCCATTTGCGCGGTAGCGGCAAGGGGGAGTTGTTTTGTCGCTAGTTTTTATCAACCGATTTATTTTTTCCTGCTTTACTCTTTATCATGAGGTGAATTGACATGAAGACGCTCACTCTTGCATTGGCACTCGGCCTGGGCATGCCGCTGGCTGCATATGCTTCGGATGGTACGATCAGCATTTCCGGCCAAATCTCGAACAATACTTGTCAAATTAATGGCAACACCGCCGGTTCTCCCACAGTTGTCAGCGTTGTACTGCCACTGGTCTCGAGAACCGCATTGGCCACCGCGGGCCAAACTGCCGCTCCAACTCCTTTTAACCTGAATCTGACCAATTGCACTGGCAGCACGGCGCAGACCCTGTTTGAAATCGGCCCTACCGTCAACCAAACCACCGGCAATTTGATGAATCAGGCCGTGGGCGGCGCGGTGAATGTGGAAGTCGGTTTATTGAACAACAGCTTCCAAGCCATCAATGTCGGGTCAAATGCGAATTCGCAAACGGTGGCGATTACCAGCTCGGCGGCAACATTACGCTATTACGCGCAGTATGTGGCAACGGGCGTAGCCGGGGCCGGATCGGTAGCGACCAGCGTGCAGTTCTCCATGCTTTACAACTAGGCCGCGGGGGGCTGCTGGCGCTGAGTGATTTTCTGGCGTCGGCATCTTCCCCGGATTTGCGCGTGTTCTTGTGTCGGATTCAGGCGGATGGAAATCATGGGCGCAAAAACGATGAGGCTGGTTCTGGCTTGGCTATGCTGGGGCGCGATGATGGCCTCTGCCCATGCCAATGTGGTCGTCGCCGGCACCCGCGTGGTGTACAACAGCAGCGATCGAGAAGTGACGATCAAAGTGAGCAACCCCGGCGACACGCCAGAGCTGGTGCAGGCCTGGGCAGATAAGGGCAATTCGAAATCCACGCCTGATACGGCCGATGCGCCTTTTCTGATCATGCCGCCGATTTTCCGCATCGAGCCGGGAAAGTCCCAAACCTTGCGCATGGTGTACACCGGCGATGGACCGTCGCCACACAAGGAAACGGTGTACTGGCTGAATATCTTGGATGTGCCGCCGCTGCCTCAGGGGGTGGAGGCGGGACGCAACTATCTGCAAATCGCTTTTCGTTCGCGGCTGAAGATTTTTTTCCGGCCGGTCGGCCTGGTCGGCACGCCGGACGACGCCGCCGAGCAGGTCCGGTGGCAATTGGTGCCGCAGTCGGCCGGCAAGGGTTATGCGTTGCGCGGAACCAATGGCAGCGTCTTTTCCGTCTCCTTCAATATGACCATGCTGCAATCGCCTGGACATGGGTTCAGGAGCGACGGCGGGATGATTTCCCCTGGAGGCACGCAGGATTTCAATTTGAAAGACATGCATCAGCTCCCGACCGGCCCGATGACGGTTCAGTACGAGACCATCAACGATTACGGCGCGCCCGTGCTCCACAACGTGGCTTTGACTCCCTGATATCGCTTTTTGCCTAATCGACATCGATGACCCAGGCCATGAATTCATGGTGATTGAAAAATCATCATTAAATTGAATGTCAATGCTATGAGAAAACCACTGCAACAACGAGATACGCTGATGACGTCCGATCTCGTCAGACTGGTTGGTCTGGTATGGCTCTCGGTCTGCGGCGGCGACTCAGCCTGGGCGGCGGATGCGGTGATCGAGCCTGCAGCGCCAGCGCAAACGCCGGCGCCAAGCACGACGCCCGCTGCCTCGCCGTCGGCGCCGCAGGCTCCGGTGCCGCCTATCCCCCCACCCGCCGCGCAGCCTGATCTGTCTTTCAATCCGGCGTTCTTCGGCAAGACGCCTGAGGGCGTGACGGTGGACTTATCCCGCTTCAGCAAGGGCGATGTGACGACGCCCGGCGTGTATCGGGCCGATGTCTATGTCAATCAGGTCTGGCTGGGACGGCGCGACGTGGTGTTGCGGGAAGTCAACGGCAAGGTGCTTCCGTGCCTGGATCGCGGCATGCTGGAGCAGCTGGGGGTGGATGCCGGCCTGCTGCAGGCTGCTGCGGATAAGCTCAAGGCGGCGCTGGGGGCATGCGTCGATGTGGCGGCGGTGGTGCCGGGCTCGCAAATTGGCTTTGACACCGCGGAGCAGCGGCTGGATGTCACCATCCCGCAGCTTTATTTGCGCGCCAACGCCCGTGGCTATGTCGACCCGCAATATTGGGATGCGGGCATGCCGCTTGCCGGTTTTCTCAGCTACAACGGCAACGCTTATCGTTACAACGTCGCGGGAAGCAGTAGCTCGCAATATTTTGTCGGCGCCAATGCCGGGGTCAACGTCAAAGGCTGGCGCTTGCGCTACAACGGCGCGTTGGCGGTGCAGGATAACGGCGGGGCGGGAGGCCACCACCGCAATTACGCCAGCAACGGCACTTATGCCCAGCATGACCTGACCAGCTGGAAGTCGCAGCTGACGGTAGGCGATACCTTCACGCCTTCGGATCTGCTGCCTAGCGTGCCGTTTCGCGGCGTGCTGATCAATTCCGACGATCGCATGTTGCCGGAGTCTTTGCAGGGCTATGCGCCTGTCGTGCGCGGAGTGGCCGACAGCAATGCCAAGGTCAGTGTGAGCCAGAACGGCAAGATCATCTATGAAGGAGCGGTGCCGCCCGGCGAATTCAAAATCAGCGACTTGTACAATACCGGTTATGCCGGGGATATGGATGTCACCGTGACCGAGGCCGATGGCCGCACCAAACAATTCATCGTGCCTTATTCCGCCATCCCGCAACTGCTTAGGCAGGACAGCTACCGTTTCAGCCTGCTGGCCGGGCGATTGCAGGACAGCAATCTCAGCCGCCTGCCGGAGTTTGTCCAAGGCTCCTATCAGCGCGGGATCAGCAATAATTTCTCATTGTATGGCGCGGGCGTGCTGGCCGATCATTACCTGGAGCTGATGCTGGGGTCGGCTGTGAACACGGTGGTCGGCGCGTTTTCCATTGATGTCACCCAATCGGCTGCTTCGGACTTGCTGGTGCCGGCGGCGCCCAGCGCGGACATGAGCGGACGCAGCTATCGCATCAACTACACCAAGATGTTGCCTGGCATCAAAACCAATTTTTCCGTGGTTTCGTATTTCTACTCAACCAACGGTTATTTGAGCCTGGATGATTTCGCCAGGCTGCATGATGGCTTTGTCGACACGCTGCGGCCGCGCCGCAGCCTGCAACTGAATATCGATCAGCCCCTGTCCGAACGCTGGGGGCGGGTATTCCTGGCAGGCACCGCCCAAGATTACTGGAATCAAAGCACGGGCCATAGCCAAGTGCTGTTTCAGGCGGGTTATTCCAATTCCTTCAAATGGGGCGGCCTCACCCTGTCTGCATCGCGCACCAACAATACGCAAGGCCAGACCATCACCCAGTATCTGCTGAGCGTCAATCTGCTGTTGGGCAAGAGTCCTTATGCACCGCAACTGACCTCTACTACCACCGTGGACAGCCAGCATAATCAGAACCAGCAGCTGGCGATCAATGGCACCGGCGGCGAGCAGCACAATCTCACCTACAACGTTTACGGCAGCTACCAGGACAACAGGGGCAGCGGCAGCTCAACCGGCGGCGGCGGCAGCGTGCAGTACGCCACTTCGAAAGCCATTGTGAATGCCAGCGCCAGCAGCCAGGGCTCCAGCCGACAGGAGGGGGCCGGCATCAGCGGCGCGCTGGTGGTTCACCCCGGCGGCGTAACCGCCGCGCAATCGTTGGGAGATTCGATCGGGCTGATACAGGCAAATGGAGCGGAAGGCGCGACCTTGAATAATGCCACCGGTGTGGCTGTTGACCATGCCGGTTATGCGGTGCAGCCCAATCTGACGCCGTATCGAGTCAATGAAGTGTCGCTGGATCCTAAGGGCATGTCGGATACCGTGGAGTTGCAATCGACTTCTGCGGAAGTGGTGCCGCGCGCCGGGGCTATCGTCTTGTTGAAGTTTCCCACTCAGCAAGGCCGGCCCGTGCTGGTACGCATCCTGCAGGCCAATGGCGTGGCGCTGCCGGTTGGTTCCGCGATTCTGGATGGTCAGGGCCAATTGGTTTCGCTGTTGGGCCAGGGGGGGCGCGCGTTTCTGCGCGGGATGGAGGGGAAGGATCTCATTATCCGCTGGGGCGGCGGGGCGCAACGGGAATGTCATTTCCGCTACCAAGTGCCTGAGGCGATTCCAGAAAAGGGCTTTGTCCAGCTCAGTACAACATGCCGGTCTGTGAGCGGCGATCAGGCAGACAGCGGCAAGTGATACGATTGCCCAAGCCAAGAAGGGTGGTTTTCATGCTTTGTTCATACATTAAACGCGGCGCGGCAGGCTGGTGCTGGCTTGGCCTGCTGCTGTCGTCCTCTGCCTGGGCCTCCAGCGATTGCCGGTTTATCAATGGTTTTACCACCTTGACGCCGGTGGTGATGCTGTCTGGCCAATATGCGGTGCCACGCAACGCTCCGGTTGGTTCGGTGATTGCCAGTTTCAGCTGGTCGGCGCCAAGCAGCGGCAATTATGCGGAATGCGCCGGCGCCGGCAGCCGCAGCTGGACGCTGACCAATACGCCACAGCCCATGGTTGGCGGCAATGTTTACCAAAGCGGCGTGCCAGGCGTCGGCATCCAGGTCTTGAATCAGTTTCGCAGCATCACTCCAGTCACTGACAGCGTGGCACAGCACACCAATTACGCGTTTACCGCTCCGGCGCTGATTTATCAACTGGTGGTGACCGGCGACGTCGGAGTGGGGCGGGTATCTGGCCTAGCCTTGCCTAGCGTGCGTTATCAGTTTGACAACAATCTAGTGATTTTTGATGCCAAGGCGGGGGGGCAGGCCATCATTCTGGCGTCTTCCTGCGCGACGCCTAACGTCAACATCAGCCTGGGCAAGCATAGCCTGGGCGATTTCCAGGGAATCAACCGGCCGATGAAGCCGGCTGCGGTCGGATTCAATGTTGTGCTCAATAGCTGCCCTGCCGGGCTCACCGGAATCCAGTACCGGATCGATCCCACCACCAGCATCTTGAATGTCGGCAGTGGCGTGGTGGCGTTGGACGGCTCCTCTTCCGCCAGCGGGGTGGGCATTCAGCTGCGCAGCGGCGATAGCGGCAGCGCCTTGCAGTTTTCCACTCTGTATCCGCTATCGGGCTACAACCCGGCCGTTGGAGGTTCCTATACGATTCGGCTCTTGGCAACCTACTACCAGACTAATGCCACCATCCGGCCAGGGACCGCCAACACATCGTTGACGTTCACCATGAGCTACCAATGAGCCATGACCGCCAAGGCCGCGCGAACGGCGTCGCCAACAGGCTTTACCCGCCCAGCAGAAAGTTTTCTACTGCCGCGGCGAGCTCCTCCGGTTTTTCCCACTGTATCATGTGGCCGGCCCCGGCGATGGCGACTTCGCTGAGCCGGGAGAAACAGGCGCGGCGCTCATCCAGCGTGGACATGACGCCCTTGACCGCCGGATGTTCAAACGGATGTTCGCCCATGACCCACAGCACTGGCGCGCAGATGCGGCGCCAGCAGGCCATCGCCTCTTCCAGCCGGTATAGAATCGGGTTGACCATTTTGTGGCGCGGATCGGCGCGATAAATGACGCCATGCTCGGTCGAGCGGGTCAGCTCCGCCGCCAGCCATTGCGCGCGCTCATCGCGGAGCAAGGGGTTGCGCCCGCGCAGTTTGTCCGCCACTTGTCCTAGATCCGCCATCGCCTCGTAGCCGATTTCGGATTGGGTTTCCCGCAACCAGCGAGCGAAACGCCCCGGGGCCTCGGCCGGCCGCGTGGCATTCAAGCCAAATCCCTCCACCAGCACCAGGCGGTCGATCCGCTCCGGACGCACCCCTGCGTAAATCCCGGCGATCATCGCCCCCATGCTGTGTCCCAGCAGCCTGACAGGCTGTCCTAGCGACAGCTGCGTCAATAGATCGTCCAGATCCGCCAGGTAATCGGGGAAGTAATAGCTGCCTTCATTCCACTGGCTATCGCCAAAGCCGCGCCAGTCGGGCGCCACCACCTGCCATTCCTGGCACAGGCTTTCCACCATGAACTGGAAGGTTGCCGAACTATCCATCCAACCGTGCAGCAGCACCATCAGCGGCGCGTTTTCGGCTCCCCAGCGGCGCAGATGATAGCGGCGGCGGTTGACGATGAGGTATTGGCTGCGGGCGAATGTCATGAAGACCGGCTTCCTGCAATAGAAAACGCGAACAGTGTAAGCGCATGTTGAGAAGCTGAATAGCGGATAGGCGATAGCCCAGCAAATGCAATTTTATGATTTTGGCATTGTCATTCCATGCAAATTTGTAATTTTGCATTTATATTAAACATTTGATTTAAAATATCATCATGATGATGTAAGAATGATACACTTGCCAATTCAGTGGAATTGAAATTTCAAGTGGAAATTCCATTATCTATCAGTGCTTTAGGGTGGGTTTTGTTAAGATTTGTTGAGTAAGTGCATATTGAAAGTCATGTCTAATTTGCTTTAATCTTGCGTCACATCACATCTAGCCGCGCTGCAAGAGGCCCTGCCAGGGTTCGCTCGCCAGGCGTGATGAGAGCAAAGCATCATCCAGCCATGGTATGGCGATAGGCCGCCCTTGCGGTGTGCAGGCTCCATATCTTCAGGTTTTCCCTCACTGATTTTAAACAAAATCATGATTGATTTTAAATTATTTTCATCTAATTTGATGGAATTTGTTGAAACTGATCATGATTTTTATTGATAGATGGTTGGTTGAGGATGCGATGCTCAAGCGCTGGCTGTAATCGCAAGATTGCCGAAGATGCCTCGACATGCCGGACAACTCTGCCATTTCCGCCCAGTAGGGCCAAGCAATCGGGCATATGCACTGCCCGCAATTTAAACGGAGACTTTCATGAAACAGATCGTAACTGCAGCGCTGATTGGACTGGGTTTGTACTCTTCTGCCGCCATGGCCGCTGACGGCCAAATCACCGTCACGGGAAACATCGTGGCGCAGACCTGCAACATCGCCGGCAACTCGGGCCAGAACGTGACCGTGACCCTGCCGACCGTGGGCGCAGCCTCCCTGGCGGCCAAGGGCCAAACTTCCGGCGCCACGCCGTTCGCCATCACTTTGAGCAACTGCCCTTCCGCTCTGAAGAATGCCCAGACCCGCTTTGAGGTCGGTCCGACCGTCAATGCGACCACCGGCAATCTGTTGAACGCTACCGGCTCCGGCGCTGCCAGCAATGTGGAAGTTCAGCTGCTGAACAACAGCTTCAACGCCATCAACCTCAGCAACAATGCCAATTCGCAAGTGGTGCCGATCAGCAGCGGCGGCGCTTCCATGGCCTATTACGCCCAGTACTACGCTACCGGCGCCGCTGGCGCGGGTTCGGTGAACACCAGCGTCCAGTACTCGATGACTTACCAGTAATTGGCCTCAAGCGGCTGGCAGCCCGCAGGGCGCCAGCCGATTTTCTTATCTGGAAGCGGATTCAAAAATGAAACAAGCAGTATGGCGCGGAACGCTTGCCTTGGCGTTGGCAGGTTCGGTGTGGGCCAGCGGGGCTTTGGCGGGCGTAGTGATCTCCGGCACCCGCGTGGTGTACAAGGCGGAGGACCGCGAGGTCACCGTCAAGGTCAATAATCCTGGCAAGGAGCCGTCTCTGGTACAGGTATGGGCGGATAGCGGCAATGAGAAATCTGTCCCGGACACCGCGGACGCGCCTTTCCTGATCATGCCGCCGATTTTCCGCGTCGATCCGACAAAAGGGCAGACCCTGCGCTTGACCTTCACCGGCGCCGACCTGCCCAAGGACAGGGAGTCGGTGTTCTGGCTGAACGTGCTGGATGTGCCCCCGCTGCCCAAGGCTAGCAGCGAGCAGCGCAACTTCATGCAGGTGGCGTTTCGTTCCCGCATCAAGCTGTTTTACCGCCCCTCCGGCCTTCCCGGCACGTCTGCTGACGCAGCGGACAAGCTTTCCTGGTCATTACTGCCGCAAGCTGGCGGCAAGGGTTATCTGCTGCGCGCCACCAACCAGGCCGCGTACCACGTTTCGCTCAATCGAGCGGTTCTGTTGATCGGCAAGCATGAGTATGAGACCGATGGCGGGATGGTTCCGCCGGCCGGCAGCCATGACTTTCTCTTGAAAGACCTGAAAAACAAGCCGGAAGGCAGCCTGAAGCTCAATTACGAGAGCATCAACGATTACGGCGCGGCCGTCATGCATAGCGCGCCTTTGCTTCCCTGATCATTTTGCTTGCGCCGGCCAGGGCTGCGCGCTTCCGCAGGACTCAATCTAGCCATGAAGCACTTGAAAACACGACAGCCCGATAGCCGCTGGGTTCTCAGCCCGCTTAGCCTGTTGATTTGCGGCCTGTTCGGCGGGCAAGCTGCCTTGGCGGATGCTCCTGCGGCAGGGAGCGCCGCCCTCGACGACGTGCAATTCAATCCGGTGTTCATCAACCAGAACGCCAACGGCAAGCAGGTGGATCTGTCTCGCTTCAATCAGATGGACAGCGCCTTTCCGGGCAACTATCGGGCCGATGTCTATGTCAACGCCACCTGGCTGGGACGCCGCGACGTGCTGATGAAGGAATTGGCTGAGCGTAAGGTGCTGGCTTGTTTCAACCGGGCGATGCTTGACGATCTGGGGGTGGACTTCTCGCGCTTGCAGAACGCGGTCGGCGTGCCCGGGCGCGACGAGCCCAGTCGTTGTGTGGACATCGCAACCGTGGTGCCGGGCGCATTTTCGCGTTTCAACAGCGCCGACCTGCGCCTGGATGTCAGCATTCCTCAAAAATACCTGCGCGCCCAGGCGCGCGGTTACGTCGCGCCGGAATATTGGGATGCCGGCGCGCCATTTGCCGGCTTCCTGAATTACAACGCCAATACCTACCGTTACGACAATGGCGCAGCCGGCAAATCCACCCAGTATTACCTTGGCGCCAATGCCGGTTTGAATGTTGGCTTGTGGCGCTTCCGCTATAACGGCACGCTGACCCAGCAGAACAACGGCAAGGGCCAGAGCGAGCGCAACTATCAGAATGCCTCCGCCTATGTCCAGCGCGATATGACGGACTTACGTTCCGTGCTGACCATGGGCGATTATTTCACGCCGTCCGACCTGTTCGGCAGCGTGCCTTTCCGCGGCATGCAGATGAGTTCCGACGACCGGATGCAACCGGAGTCGCAGCAAGGCTATGCGCCCGTAGTGCGCGGCGTAGCCGAAACCAATGCCAAAGTGTCGATCCGCCAGAACGGCAATCTGATCTATGAGAACGCGGTGCCGCCTGGTGAGTTCAGCATCGACGATCTGTACAACACTGGTTTTGCCGGCGATCTGGAAGTGACGGTGACCGAAGCCGATGGCCGCGTGCGCAAGTTCATCGTGCCTTACGCCGCTGTGCCGCAACTGCTGCGCGCGGGGCAGTCTCGTTACTCGTTCACGGCCGGCCAATGGCGCGACAGTGCGCTGAGCAAGCGGCCCAATTTCGCCCAGGTCACCTATCAGCGCGGCATCAGCAACAGCCTGACGCTATATGGCGGCGTGATCGCTGCTGATCACTACCAGTCCGCGCTGTTCGGTTCCGGCATCAACACCCCTTTGGGCGCGCTGGCGCTGGATGTGACCCAATCTTGGGCCAATGAGCTGCCGTTCAATGCCCCGACTAGCACTATGCATGGCCAGAGTTACCGGGTGACTTACAGCAAGCTGATGGAAGCGACGCGCACCAACTTCACCGTGGCGGCCTATCGCTTCTCCACTTCAGGCTTTCTTGAACTGAGCGACTATACCAATTTGCTGAATCAGGTTGGCGTAGTGTATCGAGCCAAGAATAAATTTCAGCTGAATGCCGACCAGCCCTTGGGCGATCGTTGGGGCCATGTGTATCTGACCGGCTCCACGCAGGACTATTGGAATCAGCGCGGACGCGATCTGACTTATCAACTGGGTTACAGCAATAATTTCAAGTCGGTGAGTTTCAATCTGTCCGCCGGCCGTACCCAGGACTCTACTGGCCGCATCGTCAACCAGTACTCGTTGAGCGTTTCCATGCCTCTGGGGCGCGAGCCGCATTCTCCGTTGTTGAGCACCAGCGTCAGCAGCAGCAGCGACCGCAGCGGCACTGCCCAGGCGAGTTTGAGCGGCACGGCCGGAACCTTGCGCAACTTCAACTACAGCGTTTACGGCAGCGCGAATCGCGACAGCAACGGCGGCAACAGCAGCAGCGGCGGCGGCAACGTGCAGTATGCTACGTCGGTGGCCACGCTCAGCGCCGGCGCCAGCGTCAACGGCAGCAATTCGCAGGCGAATGCCGGCATCAGCGGCGCGCTGGTTTTCCATCCTGGCGGCGTGACGCCTGCCCAGTCTCTGGGCGAGTCTATCGCAGTGGTCGAAGCGCCGGGCGCCGAGGGCGCGGCAGTCAGCAATACCAATGGGGTGCGCGTCAATAAGAGCGGTTATGCGGTGGTGACGTCCTTGATGCCGTATCGACAGAATGAAATCACTCTGGATCCGCGCGGAATGAGCCAGGATGTGGAGTTGCAAGAAACGAGCGTGCAGGATGCGCCGCGTGCCGGCGCCATCGTCATGCTGAAGTTCAATACCCAGCAGGGCAAGCCGGTCATCGTGACGCTGCGTCGTCCCGATGGCAGCCATTTGCCGGTGGGCGCCACGGTCAGTACCGGCAATGGCGAAGACTTTCTGACCATGGTGGGGCAGGGCGGTCGCGCCTTCCTGCGCGGAATGGAAGGCAAGCCGCTGCTGGCAAGCTGGGGCAGCGCTCAAGATCAGCAATGCCGTTTCAGCTATCCGTTGCCGCAGAACACCGGCGGCGCGGCGTATTTGCAGGCGGATGCCGTTTGCGCGCCGCTGTGATGATGATGGCGCGCCTGTGGGCATGCCGGGAAAGCGATAGAAAAATGAAGAAACTGATTTGCCGTGGACTGTATGGTTGGATGCTGGCGTTGCTGCTGGCCATGCCGCTGACCAGCCATGCTTTGGGGTGCTGGAACGGAAGCAGTAGCGCCGGCAGCGTCACGTCGACATTCAATTTGCCGGGCAATCTGTATGTCTCCGCCAATGCGCCGGTGGGAAAGATCATCTGGCAGTCGCCATTGCAGAACCTCAGCCTGTATTGCGCGCAAAGCATAGGCGAAAATGTCTATTTCTGGGTCAATCCCAAGAAAGTGACGTTGGCTCCTGGCTTGCAGATTGGCATCATTTTCAACGGCCAGACTTATACCCAAAGCAGTGGCGCCATCGATACCGGCATTTATGTGCCGAGGAATGGTTCCGTCAAGACTAACTTGCAGTATTCCATTGTGTTGCTGAAGACGACGGGTGCGCCGTCCAGTGGCTCATCCTCCATCAACCAATATTCCGTGTTCCAATTGGATGGGATCGGAGGCTTGAACGCGCAGCAGGGCATCAACTTCAACCAGTTGATCAATGGCTCGGTCACCTTCACGCCAGGCGGCACCTGCAACTTGAGCGCGAACGGTCAGTACACGATCAACCTGCCGACGGTTGCCGCCACGCAGTTCCCGGCTGTTGGCAGCGCCCAGGCCCGCAATACTTTCACCATCAGCGCGGTGAATTGTTCGACCGGCGTCAGGACGGCTACTTTCCGTTTCTCCGGAGCGGCGGACGCCAACAATTCGGTCCTGTTCGCCAATACAGGAGGGACGGCGAAAGGGATAGCCATCAATCTGGGTAGTTCGGCGGACAACGCCAACATCGGCGCCAATAACAGCAACAATACCCGGGTAGTCAATGTGCAGTCGCAGTCGGCGCAGCTGGGATTGTTTGTGGAGTATATGCGGACGTCGAACATCGTACCGGGGAATCTGCAGACGGCGATCACGATAGACATGCTGTATCAGTAGCCGACCCATCCCTCTAAAAATGCAAAAAGCCTTCGGTCATAACGGCCGAAGGCTTTTTTGTGCGCTGGCGCTCAGTTGTAGATGACCGTAACCAGCTGTCCGCTGCGTTGTGTGGCGGCATTTGCCATGTTGACGGAGGTCAGGCTCAGCGATTGGGTATTGTCCATTCCGGCGCAGGCATGGCCAGAGGCGACTTTGCGAGCGGCCTGGTACTGATGTGGATTCATCGCGTATTTCAGCAGATCGCTGCTGCTTTCGGCGCAGGGTTCCTTGACGATGGAGCCGCTGAAGGTGACGGTGCCGCCGTTGGCAGCCAGAGCCAAGCCGGATTGCAGGGCGAACAGCGCTGCCAGAGTGAAAATGACTTTTTTCATTTGAGTCTCCCGGTGGATGACTCCGCATGAGCCGCTGCGGAATTTTTAAACTTTAAGTTTAAATTGATTTGCTTTTGTTTAATACTTGCTATTAAGTTCAGTATAGCTTGCCAAATTCTAAACAACAATGGTGTGTTTAATTGAATTATTAATAATATAATCTTATTAATTAGGTGATTATTCAAAGATAGGCAGGGTGGAGGCGACTCAGAGCGCAAGCGCCTGCTTGCCCGGCACTATGTTTGGAACGGGATACTTTCAACTTATTGCATTTGGGAAAAATTGCATGGTTTTGTGCCTTGCAGGATGCAAGGGGAAAACCTGGCCATGTCTGAAGGGCGCATTCAAATCGCGCGACTGGCGGCGGGGGAAGATGGGAGACGCCCCCGTGGCAAGCGGGGGCGGTTGAAAGGGATGTTATCCGTGCCGATGGATGTCGTTGCGGAAGGTTTCCTTCAGGAACAGCAGGCTTACGGTCAGGCTGACGGCGTAGACCACGATGGGATACCACAGCCCGTACAAGATATCGCCAGTGTAGACCACCAGCGAGAACGCTACGGTAGGCATCAGCCCGCCTATCCAGCCATTGCCCAGGTGGTAGGGCAGCGACATCGAGGTGTAGCGGATGCGGGTGGGAAACAGTTCCACCATCATCGCCGCCAGCGGGCCGTAAGTCAGCGCCGAGATCACCGACAGCAGCACCAGCACCAGCACCACCATCGCATGGTTGATCTTCTCGGGATCCGCCTTGTCCGGATAGCCCGCCGCCTTCAATCCTGCTTGCAGCGCCTTCTTGTCGAAACCCGGCTGCACCACGCCGCCGATGTGGATTTCCATCACGCCGGCCGGCGCGGTTTGCTGTTTGTACGGCACGCCGTTCTTCGCCAGCAGCGCCTTGGCCTGGTCGCATGGGGTGTCGAGCTTGGCCTTGCCTATCGGGTCGAACTGGAAGTGGCAAGTGGCCGGGTCTGCCATCACCACCACTGGCGCGCGGGACTGGGCCGACGCCACGTCCGGATTGGCGTAGTCGGTCAGCCAGCGGAAGGCCGGGAAGGTCAGAACCAAGCCCAGAATCAGCCCGGCAAGCAGCACCGGTTTGCGGCCGATGCGGTCGGACAGGTGGCCGAAGTACAGGAACAGCGGCGTAGTGATGATCAGGGATGCGATCAGCATCAGGTTGGCGGTTTGCGGGTCGACTTTCAGGATCTGCGTCAGGAAGAACAGCGAGTAGAACTGGGCGCAGTAGAAGGTGACGGCTTGACCGCCGTTGAAGCCGAACAGCGAGACCAGCACCACTTTCAGGTTGGCCCAGTTGCCGAAGGCCTCGCTGATCGGGGCCTTGGAGTGCTTGCCTTCCGCCTTCATTTTCAGGAAGGCTGGCGATTCCTGCATCGACAGCCGGATCCAGGTGGAAATGGCCAGCAGGATGATGGACAGCAGGAAGGGCAGGCGCCAGCCCCATTCATTGAAGGCGTCGCCGGTCAGCTTGCGGCAGACCAGGATCACCAGCAGCGATAGCAGCAGGCCGGCGCCGGCGGTGACCTGAATCCAGCTGGTGTAGCCGCCGCGCTTGTTGTCCGGCGCATGCTCCGCCACGTAGATGGCCGCGCCGCCGTATTCGCCGCCTATGGCCAGGCCCTGCAACATGCGCAGGCTCACCAAAATAACCGGCGCGGCGATGCCCAGCGTGGCATGGCCCGGCAGCACGCCCACCAGGAAGGTGGACAGGCCCATGATGACGATGGTGGCGAGAAAGGTGTACTTGCGGCCCACCATGTCGCCCAGCCGGCCGAATACCAGGGCGCCGAACGGCCGCACCAGGAAGCCGGCGGCAAAGGTCATCAGCGCGAAGATGAAGGCGGTGGTTTCATTGACGCCGGAGAAGAACTGCTTGCCGATGATGGCGGCCAGCGCGCCGTACAGGAAGAAGTCATACCATTCGAACACGGTGCCGAGCGACGAGGCGAGTATCACCTTGCGCTCGGCCCGGCTGATGCCGACGGCGGATGCCGTCGGCGCGATGCTGTTGCTCATGTCCAGGTCTCCTTTGCGGGTGGGGCCGGCGTCCTGATTGGCGCCGGGGGGCTGTTGTCCTGCGCGATCATCTGCGCCGCCTTGGCGGCGATCATCAGCGTAGGGCTGTTGGTATTGCCTGAGGTGATGACGGGCATGATGGAGGCATCGGCCACGCGCAGCCCGGCGATGCCTTGCACGCGCAGCCTGTCGTCGACGACCGCCAGTTCGTCGCTTCCCATCTTGCAGGTGCCCACCGGGTGGAAAATGGTGGTGCCGATGTCGCCGGCTGCGGTTATCAGTTCCTCCTCGCTCTGATATCGCAGGCCTGGCCGGTATTCCTGCGGCAGATATGGCGCCAGCGCCGGCGCGGCGGCGATGCGGCGCGTCAGCCGGATGGCAGCGGCGGCAATGCGCTGGTCTTCCGGGTGGCTGAGGTAATTGGGTTGGATGATGGGCGGCGCGGCCGGGCTGATGCCGCCGATCGCCACGTGGCCGCGGCTGGCCGGGCGCAGATGGCAGACCGAGGCGGTGAAGGCCGGAAAGCGGTGCAAAGGTTCGCCGAAGCGGTCCAGCGACAGCGGCTGCACGTGATATTCCAGATCCGGCCGTACCGCGTCAGGGCCGCTGCGAGCGAAGGCGCCAAGCTGGCTGGGCGCCATCGACAACGGCCCGCTGCGCTTCCATAAGTATTCCCAGGCCATCGCCAGCTTGCCGCTCCAGCTGGCGGCACGCTGGTTCAGCGTGGCTGCGCCTTGAACCTTGAATACCAGCCGCAGCTGCAGATGGTCTTGCAGATTGGCGCCGACGCCGGGCAGCACCTGCAGCGGCGCGATGCCATGCCGCGACAGCAGCGGCGCCGGACCGATGCCGCTGCGCTGCAACAAAAGCGGCGAGCCTATGGCCCCGGCGGCGAGGATGATTTCGCCGCGGCAACGGGCTTGCATGCGTTCGCCATGTTGCATAAATGCGATTGCCGCGGCGCGGCGGTCGTTTAGCAGCAGTTTGTCCGCTTCCGCTCCGGTCAGCACCGTGAGGTTGGGGCGATGGCGGATGGGATGGAGAAAGGCCTTGGCGCAGTTCCAGCGCCAGCCGTCTTTTTGATTGACCTCGAAGTAGCCGCAGCCGGCGTTGTCGCCGCCATTGAAATCCTCCACCGGGTCTATGCCCTGCTGCGCGGCGGCGGCGCGGAAGGCATCCAGAATCTCCCAGGACAGGCGTTGTTTTTCCACCCGCCATTCGCCGCCATGGCCGTGCTGCGGCCGCGCTGGGTCGTAATGATCCTCCATCTCGATGAAATGCGGCAGCACGTCGCGCCAGCCCCAGCCGGCATTGCCCAGAGAGGCCCAGTGGTCATAGTCGGCGGCCTGGCCGCGCATATAGATCATGCCGTTGATCGACGAAGACCCGCCCAGCACTTTGCCGCGCGGGTAGCCCAGCGCGCGGCCGTTCAGGCCGCTTTCCGCCACCGTGCGGTAACACCAGTCGGTGCGAGGATTGCCGATGCAATAAAGATAGCCGACCGGGATGTGTATCCACGGGTAGTTGTCGCGACCACCGGCCTCCAGCAACAGCACGCGCTTGGCAGGATCCGCCGACAGCCGGTTGGCCAGCAGGCAGCCGGCGCTGCCGGCGCCGACGATGATGTAATCGAACTCGCCGCTGAGCATGGTGCGATACCCGCTTATGTCTTTGTCTTGCCGATCATCTAAACCCAAGTGCGTGCGGGTGGAAATAGTCATCGGGAAACAAGGTGTGTTAATTTTTGAACAGCGGATGGCCGCAGGGCTTTCCTGTTCGTGTGCAAACGCACAAGTCCCGATAGGGGGTGGCATGTTCGACTGGAACGATGTGCGCTATTTTCTGGCCTTGCAGCGCTGCGGCAAGCTGTTGGGCGCGGCGCGGCAACTGGGCACTACCCATGCCACGGTGGCGCGCCATATCGATGCGCTGGAGCAGGTGATGGGACAGCCGCTGTTTATCCAGCAGGCCGACGGCTACGCGCTGACGGCGGCCGGCCGGCAGCTGCTACCGCTGGCGGAGGCGCTGGAAAATACCGCTTCGCAGATGCTGGACAGCGGCAAGCGCGGCCATGTCGAAGTCAACGGCGTGGTGAGGCTGGGCGCCCCGGAAGGGCTGGGCGCCCAGTTTCTGGCCAGGCACTTGCCAGCCTTGATGGCGCAGTATCCTGGCCTGGAGATAGACCTGGTGGCCGTGCCGCGTTTTGTCAGCATCACCAGCCGCGAGGTGGATATCGCCATCACGCTGGAGCGGCCGCAGGCCAATCTGGTGGTGACCCGCAAACTGACCGATTACTGCCTGGGCCTGTACGCCACGCCGGCCTATCTGGCGGCTCATCCGCCCATCGCCGAGCGCGAGGATTTGAACGGCCATGCCATCCTGGCCTATGTCGACGATTTGCTGTTCTCGCGGGAATTGATGTTCCATCATGGCTTGTGTCGCCATCCCAGCATGCCGCTGCGCAGCACCAGCGTGGTGGCGCAGAAGGAAGCCGCCCTGGCCGGTGGCGGCATCGTGGTGCTGCCTTACTATATGACTTACGACGATCCGCGGCTGGCGCAGCTGTTGCCGGAGCTGCGCATCATTCGATCCTACTGGATCAGCGCGCGCAGCAATATCCGCCGCACCCTGCGCTACCGTGTGGTGTGGGATTACGTGGTGGAGCTGTGTCAAAGCATGCAATGGTTGCTGCTGCATGAAGAGCAAAATCGATCAATCGAGACCGTCTAGGCTGACCTCCATGAGACACGCTTATCGGCAATTCGGCCCCGACACGCTATATACCTGTCGTCTGCTGCGTGCACTGGACTATTTGTGGCGCCATCTGGACGAGCCGCTGCTGTTGGATCGCCTGGCGGACGAGGCCTGCTTTTCGCGGTTTCACTTCCATCGCTTATATCGCAACTTGATGGGCGAAACCGTGATGGACAGCCGCCAGCGGCTATTGCTGCACCGGGCCGCCGGCGAACTGGCGCGGGTGGATTGGCCGATGACCAGGGTTGCCGCCAGGGCAGGTTTTGCCAGCAGCGCGGCCTTCATCCGCGCTTTTGCCGCCCGCTATGGCGAAACGCCGGGTCGCTATCGCAAGCGTCGTCTCATGTTTCTGAACCAGAATAGGGAGAAGATCATGCGACAAGTGGATATCGTGCAGTTGGACGCGGTGCGGGTGCTGATGCGCCGCCATTGCGGACCGTATATGGAAATCGGCAAGGCATTCGATGCGCTGCGCGCCGTGCATGGGCCGGGATTGGTGGATGACGCGCCATCGCGCGCCTTTGCCCTGTACCTCGACGATCCGGCGCTCACGCCGCCTAAGGAGCTGCGCGCAATCGCCTGCGCGACCATGCCTGCTCGGCTGGAGGCGGCGGCGATGGATGGTTTCGAGTGGGGCGAAATCCCCTCCGCGCGTTACGCGGTTTTGCTGCATGTGGGGCCTTATGCGGAACTGTCGGAGAGTTGGGACTGGCTGTATCGCCATTGGCTGCCCGCCAGCGGTGAGCAGCCTGGCGAGGTGCCCTGCTTGGAAGAATACCTGAATGCGCCGTACGACACGCCGCCCGCGCAACTGGAAACACGATTGTTATTGTCTTTGAGCTGATGCGGAGTGACGGCGCGTCAAGCGCATTTCATCGTTCGCTAGCGAGGGCAATTGCACGCGCAGGCTGATTGGGTTGCGGGAACCGCTGTGCGTGGCGGCGTCTAGCGAGCCAAACGGCTTTATCCTGTCGGTGCGTAGCAGCCTAAGCCTGTTCACGATCTTAGGCCTGGGCGGGGGCGCCGCGCAGGCGTTGCCATCCGCCGGGAGTGAATGGCAAGTGGTACACTCCGATGGTTGTTTTGACATTCAAAAGTCATGAAGTTGAAAATCGCTCCCGGCATGGTGACGCCGTTGATCGTCGCCACGGCGCTGTTCATGGAGAACATGGACTCCACCGTCATTTCCACCTCCTTGCCGGCCATCGCCCGCGATCTCGCCGTTGATCCGATATCGTTGAAACTGGCGCTGACATCGTATCTGGTGAGTCTGGCGGTGTTCATTCCCATCAGCGGCTGGATGGCCGACCGCTTCGGGGCCAGGCGCATTTTCCGCTCCGCCATTGTGGTGTTCATGTTGGGATCGCTGCTGTGCGCGGCGACCAGTTCGCTGCATGGCTTCGTGATGGCGCGCTTTCTGCAAG
Source organism: Chromobacterium sp. CCUG 76385 (assembly GCF_059916625.1). Lineage (NCBI taxonomy): Bacteria > Pseudomonadati > Pseudomonadota > Betaproteobacteria > Neisseriales > Chromobacteriaceae > Chromobacterium > Chromobacterium sp. CCUG 76385. Next base: position 21,577 of record NZ_JAUCGU010000047.1, read on the forward strand.
GCATAGGCGGAGCCATGATGGTGCCGGTGGGGCGGCTGGTGATTCTGCGCACGATAGACAAGGCCGATCTGGTGCGGGCGCTGAGCTATCTGACGGTGCCGGCCTTGCTGGGCCCGGTGATCGGCCCGCCGCTGGGCGGCTTCATCAGCACCTATTTCCACTGGCGTTGGATCTTTCTGATCAACATTCCCATCGGCTTGTTGGGGATGGCGCTGGCCGGGCGCTTCATCGCCAATCTGAAAGAAGATGATGTGCCCAAGCTCGACCTGGCCGGCTTCGTCTTCACCGGCGCCGGTTTGTCCATGCTGATGCTGGGCCTGGCTTCGGAGGGCAAGCATATGCTGTCTGCCCAGGCGTCGATCTGGCTGACCGTCATCGGCGCGGCGCTGCTGCTGGCCTACCTGTGGCACTACCGGCGGCAGGCGCACCCGCTGTTGGATCTTTCCTTGCTGCGGCTGCCCACGTTCCACGCCGGGGTGGTGGGCGGTTTCATGTTCCGCGTCGGCATCGGCACCATTCCGTTCCTGCTGCCGCTGATGCTGCAGCTGGGTTTTGGTTTCTCGCCATTTGAATCCGGCCTCTTGACCTGTTCTACGGCGATGGGGGCGATAGGGATGAAGACCATCGTCGCCAAGGTGTTGCAGCAGTTCGGCTTCCGCCGCATCCTGATACTCAACAGCATCCTGGCCGGTTGTTCGGTAGCGGTGTACGTATTGTTCCAGGCGGATACGCCGCATTGGGTCTTGCTGGCGGTCTTTGTGTTGGGCGGATGTTTACGCTCGCTGCAGTTCACCAGTTTGAACGCCATTACCTTTGCCGATGTCGGCAAGGACAGGCTCAGCCATGCCACCAGCTTGTCCAGCGTGGCGCAGCAGCTGGCAGCTGGTTTTGGCGTGACGGTGGGCGCGTTCGCCTTGCAGAGCGTGGCCTGGCTGCAGGACCATCAGCAGCTGCAAGCCGACGACTTTGGCCACGCCTTCCTGATCATGGGAGGGCTGACCGCGCTGTCCAGCTTGTTGTTCCTGCGGCTGGCGCCGAATGCCGGGCAGCAGGTGTCGGCAGGGCATGAAGGCGGGGGCAAGTAAGGGGCAGGGCGCCGCCGCTGGGCGGCGCTTTGCAGCATGGGTGGCGAGAATGCAAAAAAGCCGCTGATCATAGATCAACGGCTTTTTGTTTGGTGCCCAAGAGAAGACTCGAACTTCCACACCCTTGCGGGCGCTAGGACCTGAACCTAGTGCGTCTACCAATTCCGCCACCTGGGCAAATCTGTACATTGTCATGCTGCAAGTTTCTTAATTCAGCGAAACCTGCTTGGAAACTTTGGTGCCCAGGAGAAGACTCGAACTTCCACAGTGTTGCCACCGCTAGGACCTGAACCTAGTGCGTCTACCAATTCCGCCACCTGGGCATGCTTGTTTCCGTACTGCCAACCAGCGTAAGCTGGTCTTAAATCAATTCTGTTGGTGCCCAAGAGAAGACTCGAACTTCCACACCCTTGCGGGCGCTAGGACCTGAACCTAGTGCGTCTACCAATTCCGC
>NZ_JAUCGU010000047.1:23207-26491 GCF_059916625.1 Chromobacterium sp. CCUG 76385
GCCCAAGAGAAGACTCGAACTTCCACACCCTTGCGGGCGCTAGGACCTGAACCTAGTGCGTCTACCAATTCCGCCACCTGGGCGTCGCTTTGCTGTATCATTTGTTGCATCGCTGCAACGAGATGCGAATTATAAACATAACCTCGAGGGTGTCAATGGCTCAATCGCAAAAAAAACAAAAAAAACTTTCCCTGAGAGACCAGGACCCCTTCCTGGAACGGGAAAAACTTAAATACTCCAATCCCTTGCCTAGCCGAGAGTTCATCATGCAGATTCTCGCCGAGCAGGGGGTGCCGCTGTTTCCGGATGAATTGGCGCAGATGCTGTCGATTCTCGGCGACGAGCAGGCTTTTTTTGAACGCCGCCTGCGCGCCATGGGGCGCGATGGCGAAATCCTCATCAACCGCAAGGGCGCGGTGTGCGTCGCCCAGAAGCTCGATCTGATCCGCTGCAAAGTATCCGGTCACCGCGATGGCTTCGGCTTCGCCATCCCGGACGAGGGCGAAGGCAGGGGCAATGATATCTTCCTGCCAGAGCGGGAAATGAAGAAGGTAATGCATGGCGACCGCGTGATGGTGCGGCCGTCGGGCCTGGATCGTCGCGGCCGGCAAGAGGGCAAGATTGTCGAGGTGCTGGAGCATGCGGTGACCAAGTTGGTCGGTCGCATCCAGCATGAGCGCGGCGTGTGGGTAGTGAGGCCGGAAGACAGGCGCATCAACCACGACGTGCTGATCGAGCCGGGCGGCGACGGCGGCGCGCAGGATGGCCAGGTGGTGATGGTGGATATCCTGCGGCAGCCGGATGCCTATCATCAGCCGGTCGGTAGGGTGGCAGAAGTGCTGGGCAACTACGCTGATCCGGGCATGGAAATCGAGATCGCCTTGCGCAAGCACGATTTGCCGCATCGCTTCCCGGACGACGCGCTGGAGCAAGCCAAGGCCACGCCGAAGAAAGTGCGCAAAAAAGACTGGACCAAGGATAGAGTCGATCTGCGCGATCTGCCGCTGGTGACGATAGACGGCGAAACGGCGCGCGACTTCGACGATGCGGTGTATGCGGAAAAGCAAGGCAAGGGCTTCCGCCTGGTGGTGGCCATCGCCGACGTCAGCTTCTATGTCCAGCCTGGCGACGCGCTGGATCGCGAAGCGCTGACCCGCGGCACCTCGGTTTACTTCCCGCGCCGGGTGATTCCAATGCTGCCGGAGGCCTTGTCCAACGGCATCTGTTCGCTGAATCCGGACGTCGAGCGCATGTGCATGGTCTGCGATATGCAGATCAACGCCAAGGGCGACGTGAAGAAGTACAAATTCTATCCGGCGGTGATGCAGTCCAAGGCTCGCCTTACTTACAACCAGGTATGGGATTGGCTGCAGAACGGCACGGATCATCCGATGCTGCCGCATGTGCAGGATCTCTATGCGCTGTTCAAGATTCTGCTGACTGCGCGCGGCAAGCGCGGCGCCATCGAGTTCGATTCGATCGAAACGCAGATGATCTTCAACGACAAGGGCAAGATCGAGCGCATCGTGCCGGTGGTGCGCAATGACGCGCATCGCCTGATCGAGGAATGCATGCTGGCGGCCAATGTCTGCTCGGCCGATTTCCTGCAGAAAAACGGCCACAAGGCGCTATACCGCGTGCACGAAGGCCCAACCGACGAAAAGCTGGAAAATCTGCGCAACTACCTGCGTCTGGTCAGCCTGACGCTGGGCGGCGGCGATAAGCCCAGCGCCAAGGATTACGGCAAGCTGGCGGAGCAGATTCATGGCCGCCCGGATGCGCCGGTGCTGCAAACCATGCTGCTGCGCTCCATGCAGCAGGCGGTATACACCCCGGACAATGCCGGCCACTTCGGCTTGGCCTATGAGGCTTACACCCATTTCACTTCGCCGATCCGGCGCTATCCAGACCTGCTGGTGCACCGCGCGATCAAGGCGGTATTGAAGGGGGAAAAGTACAAGCCCGGCAAGTGGGCAGCTTTGGGCGTGCATTGCTCGATGACCGAGCGCCGCGCCGACGATGCCAGCCGCGACGTAGAGTCTTGGCTGAAAACCTACTATATGCGCGACAAGATCGGCGAAGTGTTCCAAGGCAAGATCAGCGCGGTCACCAGTTTCGGCGTATTCGTGTTGCTGGACAACGTATATGTAGAAGGTTTGGTGCATATCTCCGAGCTAGGCAAAGACTACTTCCACTTCAAGAAGGAGTTGCAGGCCATCATTGGCGAGAAAAGCGGGGTTCAGTACCGCTTGGGCGATACGCTGACCGTCAAGGTCATGAGCGCCAACCTGGAAAACGCCCAGGTGGAGTTTGCATTGGTCAGGGATGAGCAGTCGCCTGCTGGCGGCGCATCGGAGGGGGGCGGATCGACCAAGCCAAGCCGGCGTCGTCGCGGCGGTCAACCCGCTGGCGCGGCGAAGGGCGGCCTCGCGCCGTCCATGTCGGCCAGTCCGGAAACGGCTGCGCCGGTCGAGCCGGTGAGCAAGCCTGCTGGTTTGCCGGCGGCGCCGCAGGGGCGCAGGCGTTCGGCCAAGCAGCCATCTGCGCCAGCGGTTGCGAGCAAGCAAGCTGTGCCGCCTCCTCAGCCGGCCTCTGGTCGACGCGGCGCAGACAAGCCTGAGTCCGCAACGGCAGCCAAACCGGCTGCTTCGCAAGTGAAGCCTGCAACCGAGCCTGCGGCTTCGCCGGCTGCGCCCGTCAAATCTTCTGGACAGGCGTCCAATAGGCAGGCGGGAGCTAAGTCTCCAGCTGGCAAGCCGCAAGCAGGGCCGAAGCAGCCAAGCGCGCGCACGCCGTCGCAAGGACGGAGCCGCCCCGTCAAGCCGGTTGCGGCCACGCCGCCGGCAGGCGCGAAGCCGGACCCCTCGGCGCCGCCGAGTGAGTCGCCGGGCCAGGACAAGCCCGCGCCGCGTCGCCCGCAAGGACGCCGCGGTCAGCCGCCTCAAGCCGAGACGCCAGCGCAACCGACAGCGCGCAAGCGTGGAGCCAGCAAACGGCGCACCGGCGAGGAATGATCGCTAGCTATCTATATTAAAGGAATCAATTAAACCGGTTCGAATCCAGAATTCGAACCGGTTTTTCTTTGTTTTCGCCCTTTTTGAGCGGGTCTTGGAGTCGGGGTGCGAGGTGTCATCGCGCATGGATTCAAAATTCTTTCATTGCTGTTTTCTTTCAAATCAGCGGCTTGCAGGGCTGTGGCGAAGAAATCTCACTTTTTCTCGCAAAAGGTGTTGACGAGGCGCAGGCCCGGGCGTATAGTTCGCCTCCTCAGCTGACGCAGCGAA
>NZ_JAUCGU010000048.1:0-24842 GCF_059916625.1 Chromobacterium sp. CCUG 76385
CGGCGGACTGTGCGCCTTGCTTCCGGCCCAAATCGGCTCAAACGCGATCCACTCACCAAACGTCAACAGCCCCTAGGGGCTGTTGACATTGGCTGAGCGGGCGCGCCGGGCGCAAACGCAATCCACCCAGCACACTTCAACAGCCCCTAAGAATGCGCGGCGAAGATGCAAGCATGTTGTCAACAGCGGGCTTGCCGCATAATGTGGCCTTGGCGGCCGTTTGGCCGAAGAAGGGGAAACCATGAAGATGCTGACGAAGAGCGGGCTGTTGCTGGCGGCCCTGTGGTCTGGCGCCGCGCTGGCGCAAACCGTCGATGAGCAATTGCTGGCGGCGCAGATGGCGTTTCAGCAGGCGGAGAGCCAGCAGCGCGCAGCCGACAAGCGATTGAAGGACGCGCAGGACGCCAAGGCGCTGGCGGAACAAAAGCTCGCCGGCGCCCAGGCGGCCTTGGACAAGGCCAGCGCCGATCTGAACGAGGCCGCCACGGCCCAGGGCAACGCGCAGCAGACCTTGCAGCAGGCGACCCAGGCGCTGCAACAGGCCTGGCAGCGCAAGGAAGGCGGGCAATAATAGCCGCGCAAGCCTGACGTGCCGCGCTATTTGCCGCTGAGCTGGCGGTAGCGCTGCAGGTCCTGCTGCATTTTCTGCTGGAAGCTGTTGATCTCGGCGCGCTTGGACGCCATCAGGGCCTGCAGGTCTTTCTGTTCGCGTTGCAGCACTTGCAGATTGTGCAGCGTGGCGGCGGGCGGTTTTTGATGCTGCTTGTTGTGCTGTTCCAGGTCTTGCTGCAAGTCGCGCTGCTGGATGGCCAGGCCCTGGGCGCGCAGCTCCAGCGCGCGATAGGCCGATTGCAGAACGGAGAGCTGCTTTTCGCGGTCGGCCTGCAGCTCCGCCAGCGTGGAGTAGCTCTGCACCAGCGCCTGGTCATGGCGCGCGGCATCCTGCTGCTTTTGCAGCAGCTGCCGGGCGGCGGCGGCCGAGGCTTCGCGGCTTTGGCGCTGCGCCTCGGTTTCGGCCGGTTTTTTCACCATGCCCTGCTTGCTCAGTTGCGCCACGCCGCGGCTTTGACCTTGCAGCGGCGGCGCGTCGCTGTAGTGCGTCTTGCCGGACTCATCCACCCATTTGTACACGTCGGCGTGAGCCAGCGAACACAACAGCAGCAATCCGGCAAGCGCTTTCATAAGTAGTCGACTCCGTACTGGGCGCGATAGGCGCGCACCGCGTCCAGGTGGGCGGCCAGCTCCGGGCTGTTTTCCAGAAAGCCCAGCACGTCTTTCAGCGTGGCGATGGCCACGACCGGCAGGCCGTGTTGCTGCGCCACTTCCTGCACGGCGGACAATTCGCCCTGGCCGCGCTCCATCCGATCCAGCGCGATGGCCACGCCGGCCGGGGTGGCGCCGGCGGCGCGGATCAGCTCCACCGATTCGCGCACCGAGGTGCCGGCCGAGATCACGTCGTCTATGATCAGCACCTTGCCCTGCAGCGGCGCGCCGACCAGGGTGCCGCCTTCGCCGTGGTCCTTGGCTTCCTTGCGGTTGTAGGCAAACGGCACGTTGCGGCCCTGTTCGGCCAGCGCCATGCCGGCGGCGGCGGCCAGGATGATGCCCTTGTAGGCCGGGCCGAACAGCATGTCGAACTGAACCTGGCTGTTCAGGATGGACTGGGCGTAGAAGCGCGACAGCTTCAGCGTGGATTCGCCATCGTTGAACAGGCCGGCGTTGAAGAAGTACGGCGATTTGCGTCCCGCCTTGGTGATGAACTCGCCAAACTTCAAAACCTGCTTGTCGAGCGCAAAACGAATAAACTCTTGACGGAAATCGCTCATCTTCACTCCTTGATGAAATCGTTAACAGACCCTAAATTGCCGCAAGCATAACACGGGAGATACCCTTGCTTCGAATCGTTTCCGCCAACCTGAATGGCATCCGCTCGGCGGACAAGAAAGGCTTTTTCAACTGGCTGGCCACCATCCGCGCCGACTTCGTCTGCGTGCAGGAACTGAAGGCGCAGGCCGGCGATCTGTCGGACCGGATGCGCAATCCGGACGGACTGACCGGCTATTTCCATTACGCCGAGAAGAAGGGCTATAGCGGTGTCGGCCTGTATACCCGCCACCAGCCGGACACGGTGGTGGAAGGGCTGGGCGTGGACTGGATCGATGCCGAAGGCCGTTTCCTGCAGCTGGATTTCGGCAATCTGTCGGTGGTGTCGCTGTACTTGCCGTCCGGCTCCAGCAGCGATGAGCGGCAGCAGGTGAAGTTCGATTTTCTCGATGTGTTCATGCCGCATCTGGAACAGCTGAAGGCGGCCGGCCGCGACATCGTGATCTGCGGCGACTGGAACATCGCCCACAATGAGATCGACCTGAAAAACTGGAAGGGCAACCTGAAGAACTCCGGCTTTCTGCCGGAGGAGCGCGCCTGGATGACCGACTTGCTGGGCCGCGTCGGCTGGCGCGACGTGTGGCGCAATCTGTATCCGGAGGCGCCGGGCTATACCTGGTGGAGCAATCGCGGCCAGGCCTATGCCAAGGACGTGGGCTGGCGCATCGACTACCACATCGTCACGCCGTCGCTGCTGGAGCTGGCCGAATCCGCCAGCGTGTACAAGGACGAGAAATTCTCCGACCACGCGCCCTTGATCGTCGACTACCGCCGGGAGCTGTGATGTGGGATGACGAAGACGTCACGCTGCTGACGGTGCCGGGCTGGGGCAATTCCGGCGACACGCACTGGCATGGCTATTGGGAGAAAACCTATCCGCTGGCGCGCCGCGCGGAGCAGCGCGACTGGCTATACCCGACCCGCGACGAATGGGTGGCCGGGCTGGACGCGGCTATTGCCGCTATTCCCGGCAAACTGGTCATCGCCGCGCACAGTCTGGGTTGCCATACCGCCGTCGCCTGGCTGCTGCAGGCTTCGATGCTGGAGCAGCGCAAGGTCAAGGGCGCGCTGCTGGTGGCGCCGCCGGCGATTCCGCTGACCGACGAGCGGGCTCGCGCCAGCGGCGAACTGCCGGCAGGCGCGCCGCTGCCGACTTTCGCCGGCTTCGAGACGCTGCCGGAGCGCAAGCTGCCGGTGCCGGCGCTATTGGTGGCCAGCCGCGACGATCCGTTCTGCGAGTTTGAAGAAGCGCGGCGGATGGCCGCGCTGTGGGGCGCGGAATTCGTCGACGGCGGCATGGCCGGCCACATGGGCAGCCACGCCGGCCTGGGCAGCTGGGCAACCGGGCAGCGTCTGCTGCAGCGCTTGATTCTGGCTTGACGCTATGGCCGCGCGGCGGGTCAGCGCGCCACCGGCCGCGCCGGGTCGCTGCACCATTCGCTCCACGATCCGGGATAGAGCCGGCTGCCGGTAAAGCCGGCGATCTCCATCGCCAGCAGGTTTTGGCAGGCGGTGACGCCGGAGCCGCATTGGTGGACGATGGCTGCGGGGTCGAAACCTTGGCCCAGCAGCGCCTCCCATTCCGCGCGCAATTGCGCGGCCGGCTTGTAGCGCTGTTCGGCGTCCAGATTATTCATGAAGAAGCGGTTGGCCGCGCCCGGTATGTGGCCGGCCACCGGGTCTATCGTCTCGCCTATGCCGTGGAAGCGCTCATTGCTGCGAGCGTCCACCACAGTGAAGGCCGGCGTTTGCAGATTGGCCAGCACGGCGTCGACATCGACGGTTGCCGCCAGCGACGGCCGGATGGCGAAGCGGCGCGAGCGGCGGGCCGGCGGCGCTTGATCCAGCGGCAGACCGGCGGCTAGCCAAGCTTTCAGGCCTCCATCCAGCACCGCCGCCTTGTCATGGCCCAGCCAGCGCAGCAGCCACCAGGCGCGCGCGGCGTATTGGCTGGGACCGTCGTCGTAGGCTACCACTTGCGTAGCCGCATCCACCCCTATCGCGCCCAGATCCACCGCCAGCCGCTGGCCATCCGGCAAGGGATGCCGGCCGTTGCGGCCGTTTTTGCTGGAGGACAGGTGGTAGTCCAGATGCAGGTAGTGGGCGCCGGGCAGATGCCCTTGTTCATAGGCGGCGTGGCCGTAGTCGGTATTGTCCAGCTGGAAACGGCAGTCCAGCACCACCACCTCGGCGGTGGGCAGGCTGGACAATTGTTCCGGCGTGATCAGCGTGGTGTACATGGCGTTTTCAGCGTAATCGTTGGACGTTCAGGCTACTGGCAGGATGTGAATTCTGGCAAGTGTGCTAAAACATTAACATTCTTCATTTCGATTGTTTAATTGGCAGAGTAAGCTGAGATGACAGGCTGTCGCCATGTTCAGGGGCCGCCAATCAAAACAATCCAGTATTGGGGATGGACCATGTTTAACGCTTTGACTATCGGCCAGCGCATTCTGCTGCTGGCATGCAGCTTGCTGCTCGCCATGTTTGTGCTGGGCGGCGGCACCTGGTGGACGATGAATAATCTAGAGGCGGAACTGAAGGTGCTGGTCAATGAAAAGATCGCCTTCCGCCATCAGTTGGACCGCATGCAACGCACCATGATGCAGATCCGCCAGGACGAGAAGAATATCTTCATCAGCATAGGCAACCCGGCGAATACCGACCAGAGCATCCAGACCAATAAGCAAGCCCTGGACAAGAGCATCGCCAAGTTGCGCGATCAGGTGGGCGAAGCCAAGGCCATGGCGATGGCCGGCGATCATCAGGCGGAGTTCGATGGCGTGCTGTCCGGCCTGGATGGCTACGCGCAGGGCATGGCTGGGCTGTACCAGAAGATAGAAAAGGGTGAAATCGCCGCGGCCAATGTCGCCGACGCCAATATCATTCCCTTCAAGCCCAAGCTCTACGCGGCGCGGGACACTTTGATCAAGCTGCGCGAGCTCGCGGACAACACCGCGAAAGAATCCGAAGACGCCATGGTGGCGGCGATGGAACGCGCCGCCGCTTTCCTGTTGACGCTGCTGCTGGCGGTGCTGCTGGGCGGCGCGGCATTGGCGTGGGTGATCACCCGCTCCATCACCAAGCCGCTGGATTCGATGCAGGAGCGGATGCGCTTTGCGGCCGAGCATAACGACCTGACGGTGAAGATAGAGCAGCATGGACGCGACGAGGTCAGCGAAACCGGCCGCGCGCTGGCGCAGCTGCTGGGCAATCTGCGCGCTTTCATCGACCGCACCCGGCAAGATTCCAACCAAGTCAATTCGACGGCGGCCTCGCTGTCGCAGGTATCGCAGCGCATCGCCGAGGCGTCGCGGCAGCAGACCGACGCCTCATCGTCTACCGCGGCGGCGGTGGAGCAAATGACGGTCAGCATCAATCTGGTGGCCGAACACGCGGTGGAAATGGCCAGCGAGGCGCGCAGCAGCATGCAGGAAGCGGTCAGCGGCAGCCAGGTGGCCGGCGACGCCGCCAGGGAAATGCAGGAAATCGCCCGGGTGATAGGCGAGTCCGAGACGGTGATCAATTCGCTGAACCAGCGTTCCGACGAGATCGGCAATATCGTAGAGGTGATCCACGATATCGCCGAGCAGACCAATCTATTGGCGCTGAACGCTGCGATTGAAGCCGCGCGCGCCGGCGAAATGGGCCGCGGCTTCGCGGTGGTGGCGGACGAAGTGCGCAAGCTGGCGGAGCGCACCGCTCAGGCCACCGGCGAGATTTCGTCCAAGATCCAGGCGGTGCAGGGCGACACCACCACCGCCGTCACCAGCATGCGCGAGGCCGCCAAGCGGGTGGGCAGCGGCGTGACGCTGAGCGAGCAAGTCAGCGAGAAATTGGCGCAGATACGCGAGCTGTCGTCGGGTCTGCTGGAAAAAACCAGCGAGATCGCCGGCGCGATGCGCGAGCAGAGCACCGCCAGCAACGACGCGGCCAAGAATGTGGAGCGCATCGCCAGCATGGGCGTGGAGAACGGCCAGTCAGTCGAATCCTCGTCCGAGATGGCGCAACAGCTGTCGCAGCTGGCGCATGGACTGGATCAGGCGATCAGCCGTTTCCGCACCGCCTGAGCGGGCATCAGCCGGCCAGGGCGGCGCGCAATTGCGCGGCCAGCTGCGGCAGGCCGTGATCGGCGCCGGCGCGGCGCGGAGCGGCCCAGATCGGGCTGGGGAAGTGGGCGTCGTCGGCAAAGCGCGGAATCACATGCCAGTGCAGGTGCGGGACCATATTGCCCAGGCTGGCCAGGTTGATCTTGGCCGGCCGCATCACCTGGCGCAGCGCCGTCTCGGTGCGGTAGACCCAATCCATCAGGTGCTGGCGTTGATCGGGCGCGAGATCGGTCATCTCGGCGACATGGCCGCGCCAGATCACGCGGCAGAAGCCTGGATAGCCGGGCTCGTCGACCAGCAGCACCCGCAGCCAGGCGTCTTCGAACAGCAGCTCCCCGGCGGGAGCCTGACACAATTCACAATCCATGATGCGTTTCCTATTGCTATCGTGGCGTCGATTCTATCCCCGCTATGCGCAATGGGGCAGTCATGGCGGTCTGTTATACTGACAGCGTCGGCGTTGCAGCGCTCAATCCGGCCCGGCAGCGCATCTGCGTCAAGGCGCGTACGCGCCAGCCGTACCATTATGATGGCTGGGCGGCGCGGAATCGTGTTGGGTCGACGGCGCCAAGCGCCGACAGGTGTTCCAGAATCATAAACAGTCGGGAATCAATGTGAGTTTTGCCAATAGTCTTTTTGTCATCGGCCTGCTGATTGCGGCCAGCGCCTTTTTCTCGGTGTCGGAAATCTCTCTGGCCGCCGCGCGCAAGATCAAGCTGCGCCAGCTGGCGGAAGAGGGCAATGCCAGCGCCGAACGGGTGCTGGAGCTGCAGGAACAGCCGGGACACTTTTTCACCGTGGTGCAGATCGGCCTGAACGCCGTGGCCATCCTGGCCGGTATCCTGGGCGAGGCGGCCTTCACGCCGTATTTCTCCGCCATGCTGCATCTGGTGTCGCCGGAGCCGTGGGTGGAGCATCTGAGCTTCATCCTGTCCTTCGTCACCGTCACTTCCTTGTTCGTGCTGTTCGCCGACCTGATGCCCAAGCGGCTGGGCATGGTGGCGCCGGAGCGCATCGCGCTGTTGGTGGTGCGGCCCATGCTGTTCTGCGTGCGGGTGTGCAGCCCGCTGGTGTGGCTGTTCAACGGCCTGGCCAATGTGTTTTTCCGCCTGTTCGGCGTGCCCACCGGCCGGCCGGACGATCTCACCTCGGCCGATATCGTGGCGATGATGGACGCCGGCGCCGAGGCGGGCGTGCTGCAGCAGCGCGAGCATCATTTGATCGAAAACGTGTTCGAGCTGGAAAGCCGCACCGTGCCATCGTCGATGACCGCCCGCGAAAGCATCATCTACTTCACGCTGCATGAGGACGAAGCCAGCATCAAGCAGAAGATCGCCGAACATCCGCATACCAAGTTTCTGGTGTGCGACGGCGTGATCGACTCGGTGATCGGCTATGTCGACTCCAAGGACATCCTGATGCGGCTGATCAACCAGCAAAGCCTGTCGATGAAGCGCGAGCTGACGATACGCAATGTGCTGATCATCCCGGATTCGCTGACCCTGTCCGAGCTGCTGGAGCGCTTCAAGGCCTCGCGCGAGGACTTCGCGGTGGTGATGAACGAATACGCGCTGGTGGTGGGGGTGATCACCCTCAACGACGTGATGAGCACGGTGATGGGCGATCTGGTCAGCCAGTTTCAGGAGGAGCAGATCGTCAAGCGCGACGAGCGCTCCTGGCTGGTGGACGGCGCCACGCCGGTGGAAGACGTGCTGCGGGCGTTGGATATCGAGGCGTTCCCGGATGATGAGAATTACGAAACCATCGCCGGTTTCATGATGTACATGCTGCGCAAGATTCCGAAACGGACCGACAACGTGGAGTTTGAAGGCTACAAGTTTGAAGTGGTGGACATCGACAATTACCGCATCGACCAGCTGCTGGTGACGCGGATACCGCCGGCGGTGGCCGAGGTCGAATCCGCCCGCTGATATTACGATTGGTTACACCCGCTTACATGGCACTCACAGACGGAATAGGGCGGCCTGCCTAAGATGAGTTCAAGGATGCGCCGAGTGGCGCTCCAGACAACAATCCCCTACCTGGATTCGGGAGACTGACCATGAAAAAACTGACCGCCCTCCTGTTGGCCGCTACCCTGGGCCTGACCTCCGTCGCCACCTACGCCGCGGACGCTTCCGCTCCGGCCGCCAAGGCTGCCGCGCCGGCGCACCACAAGCATCATCACAAGAAGCATGCCAAGAAGGCCAGCTCCGCTCCGGCCGCGCAAAAGGCCCAGGCCGCGAAAAAGCACCACCACCACAAGCATCACAAGAAGCCGCACCACGCTAAAAAGGCGGGCTAAACGGTCGGGTCCATCTCGATATCAGCAAAAAGGAGGCGCAAGCCTCCTTTTTTGTTGCCTGGCTTCTACTTCAGACCATCTGACCTAAATGACAGGTAGTTTATTTTCTCCTTGTATTCTGCAGTGGAACTTTCGATTCTGATACCAATGTAATACCACATGCTGCATTCAGCATCGGGTTTGCAGGGTCAGGGCGCCGCATGCGCCGCATCATCATCGAATCGAGGAGAACCACCATGCTGCATTTCCCCTTGTCGCGCACGCTGCTGGCCATCGGCGCCGCCTTTGCGCTGACCCAGGCGGTTTGGGCCGCGCCCAGCTGCTCGCCGTGGAGCAGTTCCCAGGTTTACAACGCCGGCGATTACGCCACCTTCAGCGGCAAGACCTGGCGCGCCAGCTGGTGGACTCAGGGCGAACAGCCGGGCAGCAGCCAATGGGGAGCCTGGCAGGAACGCCCGGCCAGCGAGTGTTCGCCGGCAGATCCGGGCCAGCCCAGCAGCGGCGTGCCGCCGGAACCCACCCCGACCGTGGGCCGCAATGTCGGCTCCTACTTCACCCAATGGGGCATCTACGATCGCAACTACAAGGTGTTCAATCTGGTGAAGGCCGGCGGCGACAAGCAGCTGACCTTCCTGAACTACGCCTTCGGCAACGTCTACGCCAACGGCCAGTGCGGCATGGTGACCCGCGCGGAGAACGGCAATGGCGATGGCGGCGATGCCTGGGCCGACTATCAGCGCGCCTTCGCCGCCAACGAGTCGGTAGACGGCAAGGGCGACAACTGGAATGATCCGCTGCGCGGCAACTTCAACCAGCTGCGCAAGCTGAAGCTGGCCAATCCGCAATTGAAGGTGCTGATCTCGCTGGGCGGGTGGACCTGGTCGAAGAACTTCGGCCAGTTCGCCGCCACCGACGCCGCGCGCAAGACCTTGGTCAGCTCGTGCATCGACCTCCACATCAAGGGCAACCTGCCCAAGGACCAGGATGCCGGCGGCGCGGGCGCGGCGCTGGGCGTGTTCGACGGCTTCGACATCGACTGGGAATATCCGGGCGGCGGCGGCTTGCCGACCAATAGCGTGGACCCCAACGACAGGCAGAACTTCACCTTGCTGCTGGCTGAATTCCGCAACCAGCTGAATGCGCTGTCCACCCAGAACAAACGCCGCTATTACCTGACCGCGGCCATCGGCTCCGGCGTCGACAAGATACGCAATACCGAACCGGCCAAGTACAGCGCCTATCTGGACTGGCTCAACGTGATGACCTACGACTTCCACGGCGGCTGGGAAGCCAAGGGGCCGACCAACTTCCAGTCCAATCTGTACCGCGATCCGGCGGCGCCGGTGACCGGCGATCAGGTCTACTACACCGTCGACGACGCGGTGAAGACGCTGGTGAACGCCGGCGTGCCGCGCGCCAAGATCAACGTCGGCCTGCCGTTCTACGGCCGCGGCTGGGCGGGCGTGGCGGCGGGGCCTAAGGGCGATGGCCTGTATCAGGTGGCCACCGGCCCGGCCAAGGGCACGTATGAGCAGGGCATCGAGGACTATCGCGTGCTGGTGAACCGCAACGCCAAACAGTTTGTCAGCCCGGTGGCCAAGCAGCTGTGGACTTACGACGGCAACGAGTTCTGGAGCTATGACGATCCGGCCACCATACGCGGCAAGCTCGACTACGTCCGCTCGCAACAGCTGGGCGGCGTGTTCAGCTGGTCGCTGGACGGCGACGACGCGCAGGCGACGTTGCTGAAGACCAGCGCCGAGGTGCGGCAGGACGCCGCTACCGCCGCCAAGCGCCGCGCGGCGGCCGCTGCCGCAGCGAAAGCCAAGGCGTTGAAGCCATAAGCGGCGGCGGATAAGGGACGGCGGGGCATGCCCCGCCGTTTTTCCTTGCTGCGGCCGTTTTACAATTCCGCGGCCGGACGCACCCGCAGCGGCTGCGGCGTGGCGCTGGTGGCGCCCCATGCGGCGTTGAAGTGGTCTATCACTTGTTCGCCGCTCAGCGCGAAGGCGCTGACCGTGGTGTGGGCGTCGGCGATGACGGTGACCTGATAGCCGCGCGACACCGCGTTGCGCAGCGTGCTGTCTACGCAGAAATCGGTGGCGGCGCCGCCTATCCACAGCTTGCTGACGCCGTGAGCTTCCAGCAGCTGGGCCAGATCGGTTTCGCAGAAGCTGTCGCCGTAGCGTTTATGAACGATCCGGTCGCCATCCTCGCGGGCGAGCTTGGGATGCAGCTGCCAAGCGGCCGAGCCGCGCGGCAGATCGTCCTCCTCATGCTGGACGAAGATCACCGGCATGCCGCGCTGGCGGGCCTTGGCGAGGGCGAGGTTGAGATGGTCGAGCACCGAATCGAGCCGGGCGGCGCGCGGCTCGCCTTCGACGACGCCGACTTGGACGTCGATGATCAGCAGGGCGGTATCGGACATGTTTATTCTCCATTGAGGCAGGCGGTTGCGCGCGCCAGGGCGCGGGGCTTCAGATCAAAGCTTCCTGATTCAGCATATGCACAGCTAGACCGGCGCGGCGGCAGGCGGCCACGTCGATATGGCGCGCCAGCAAGGCTTCGTCGACTACCGCACGCTCGCGGATCAGCAGCAGCGCCTCGGCCTGCGCCAGGGCCTCGTCGGCGCCAGGCGCGCGGGACCGGTCGCCGAGGCTGCGGCAGGCATAGGCGGGATCTTGCTGCAGCTCGGCCAGTTGCGGGCCGATGCGCTGGTAGTCGTCGGGAATCAGCAGCTGGATGGCGGGCATGGGGTTCTCCTAAAGGTAGTCGTTCAACCGCGCAGCGGCATCGCCAGATACAGGAAGTGCGGATCATCTGGGTTGGTGACCAGCAAGCCGCGCTGGCCCGCGCCGAGGCCGAAGCGCAGATGCTCGGCGGGAAGGTGGCTCAGCACGTCCAGCAGGTATTGCAGATTGAAGCTGGCGTCCAGCGGCCCGCCCTGCCAGTCGGCGGGAAGAATTTCTTCCGCCTCCTCGCGCTCCGCGTTGCGGCAGCGCAGCGCCAGCTGTCCGGGGCGGACCGCCAGCTCCAATTGGCGGATCTTGGCGTGCGCCAGCACCGCCACTCGCTGCACGGCTTGCAGCAGGCTCAGGCGCGGCAGCGTCAGTTCGCAGTCATGCTGGTCCGGCAGCAGGCGCAGGTAATCCGGCGCGCGGGCATCCACCAGCTTGCAGCGCAGCCGCGTGTCGCCCAGCCGGCAGTCAAGCTGGCGCGCGCCCAGCGTCAGCACTATCGTTTCGTCCTGATCGGCCAGCAGTTTGGCCAGCTCCAACGCGGCTTTGCGCGGCAGCAGTATTTGCCGCGGCGCTTGCGCCTGCGGCAGCGGGTAATGCTGCAAGGCCAGGCGGATGCCGTCGGAGGCGATCAATCGCAGCGTCTCGCCATCCAGCTGCAGCAATAGCGCGTTCAGGTAGGGCCGGATGTCGTGGTCGGCCATGGCATAGAGGATTTGGCCAAGCTTGAGCTTCAGCTCGCCTTGGCTCAGCGCCAGCTCGCTTGTGGCGCCGTCGTCGGCCGCCAGCAGCGGAAAATCATCTGCCGGCAGGGTTTGCAGCTGGAAGCGGCTGCCGGCGGCCTGCAGCAGCAACTGGCTGCCTTGTTGTTTCAATTGCAGTTCGCAGCCGGCGGGCAGGGCGCGCAGGATGTCCAGCAGCTTGCGCGCCGGCACGCAGAGCCGGAAGGCTTGCTCGGCATGGGCTGTGCGCCGGCTTTCCACCTGGATTTCCAGATCGCTGGCGGTGAAGGTGAGCGTTTCGCCGTCAGCTTGCAACAGGGCGTGGGACAGGATGGGCAGAGTGTGGCGGCGCTCCACCACGCCGCAGACAGTGGCCAGCGGCGAGAGCAGGGTATCGCGGTCGGTGCGCAGCAGCATGGTGGATTTCCACGGCAGTTCAATCCGCCATTTTATCACGACGTACTATGCTGATGTGTTTGCGTGGAACTGGCCCCGGCCTGGTTTCCGCATGGATAGGCCGGGGCTGACGCTTATAAAAGCACCCGCTCGATGCCGCCGTCGCGGGCGCGCGCCACGTATTCCGGCAGCCAGTTTTCGCCGAGAATGTGGCGGGCGATTTCCACTACGATGTAATCGGCTTCGGTGCCGGTATCGTCGTTGTAGCGCGACAGGCCCTGCAGGCAGGACGGGCAGGAGGTCAGGATTTTCACCGGCTTGGCCGGCGTTTCGCCGCCCGTCAGCGCCTGCAGATTGCCGCGTATTTCTTCTTCCTTGCGCGCGCGCACCTGAGTGGCGATGTCCGGCCGGCTGGCGGCGAAGGTGCCGGCTTCGCCGCAGCAGCGGTCCGACAGCGGCACGCCGCCGCCCATCAGCTCGTTGACCACCTTCAGCGGCTGGTAGCTCTTCATCGGCGTGTGGCAGGGGTCGTGGTATAGATACTGCTGGCCGGCGATGCCTTCCAGCTTCACGCCTTTTTCCATCAGGTATTCGTGGATGTCGATGACGCGGCAGCCGGGGAAGATGTCCTCGAAGCGGTAGTGCGCCAGCTGGTCGAAGCAGGTGCCGCAGCTGACTACCACGGTTTTGATGTCCAGGTAATTCAAGGTATTGGCCACGCGGTGGAACAGCACGCGGTTCTCGGTGGTGATGGCGTCGCCCTTGTCCTGGTAGCCGGCGCTGGTTTGCGGGTAGCCGCAGCACAGATAGCCCGGCGGCAGCACCGTCTGCGCGCCGACATGCCACAGCATGGCCTGGGTGGCGAGGCCCACTTGGCTGAACAAGCGTTCCGAGCCGCAGCCGGGGAAATAGAATACCGCCTCGGCGTCCTCCGCCGCCCTGGGATTGCGGATGACCGGCACGATGTGCGGATCTTCCACGTCCAAGAGAGCGCGCGCGGTTTTCTTGGGCAGGCCGCCCGGCATCGGCCGGTTGATGAAGTGGATGACTTGCTGCTTGATCGGCGCCGGGCCGACGGTGGACGGAGGCTGCTTCTTCTGGCCGCCTATCAAGCCCAGCCGCTTGCCAAGCCGGTTGCCCAACCGCTGCGCCTTGTAGCCGACGCCGACCAGGCCGGCGCGTATGGTCTTGACCGTGGCCGGGTCCTTGGCGGTGAGGAAGGCCATGCCCAGCGCGGTGCCGGGATTGAACTTCTTCTGGCCGGACTTGCGCAGGAAGTTGCGCATCGCCACCGACACGTCGCCGAAGTCGATCTTGACCGGACAGGGTTTGACGCAGCGGTGGCACACCGTGCAATGGTCGGCCACGTCGGACAGTTCTTCAAAATGTTTGAGGCTGACGCCGCGGCGGGTTTGCTCCTCGTACAGGAAGGCCTCGGTCAACAGGCCGACGCCGAGTATCTTGTTGCGCGGGCTGTACAAGAGGTTGGCACGCGGCACATGGGTGGAGCACACCGGCTTGCATTTGCCGCAGCGCAGGCAGTCCTTGATCGAATTGTTGATTTTGCCGATGTCGGACTGCTCCAGGATCAGCGATTCCGCTCCCAAGAGCGAGAACGACGGCGTGTAGGCCAGACGCAGGTCCGCGCCCGGCAGCAGCTTGCCGCGGTTGAAATGCCCGTTCGGATCCACTTGCTGCTTGTAGGTACGGAACGGAGAGATTTCGTCCTCGGTCAGGAATTCCAGTTTGGTGATGCCGATGCCGTGCTCGCCGGAGATCACGCCGCCCAGCCTCCTCGCCAGCGCCATGATGCGTTCCACCGCGTGGTGGGCCGTTTGCAGCATGCGGTAGTTGTCGGAGTTGACCGGCAAGTTGGTGTGCACATTGCCGTCGCCGGCGTGCATGTGCAGCGCCACGAACACCCGGCCGCGCAGCACGTGCTGCTGCAGCTCGCGGATGGCCGCGCGGATGCCGGCGGCGGCGGTGCCGGAGAAGATCTGCTCCAGTTCGGCCAACACCTCCCGCTTCCAGCTGACGCGCAGGATGAAGTCGCGCAGCGCGTGGAATACCGTGTCCGGCTGCGCGGCGGCGTCTTCCCGCGGCGCGTCGGGCCAGCGGCTTGTGTATTCATGGAACGGCGCGTCCATGTGGTCCAGCAGCCATTGCCAGCAGTCGCGGTTGACGGCCAACAGCGACAGCGCGGCGGCGCGTCGGTCGCCGATCAGCTCTTCCGATGGCAGGTTTGTGTCCATCTTGTCCACCGGCAGCCGGCCGTGGAAGTACTCGGTCAGCGTGTCCAACAGTTCGATCTTGTTAGCGATCGACAGCTCGATATTGATGCGCTCGATGCCGTCGCTGTAGTCGCCGAGGCGCGGCAGCGGGATCACCACGTCTTCGTTGATCTTGAAGGCGTTGGTGTGCTTGGCGATGGCGGCGGTGCGGCTGCGGTCCAGCCAGAAGGTTTTGCGCGCTTCCGGCGTTACCGCGATGAAGCCTTCGCCGTGGCGGGCGTTGGCGATGCGCACCACCTGGCTGGCGGCCTCGGCGGCGGCGTTTTCGTCGTCGGAGACGATGTCGGCGATCAGCACCATCTTGGGCCGGCCCTTGCTCTTGGCCTTGGTGGCGTAGCCGACCGCGCGCACATAGCGCCAGTCCAGGTGCTCCAGGCCGGCCAGTTGCACGCCGGCGGCCAGACAGGCGCCGCCGGGCTTGAACAGGTCGGTGATTTCGACGATGGCCGGCGTGGCTTCGGCCACGGTGCCGAAGAACTCCAGACACACGGTGCGGGTGTGCTTCGGCATCTTGTGCAGCACGAAGCGCGCGCTGGTGATGATGCCGTCGCAGCCTTCCTTCTGCACGCCGGGCAGGCCGGCCAGGAATTTGTCGGTGACGTCCTTGCCCAGGCCCACCTTGCGGAAGGCGCTGCCGGGAATCACCAATTCGCGGCTGCTTTCCACGGTGATGCCATCGTCGGCCAGGCGCGAGACGCGGAAGCGCGCTTCTTCTACATCGTGGATCTTGCCGTAGTTGTGGCCTATGCGTTCCACCAGCTGCCAACGGCCGTCCGGGTCCACCATTTTCCAGCTGGCCAGATTGTCCAGCGTGGTGCCCCACAGCACGGCCTTCTTGCCGCCGGCGTTCATGGCGATATTGCCGCCGATACAGGAGGCCTCGGCCGAGGTCGGGTCCACCGCGAACACCAGGCCGGCGGCGGAGGCGGCTTCGGACACGCGGGCGGTGACCACGCCGGCGCCGCAGGAAATGGTGGCGCGCTTGCCGGCGAGGCCCGGCAGCTCGATATGCTCCACGCCCAGGTGGCGGTCCAGCTTCTCGGTGTTGATCACCGCGCTCATGCGGTCCAGCGGCACCGCGCCGCCGGTATAGCCGGTGCCGCCGCCGCGCGGAATGATGGTCAGGCCCAGCTCGATGCAGGCGCGCACCAGCGGCGCCATCTCGGCCTCGCTGTCCGGGCTCAGCACGACAAACGGGTATTCCACGCGCCAGTCGGTGGCGTCGGTGACGTGGGCGACGCGCGACAGGCCGTCGAACAGGATATTGTCGCGGCGGGTCAGCCGGGTCAGCTTCCTCAGCACGCGGGCGCGCAGCTCGCGGGTTTCCTCGAACTGGCGTTCGAAGTCATCCACCGCCTCGCGAGCGGCGGCTATCATCAGCTGGACTTTATCATTGCCGTCGCGGCGTTTCTCGATCTCGGTCAGCCGATGGCGCATCGCCTCCACCAGCGCGGACAGCCGCTTGGGATTGTCCAGCAGGTCATCCACCAGATACGGATTGCGGTCCACCACCCAGATATCGCCCAGCACTTCGAACAGCATCCGCGCAGAGCGGCCGGTCTTGCGCTGGCCGCGCAGATCGTCCAGCAGTTTCCACATCGGTTCGCCCAAGAGGCGAATCACGATTTCGCGGTCGGAGTAGGAAGTATAGTTATACGGGATTTCCCGCAATCGCTGTTCGCTGGTGATGGCTGTCATTTGTCCGCAAGCTGGGTTTTATTAGAGGAATGTCTGCCAGTTTAGCCTAATTGCTGCGATGCGAAAAACATGAGTTGAATAGGGATTTTTCCTCTTTAGATCAAGAGATTGCCGGCCTCCATGAGACGGGCGCATGGCTGAGCCGCCAAAAAAATCACGGCGTCCAAGTGATGAGGCATGGATTGGCTTGACGTCATTTTATGTTGCGCTATGGCATGTCTATGAGTTTTTTCGATTACCGGCACGGCTCTGTTTTTGGGTAAGCTATGGCTTTGGGATGTTTGCCCTTGTGGATAATTGCAATATGGAAAGGATGGCGAGGATGTGGAAGAAACTGTTGCTGGTGTTTACCCTGGCGGCTTCGCTGAGCGGTTGCGGCTATAACGCGATGCAGTCTCAGGATGAGGCCGCCAACGCCGCCTGGTCCGAGGTGCTGAACCAGTACCAGCGCCGCGCCGACCTGATCCCCAATCTGGTGAAGACGGTGCAGGGTTACGCCACGCACGAGAAGGATGTGCTGACCCAGGTGACCGAGGCGCGGGCCCGTGTCGGCAGCATCCAGATGGACGCGGCATCCGCCACGGACGAAAACAAGCTCAAGCAGTTCTCCGCCGCGCAGAATCAGCTGGGCTCGGCGCTGTCCCGCCTGCTGGTGGTGTCGGAGAACTACCCGCAGCTGAAGGCGGACCAGTCATTCCGCGATCTGCAGGCGCAGCTGGAAGGCACGGAAAACCGCATCGCGCTGGCCCGCAAGCGCTACATCGACGCGGTGCAGGTTTATAACGTCACCGTGCGCAGCTTCCCCAACAACCTGACCGCGATGATGTTCAGCCTGAAGACCCGGCCCAATTTCACCGTGGACAACGAGAAGGCGATTTCCGCCCCGCCACAGGTGAACTTCGATCAGCAAGGCAAGTGAGATGAGCCGCGCATGGGCCTGGCTGGGCTTGGCGCTGTGGCTGCTGATGGGCGCGGCCCGCGCCGAGGTGGCGGTGCCGCCGCCCACCTCGCCGGTGATCGACCAGGCGGCTTTTCTGACCGATGCCGAGCGCGGCCAGCTGGAAAAGCAGCTGCTGGACTTTCACCAGCGCAAGGGCAGCCAGTTGGCGGTGCTGATCGTGCCCTCGGTCGAACCGGAAACGCCGTTTGATTACGGCACCCGGGTGATGGAAAGCTGGAAGCTGGGGCGCAAGGGCGTGGACGACGGCGTGCTGCTGCTGATCGTGGCCGATACTCACAAGACTCAGCTCTTGGTGGGCCGCGGGCTGGAGGGAGCCATCCCCGATATCTACGCCAAGCGCATCCTGCAGGACACGCTGCGCCCCTTGTTCAAGCAAGGCCTGCGCTTGCAGGGCATCCAGGCGGCGGCGACGCAGATCGAGGGCTTGATCGACGGCGAAAAACTGCCGGAACCCAAGCGGCAGGCCGCGCAAGGCGATGGCTGGGAAGATAGCTGGCCGCTGCTGGCGTTTTTCCTGCTGGTCGGTTCCGGCGTGGCCGGCCGGCTGTTTGGCCGCTTGATCGGCAGCTTCATCATGGGCTGCCTCAGCGTGGCCGCTTCCCTATTGCTGGGCGCCGCCACCGTGACCGCCTTGTTGATCGGCGTGGTGGCGGCAGGCTTGTGCCTGGTGCTGGGCGAGCATGGCCTGTCCCTGGCCAGTTGGGGCAATTGGGGCGGCGGAGGCGGCGGCGGACGTTCCGGCGATGGCGGCAGCGGCTGGTCCGGCGGCGGCGGCGATTTCGGCGGCGGCGGGGCTTCGGGAGACTGGTGAAATGAATCGATGGCAACGCGTATGGCGCCACCTGAGCTGCACCGGCTGGCAGGCGCGCCGGCAGTTTCCGGCCCGGCAGCTGGCCAGGCTGGAGCGGCATATCGCCGAATCCGAGCAGGCGCACTGCGGGCAGCTGCGCTTCGTGGTGGAGTCCGCGCTGGATTGGCGCGCCGCCTGGCGCGGCATGAGCGCGCGGCAGCGGGCGCTGCAGTGGTTCGGCGAGCTGCGGGTGTGGGATACCGAGGAGAATACCGGCGTGCTGGTCTATCTCCTGCTGGCGGAGCGGCGGATCGAGATCATCGCCGACCGCGGCATCAATCGCCGGGTGCCGGCGCAGGATTGGGTCGACATCTGCTCCGCGATGCAGCAAGCGTTCGCCGCGCGCGATCACGTGGCGGGGCTGGAGCTGGGGCTGAAGCGCATACACGCGCTGCTGACCCAGCATGCGCCGCGCCGCGGCGAACCCTTCGTCAACGAGCTGCCGGATCAGGTGATTGTGCGCTGATCCCTGGCGCAGGCTTCGCCTAGCAGCTGCGGGAGTGGGTGGCCAGCTGTTCCGCCAGCTGCACCGCCTCGACCAGGCTGCCCGGATGGGCGCGGCCGCTGCCGGCCAGATCCAGCGCCGTGCCGTGATCGACCGAGGTGCGGATGATGGGCAGGCCCAGCGTGATATTGATGCCGGCGCCGAAGCTGGCGTGCTTGAGCACCGGCAGGCCCTGGTCGTGATACATGGCCAGCACCGCGTCGGCAGCAGCCAGCTTGTCCGGATTGAACAGCGTGTCGGCCGGCAGCGGGCCGATCAGATTCATGCCTTCTGCGCGCAGCTTGGCCAGGGCCGGTTCGATGATGTCGATTTCCTCGCGCCCCATATGCCCGCCTTCCCCGGCGTGCGGGTTCAGGCCGGCGACCAGGATGCGCGGCGCGGCGATGCCGAATTTGCCCACCAGATCGGCATGCAGGATGTGGATGACCTCGTCCAGCAACGGCGCGGTGATGGCGTCGGCGACATCGCGCAAGGGCAGATGCGTGGTCGCCAGCGCGACGCGCATGCCGCCGCCGGCCAGCATCATCACCACCTTTTTGGCGCCGGTGCGTTCGGCCAGATATTCCGTGTGGCCGGTGAAGGGCACGCCGGCATCGTTGATCACGCCCTTATGCACCGGCGCGGTGACCATGGCGGCGAACTCGCCAGCCATGCAGCCGGCTATCGCCGCATCCAGCGTATCCAGCACATAGCGGCCATTGGCCGGATCCAGCTGGCCGGGCGTTGAAGGCGCAGCCAGCGGCACATGCAAGACCTCCAGCGCACCGGCCGGGGCCGGCTGGTCGCGGCGGTAGTCGACCAGCGTGATCGCTAGCCCCAGCTGCGCCGCGCGCTCGGCCAGCAGGCCCCGGTCCGCCACCACCACGCAGCGGCTGCGCGGCGCCAGTTCAGGCAGCAGCAGGGCCAGGTCCGGCCCGATGCCGGCCGGCTCTCCGGCGGTGACGGCCAGCACGGGGCGGTTCATCACTTGTCGTCCAGATGTTCTTCGACGAAGGCGGAGTCGCGCAGCTGGCGCACCCAGTCGGCGTAGGCCTGTTCCATCTTGCGGGCGCGGATCTGCTGTTTCACCGCCATCTTTTCGTGGTCGCTGGACACGTCCTGATTGCGTTTGCCTTCGACCAGGATCAAGTGCCAGCCGAACGGCGAGCGCACCGGTTCGGATACCTGGCCGATAGGCAGGGCCACCATCGCCTTCTCGAACTCCGGCACCAGATCGCCCAGATTCACCCAACCCAGGTCGCCGCCCTTGGCGTTGCTGCCGTCTTCGGAGTACAGCTTGGCCATGTCGGCGAACTTGGCGCCGCGCAGGATGCGGTCGCGCACTTGGTCGATGCGGGCCTTGGCGTCGGATTCGGACACGGCTTCGTTGGTGCGGATCAGGATGTGGCGCGCATGGTATTGCTCGACCAGCATAGGCGTGCCGCCGCTGCGTTTGTCCTGCAATTGGAAGATGAAGAAGCCCTGCTGGGTGCGGATCACGTCGGTGTAGCCGCCCGGCTTCAGTTGCTCCAGCATTTGCACGAATTCCAGCGGCAGCGAGGTGGCCGGACGCCAACCCATATCGCCGCCCTTCAGCGCATTGGGCGCGTCGGAGTAGGCGGCGGAAACCTTGGCGAAGGGCTGGCCGGCATTCAGTTCGGCCTGGGCTTTATGCACTTTCTGCGACAACTGGTCTATCTGTTTGGCGTCGGCGCGTTCCGGCACGCTGACCAGGAGGCTGGCCAGATGGTATTCGGTGCGGTTGGCGCTCTGCGCGCTCTTCAGCACCTGTTCCACTTCGCTGTCGCTGACGGAAACGCGGGAAGCGACTTCGCTGTCGCGCAAACGGGAAATGGTCAGCTCGCGGCGGATATCGCTGCGCAGCCGGTCCATGGTGATGCCGTCGCGGGCCAGCTGCGCCTTCAGGCCGGCTTCGGTCAGCTTGTTTTGTTTGGCCAGGTTGGCGATCGCCTGGTCGATGGCGGATTCTTCGATGCGCAGGCCGCCGCTGGCGGCGTATTGCAGTTGCACTTCCTCGGTGATCATCTGCTCGAGCAACTGGCGCTGCAGCACATCGCGAGCCGGCGGCGTCACTTTTTGCGCCTCCAGCTGTTTGATCGCCTCATTGACGCGGGCCTGCAGTTCCTGCCAGGTAATCACATTCTTGTTGACCACGGCGACGATGCGGTCGACTTCGCGGACCGGCAGCGGCGCGACGGGCGCCGAAACGGGGGCGGCGGGGGCGGCCGGCGCGGTTTGCGCGGCGCAGGCGATCAACAGGGCAAGCAGGGTCTTTTTCATGGTCAGGCTTTATTGCTCGTTAGTCTTGGTGTAACCGGGGATGGCCAGGCGCAGCGTGTCCTGCACGCCGCCGCTGCCCAAGGCGCCCAGTCCCCTCAGTTCCAATTGGAAGAACAGCGAATTCTTGGTGGTCTGCGGATCGGTGACGAAGCGCTGGCTGAACAATCTAGCCGACCAGCAGCCATCGTTGTACTCGAAGCCGGCCAGCTGCTCAATAGGCTTGCGTGTGATCAGCGAGTAATTGTAGCGGCCGATGGCGTACCAGCGGCGGGCGATCGGCCATTGCGCGGCCACGTCCACCTGGCGCAGCGGACCATAGGTGGCGGAGTTGTCCAGCTGTTCGTAGCGGCCGTAGCGCCAGCGCACGCTTGCCACCTTGCCGGCTTCCGGGCTATAGCGTAGCTGCACATTGTAACGCTCGGTTGTGCCGAGCTGCTGGTTGTATTGGTAGCTGCTGTCGAAACGCCAGGAACGGGT
Organism: Chromobacterium sp. CCUG 76385; assembly: GCF_059916625.1. Taxonomy (NCBI): domain Bacteria; kingdom Pseudomonadati; phylum Pseudomonadota; class Betaproteobacteria; order Neisseriales; family Chromobacteriaceae; genus Chromobacterium; species Chromobacterium sp. CCUG 76385. The sequence continues at coordinate 21,217 of NZ_JAUCGU010000048.1, forward strand.
CAGATCGCCAGCGGCGCTGAGCAAGAGGTCGGAGCTGGGTTGGTTGACGTTTTGCGTGATGTCGTCCGACAGGTAGAAGCGCTTGCCGATGGCGAGGCGCAGGCGTTCCAGGCCGTTGGTCTGGTCGATGAAGCGGCTGGTCAGCGCGGTGGTGACCTGGTTGGCGCCATTGATGCGGTCGTAGCCGGAGAAACGGTTTTCGGTGAACAGCTGGGCGAAGTTCAGGTCGTTGACCGTGGTGTCGAAGTTCGGCAGGTCATCCTGATACTTGTTCGGAATATTGACGTAGAACAGCCGCGGTTCCAGCGTCATCAAGTGGTCCTTGCCCATGAATTCGGTATCGCGGTCGAAGTACAGGCCGGCGTCGGTGCTGAAGATCGGCAGCGTCCGCGTCCGCGTGCCTTGTTGCTGGTTCGGGAACGCGTTGAGGTTGTATTCGGTGAAGTTGACGCCGAGTTTGGGACGGATGAAGCCCCAGCTGCGGTCGAAATTCCAGCTGACGCTGGGGTAGGCGACGAAGCGGTCGCCGGTCTGCAGGCTGGGATGATCGAAACGAGTCAGGTCGGTCATCAGATTGGCGCTGAAGCCGGCAGGCAGGCTTTGGCTGGCGCTGAACGTCAGCTGCGGCATCCGCGCATAGGGGATGTCGGTCGGCACCGGATTGAGCGTCAGGTTCTGGTAGTGCTGCACGCGCAAGGTGGTGTTGCCGGAGCCGCCGGTCCAGTTCATTCCATAGTTCAGCGTCGCTTCCTGGTTCAGGTTGACGTTGGAGGCGATGGCCACCTGGTCGCCGAAGTCGCTGAAATACGTGCGGTCAGACACCGAGTTGTAACTGAGGCCAAATGTCAGCCCATGGCCCAGGTTCTGCGAGTGGTTGACGCTCCAGGCGTTGCGGGCTGTATTGGTGACCTTGTCATTGGGCAACTGCTCGGTGTAGATCGTGCCGCTGTAGTTGGGCTGCAGATAGCGGAACTCGCCGGCCAGCATATTGCCGTGCTTGGTGTTGATGTGCGGCGTGATGGTCGCGTCGTAATTAGGCGCGATATTCCAATAGTAAGGCAGCGAGAACTCGGTGCCGGCGGTGCCGGTTTTGAAGGTGGGCGTCAGGAAGCCGGACTTGCGGTTGCTGTTGAGCGGGAAGTCTATCCACGGGGAATACAGAATCGGCACGCCGTAGAACTGCATCCAGGCGTTGCGCGCCACGCCGACGCCGCTGTTGTAGTCGAGATCGGTGCTGGCCGAATGCAGATACCAGGCGTCGTCGCCCGGATCGCAGGTGGTCATGCGGCTGCCGTAGACGCGGTATTGGTTCTGCCCCTGGAAGTCGATCTGGCTGCCGTCGCCGCGCATGGAGACTGGCTTGGGGCCGCTGGAGACTGTCGACACTGGCGGCGTCGTGGCCAGCGGCTTCGCCGCCGCCGGGCCTTGCTTCGACATCGTGAACACTGGATTCATGCCCGTGCCGGTATAGTCGTTGACGTTGTAGTCCAGCGTGGTGCCGGTGATCACGTCCCCGCCGCGGGTCAGCCGGAAACGGTCGCCCGCCTTGGCGAGGCTCTTGGCCTGATAGTAGTCCAGCCAGTCGGACTCCAGTTTCTGGTCGTCGCGCGTCGCCACGACATTGCCTTTGGCGTGCAGCACCACATCGGTTTCGCCGTCGATATTGTCCGCGACGACCTTGGTCTGGCCTTGTTGCAAAGGCGGGTTCGGTACGGCAATCGGCGCATCGTCTTCGGCGCGCGCCGCTTGGGTGTTCAGGGCAAAGGCGGCGGCCAGGGCCAGCGCCAGCGGAGTCGGTTTTTGTATGGGCATGCACAAAGCCATATCGTGGGGGCCGGGGCCTGTTGATGCTAATTTTGACACAGCGGCCGGACATTGCCGGATGCAGCGCGCGAAGCGCGGCTCGCAGCAGGGCCTCTCCCTGCAAGAGATGCGCGACAAAGCGATGCGCCGGGAAGTCCGTCCCCGAAGGGCAGCTCTGCTAAGCCGCCCACTGCTGCGTTGTCGGATTTGCGCTTGGAATCACCAAGCGCCGCATCCTCCGCCTTGCATTGCGCGACTTTTCAGCGCTGCGCTGGGTCTAAATTAGCGTTAACAGGCCCCCATGGGCAGTATAAAATCGCTCAATTCTATCAGCACCACGACAAAGCGACATGCAAAGACTGGAACAGCTCAAGAAATGGCTGGCCGAGCAATATCCTGGCGATGAAATCCAGGTTGAATTCGCCGCCGCCGACGCCGACTTCCGCCGCTATTTCCGCGCGATCTGGCCGGACGGCGCCACCCGCATCGTGATGGACGCGCCGCCGGAGCATATCGGCACCGACGCCTACGTTCAGGTCCGGGACATCTTCTCCATGGTCAAGGTGCCCAGGATAGAGCTGCGCGACCGCGAGCAGGGCTTCATCGTGATGGAGGATCTGGGCAAGGTGACTTATCTCGCCGCGCTGCAGCATGACGAGCGCCCGCTGGTGCATCGCCATCTGCTGGAAGAGGCGCTGGATACGCTGGTGGAGATTCAGAAAGCCAGCCGGCCGGATGTGTTGCCGGAATACGACGAGGCGCTGCTGACGCGCGAACTGAATCTGTTTCCGGAGTGGTTCTGCGCCAGGGAGCTCGGCAAACCGCTGAACTTCAAGCAGCGCCAGTTGTGGGATGCCGGGGTCAAGGCTTTGCTGCCGGCGCTGCTGGCGCAAGCTAAGGTCTATGTCCACCGCGACTTCATCGTGCGCAATCTGATGCTGACGACCGGCGCGCCCGGGGTGCTGGATTTCCAGGATGCGGTATATGGTCCGATCAGCTACGACGCAGTGTCGCTATTACGCGACGCTTTCATCGAGTGGGAAGAGGACTTCGTGCTCGATCTGGCCATCCGCTACTGGGAGAAGGCGCGCGCCGCCGGCCTGCCGGTGCCGGAGGCCTTTGATGATTTCTACCGCGCTTTCGAGTGGATGGGCGTGCAGCGGCATCTGAAAGTCGCCGGCATCTTCTCCCGCCTCTATCACCGCGACGGCAAGGACAAATACCGCGCCGAAATCCCGCGCTTCATCAAGTATCTGAAGCGGACCACGCGCCGCTACAGCGAGCTGGCGCCGTTCTACCATTTGCTGGTGGAGCTGGTGGGCCGCGACGCCACGGACGAGGAGCTGCAGTCCAGCTACCCGGTGCTGGGCGTGAAGGGCAGCTAAAGATATTTTTCCACGTTGTGTGTTCGCACAGTGTTAGCAGGTTTAGTGTCCGCTACGCGGACGATAATTGGGAGCCGGGTCCGCCCGGCAAACGGGAAAGGGGGCTGTGCGGCCAGCCCCCTTTCGACCCCAGGCCGCCCCCACAGCCCGCGAAACCCCGACAAAAAAGCGTCTGGCCAGGAGTCGCCGAAACTAGCCGCGCGCTAGCGTCGCGCGGCGTCGAACAAGTCGGCGACTTAAAACCTGGTCAGACACTTTTTTGTCGGCGCGTGCTGAAAGGGGTGGGGAGCATCGCAACTAGCCTAGTTGGGGGCGATAGTGATTCCAGACATTCAAATCACTCACTTTGGGGTTTTAATTTGGCTATGTCCCAATTACAAGTTGGTAACTATACTGAAGTAAGCCTCTCACCAGGAGCGTGATGATGGATACCCAGTC
>NZ_JAUCGU010000049.1:0-21276 GCF_059916625.1 Chromobacterium sp. CCUG 76385
AGCAGATACAACCTGTGCATTGTTTGCAGGAAGCGGTGGGGAGAGGCTACCAACTTACAATTGGGACATAGCCTTTTGAATACCCCCATTGAAGCTTTCCACTTTGGCGTCATGATAGGCGACGTTCTGGACTTCCTTGAGTTTGCGGAAGAAAACCTCTCCAAACAGTACGAAGCTGAGCAAGAAACGCTTGCACGCAGAGATCTGAGCGGCCACCCCTCGGAATACAAAGATCATCTTGAGTTAACTCTGGAGCATCGCTTCAGGACCAGCCTTCCTCTTCGGCTGCGCTATGGCGCGTTGATCGGCTTCGTCACCACCGTGGAATGGGCAGCGCTTCGCTTGAACGAAGCAGCCAATACGCCTGCGCCCCCCAAAGCAAAAAAGGACAATGAGTCCGTTCACCTTCTACGTCACTTCACGTGCGAGGCGGGAATCGATGCAAAGCATATGCTGCAAAATTATGAGGCGCTGGTTTACGTGCGCAACTGCATCGCCCATAGCGCAGGACTCCACGCTACATACCAGCATAAGGAAAGTCTCTGCAATGAAATTAACCGCCTCTCGGGCATCTACTTCGGAAATTGGCATTTCCTCGGCGATCAGATCTGCATCGAGCGCGGAGCGTTAACGCCCTACATGCGCCAAATGGCAGACTTTCTGCCAAAATTGTATGCCGCCTTGCGCGCAAAGAGCATGCTCACACATTAAGTCGCATCGACTCGACTGGCACTGCAACACTTGGACGCTACACGACAACAAGGATCAGATATGCGCTCGCTATTGCTCTGTCTTTGCCTAATCGGCCTCTCCGGCTGCACCACCATGGCCGACAGGCTGCGCGGCTCGCTCACGCCCCCGCCTGGCCAGGCCTATGCCGTCGTTTCGCTGGCGGGCAGGGCCTTCAATCCCGATAGCGCCACCCTGGGCTTGACCGTCAGCAATGCCCAAGGCCGCGAAGCGGCGCAGGATATCGCCAGCCTGACCACAGACACGGTATTCGGCGAGGAAGGCATGTCGCCGGTGGAGGGCAAACTGGTGCTGCTTATCCTGCCGCCGGGCGACTATCGCCTGTCCAGCGTCTGGGCGCATTGGGTGGAGGATGGCGTCTTCGGCGCGGACATGAAGATCAAGCAGTTCAAACTGAACGCGTCTTTCCATCTGGAACCGAACGAAGCCGTTTATCTGGGCGAGGTGTGGGTGGACATGTCCTTCCTGCCGGAAGTGGCGCTGCGCGACGAGCGCAAGCGCGATTTCGGGCACATGCGCCGGGTATGGAAAGTCGAAGATCTCAGCGCCGTGCAGATACGGCCGCTGAGCCAGGCCCTGCCGGCGCGGCCCTGAGCCGGCTCAGGGCTTGTACCACAGGCGATAGAGATAGGTCGGCTTGATCGCCGATGCGGCGGCCGGCGCCGGCTCCAGCACCTGATAGGCCGGCTGCCGCGTGTCGCGCGGCAAGGGGTCCACGTAGGGCGGGCCGTCGAGTTTGCGCAAGGCCGCCACGCGCGGTTGGTTGGTCTTGTCGCCGCGATGCGTCACCACCGCCACCTCATTGCTGGCCAGCCGGACGAAGCTGCCCGGCGGATACACCCCCAGCTCCTTCACCAGCAGCGAAACGTGCTGCGACGGAAACAGGCCCAGCTCCCCGCGGAACAGACTGCCCAGCACCTGCGCCGGCAGCGGCGGCTGCGGCTGGTGCACGCAGGCGCATACCAGATCAACCATCTGCAGCAATAAGGCGTCCGCCTCGATCTCGTCGCCAGCCAATCCCAGCGGATAGCCCTCGCCGTCCTGCCGTTCGTGATGCTGCACCACCAGCCTGTGCCAATGCTCGTCCTCCACGCCGGCCTCCCGCAGCAGGGCCGAGGCCAGCACGGGATGGGCGAACATCGCCTCCTGCTGCGGCAGATCCAGCGCCTCTTTCTGCGTCGCCAGCTGATTGAGCAAGCCGGTAATCGCCAGGTTCATGCTCAGCGCCGCGCCCAGCAAGGGTCTCAGCTCTTCGTCGGACAGGCCCAGCCGCTGCCCCAGCACCGCCAGGATGGCCGCGACGTGCACGCTATGCGCGCTGCCTATGTCCTGAAACGGCAGCAGAAAAACGCTGGCCAACACGCCGTCGGGGTGGCGCCGGCTCAACGCGATGAGATTGTCCGCCATGTCCATGAGGCTGGCCGATAGATCCCGCACCGCCAGCCCGTGCAACAGCACACCTTCAGCCCGACGTTGAAGAAAAGCCATTTCCTGCAGCGGATTGGCGCTGCTGCGCAGTTGCTGGGCTTCCTTTTCCCGCTGCGCGGCGCGCTCCAGCCGTTCCCGCTCCAGTCGGGCGGCCACCTCCTCGCTGTCGCCATGCCCCATCCGGCCCAGCCGGTCGCGCTGGGCATCCGTCAAAACGTAATGGCCTTTCTTCAACAACAACACGCCATTCTTGGCGTAGATATCCACCGGCACTTGTTGGCCTTGACGCACGAAGTTGCGCGGCAGTTTTACCTTTGGCGACGAATCCGTCATATTTCACTTGCTTTGGTTACGCCGGAACGGCTCCAGCTTGCTTGTCCTGCACAGGCGCAGCCTGGCCCGATGGTTGCCAGGAAAAATCTCGATAGAAGGTGTCGTAAGCTGGTCTTAAAGCCAGCACTAGCATTTTATGCAGTTTTTACCCGATTCATGCAAGCCACCTCAACACAGGAGCGCATTCATGACCCAGCACCATGCCACCCTCAATCGCAGGCACTTCCTCACGGGCGCCGGCAGCCTCGGCTTCGCCCTGGCAGTGCAGCCGGTAGCGGCCAGCGCCATTCTGACTGACAGCCACTCGCTTCAAACCGGCATCCCCGCCATCGACACCGGCAGCGGCGCCATGCCCGGCTACTACGCCAAGCCGGAAAACGCCGCAGGCCCCTTGCCGCTGGTCATCGTGATTCAGGAAATATTCGGCGTGCACGCCCATATCCAGGACCTATGCCGCCGCCTGGCCAAACAAGGCTACTTCGCCGTCGCGCCGGAACTCTACTTCCGCCACGGCAATCCGGCCGAGCTTGCCGATATCGACACCTTGATGCGCGATGTGGTCAGCAAAGTGCCGGACAGCGAGGTGCAGAACGATCTGGACGCCACCTGGCGCTGGGCCGGCGCCCAAGGCGCCGACCTGCGGCGCGCGGCGGCGACCGGCTTCTGCTGGGGCGGACGCCAAACCTGGCTGTATGCAGCGCACAACCGCCAACTCAAGGCCGCCGCCGCCTGGTATGGCAAGCTGGAAGGCCCAGTCACGGCCAATACGCCGCGCCATCCATTGGATATAGCGGCGCAGCTGGAGGTGCCGGTGCTCGGCTTGTATGGCGGACAGGACCAGAGCATTCCGCAGGCCTCGGTGGAAAAGATGCAAACGGCGCTGAAGCAAGCCGGCAAGGACAGCGAGATCGTGGTCTATCCCGATGCCGGGCATGGCTTCAACGCCGACTACCGCCCCAGCTATCACGCCCGGGACGCCGCGGATGGCTGGCGCAAGATGCTGGACTGGTTCGCCCGACACGGCGCGCGCTGAACAGCGGTCAGCGTCCGCCGACCATGGTGCGCATTTCCAGCCGGTTGCGCACCACCTGGTTCAGCAGCTGCATCCACTGCGGATGGAATTGACGCTCGGAGGCGTTCAGCTCGGCCACGCCGCGCAAAATGGAGCGGCGCGGCCCCTGCTGCGCATGCTTCAGCGTGACCGACTCAAAGGCATCCACCAGCGCCAGCAAGCAAGCGCCATCGCAGATTTCCTCGCCCTTCAACCCATCCGGGTAGCCGCTGCCGTCCTGCGACTCATGATGCTGCAGCACCATTTGGGCGGCCTCCTCCCATCCCGGCATGCGCGCCAGCAAGCCGCCCGCCCAGCCTGGGTGCGACGCCATCTGCCGCCGGTCGTCCAGACTCAGCCGGCCCGCTTTCAGCCAAAGCGACTCCGGCAACAGCAGCATGCCGATATCGTGCATGTAAACGGCGGCGGCCACTTGCTCCATGCTCAACGGCTTTTCCGCCAGCCGGTTGATTTCCAGCGCCAGCGTCAGGTTGCGCTCGGTGCGCCCGGCGAATTCCGGCACCCGCTGCTCAAACTGCATCGCCAATGAACGGAAGAACTGCAAATCCGCAAACAGATGGCCGCCCAAACCGCTGGCCACCGCGCCGGGAGTCGGCATAGGCGGCGCCGCCGGCCCCATCATGCGCGCCACCAGCTTGGCGCAGGCCTGCGGCAGCTCCGCCGCGCTGGCCTCGGCCAGTTTATCCAACGAAGGCAGTAGCGATCTGAGCAGGCTGTCGTCTGGCAACAGTCCATTGGCCATATCGTCCAGCAGCATCACCACTCTGTCGGTTACCAGCAACAGCACATCGCCGACTGCATCCTGATAATGCAGTTCATTCTGCCGGATACGGTCCAGCAGGGTTTCCAGCGCATGGACGTAAGGCTCGACAAAGTGCACCTGGCACAAGCTGGCATCACCCTTGATGCTGTGCAAAATGCGGAACAACTGGGCAACTTTTTCCGTATCGCGGCTGCCATCGCCCAGCTGGCAAACCAGCTGCTCCAATTGCGGCGCGTAATCGGACACCGCGTCGCGGAAATCCTGAAACGCGATGGGATCGATAATCTCCGGCACTTCCGGCTGCATGGCCATAAGTTCTTTCTCCGACACTCCTCACCTATGCAGTATATGCAACTGGCGTCGCCACGCATGATCTACCTGATTCAAACATTGCGGTTGTCGCAAACATACAGGAAATGTAAATGTCCTGATCAATGGTATTTAAAGATTCGTAAAAACAGACGGCCGCTGCAGAAAACGCTTGCCATGGACGAAAACTAGAGGCACTATGCCTCCCGCAGGATGCTCAAGTTGTGGATGTGTAGTTGTCGTAGTGGCATAGGCCGTACCTCAGTCGCCATTTCCCTTGATCTTCGTGCCTTTTTATTCAACTGCTCGTTTTGAGGAATTAACAAAATGGCAACCGGTACCGTTAAGTGGTTCAACGACTCCAAAGGTTTTGGCTTTATCACCCCGGATGAAGGCGGCGACGACGTTTTCGCTCACTTCTCCCAAATCAACGCGAAGGGCTTCCGCACTCTGGCTGAAAACCAGCGCGTGAGCTTCGACATCGTCGATGGCCCGAAGGGCAAGCAAGCCTCCAACATCCAGCCGGTGTAATCTCCTTAGCGAGATCATCGACCAGATGAGAAAACCCGGATTCGTCCGGGTTTTTTGCATTTTCAGCCCCCGCCACCGGAGCCATCCATGTCCGACAACCACGAAACCGTGATCGCCGCCACCCGCGACTGGGTGGAAAAAGCCGTGATCGGCCTCAACCTGTGCCCCTTCGCCAAATCGGTGTATGTCAAAAACCAGGTGCGCATCCAGGTCAGCGAAGCAAGCGACGTCCGCCAACTGGCGGAAGAGCTGGCCGCCGAACTGAAGCTGCTGGCCGACACCGATCCGCAGGAAATCGACACCACGCTGCTGGTCCATCCCGGCGTGCTGCAACGCTTTCTCGATTTCAACGAATTCCTCGATATCGCCGACGCGATGGTGGCCGAGCTGAATCTGGAAGGCGAAATCCAAGTAGCCAGCTTTCATCCCAAATTCCAGTTTGAAGGCACCGGGATCAACGATATCGAAAACTATACCAACCGCTCGCCGTATCCGACGCTGCACTTGATCCGCGAAGCCAGCATAGACCGCGCGGTGGAAGCGTTTCCGGAGGCCGAAGCGATCTACGAGCGCAATATCGAGACCCTGCAAGCGCTGGGCCTGGCCGGCTGGAAAGCGCTGTTCTCATCCAAGCCAGAGGAAAAGTAGTCCCTAGGGGCTGTTGACGTTTGGTGAGTGGATCGCGTTTGCGCTACGCCAAACCCGCAGGGCCGGGCGCCTTTCGCGCCGACTCTTCGTTGTTCCGCGCTGGCAGAGAATAACTATGCGGCGCGCGAAACGCCTCGATTCGTCGCAAAACGCATCCCGGCGCGACCGCTCACAAAACGTCAACAGCCCCTAGCAATAAAAACGCAGCCTGCAGGCTGCGTTTTTTATATTTGCCGGCATGAAGCTCAATTTGGATAACGACCCTGCTTGTCGGCATAGAAGGCGCGAATCTTAGGCAGGTCCGCCTCGATATCGCCGCTAGGGGTGAACATCGGACCAAAGCCGCCTTCCTTGCGCCCGTAATCCAGATACGCCAGCGCGATCGGCACGCCAGCGCCTACCGCGATATGGTAAAAACCAGTCTTCCATTCCTTCACCGATTTGCGCGTGCCCTCAGGCGGAATCGCCAGCACCAGTTGCTCGCTGCGCTGGAACACCTCCACCATTTGCTGCACCAGCGAATTATTCTGATGCCGCATCACCGGCACGCCGCCCAACCAACGCATCACCGGCCCCATAGGCCCTTTGAACAGGGTGTGCTTGCCCATCCAGTAGATCTTGGCGCGGGAAGCGAAGCATAGCCCCAGGGTAATCGGGAAATCCCAATTGCTGGTGTGCGGCGCGCCTATCATCACGTACTTGTCCAGTCTGGGGAATTCGCCCTGCAGCTTCCACCCGCTCAGTTTGAGCAGCGCGATGGACAAGCAGCGGAACAAGTCGCGGATGATGGGGGTATCGAAAATGGTGAAATGCATGGCAACCCTGAGCAAAGGCGCCGCCCAGCGCGCTGGAAGACCGCGCGTCGCGCCGCCCCCAGCGCGGGAGCAGCCGCCTGACACGTGGAAAGGGCTGAATGTACTAGATGAAATATTTTCAGTAAAGCACGAACCCGCCTCGCGGGGGCGTCATTTTATCAAGGCCGCGCTCATACGCCGTCTCATCGAGTCGATTATTCAGAATCCTCAATAAATATCGATACAACAATTAACAATCGGTAACGTACTCACCGGAACTGTAGCCGCGCCAGCCTGCCCAAATGGTATAAGCGACACTAGCAAGGATCACCACATGAACACTTCCCTCTCTCGGACAAGAATGACGCTGGCCGCCAGCGCCCTGATCGCCATCAGCCTGCTGTCCGGCTGCGCCAATATGACCCACCGCCAGAAAAACACCGCCATTGGGGCGACTGCCGGGGCCGTGCTGGGTTCGGTTCTGACCGGCGGCGGCACCGTCGGCACCCTGGGCGGCGCGGCCATTGGCGGCGTCATCGGCCACCAGAGCCGCTGACCCGGTCAAAATCCCACGAGCCAGCGCCCGCTGGCTCTTTTGTTTTATTGCGGCCGCACATATCATCGGAATGAAATCCACACCGGGCCACATCATGAGCCAAACCATGAACTGGGAGAGCCTGCTCTCCACCCGCCGCTTCAAGCTCATCCAGGGCGAAGTCAAGGAAACCCATACGCCGGCCACCCAGGAAGGCGGCTCTGGCCTACGCACGGATTTCCACATCGATCACGACCGCGTAGTGTTCTCCAGCGCTTTCCGCCGTCTGGGCCGCAAAACCCAGGTCCACCCCCTTGCTCGGCACGACCATACCCACAATCGGCTGACCCACAGCGTAGAGGTGGCCAGCGTCGGCCGCAGCCTGGGCAACCGCGTGGGCGTGATGCTGGACCATGCCGGCCAGCTGCCGGCCGGCTACACGCCGCACGATATCGGCGCGGTAGTGCAAGTGGCCTGCCTGGCGCACGACATCGGCAACCCGCCGTTTGGCCACACCGGCGAAGACGCGCTGCGCGACTGGTTCCGCGCCGACCGCAACGCCCATTGGCTGCATGGACTCAGTCCGGCGGAAATCCGCGACGTGCAAACCTACGAAGGCAACGCCCACGGCCTGCGCATGCTGGCCTCCTTGGAAATGTACACCGGCGAAGGCGGCATGCGGCTCACTGCCGCCGCGCTGGGCACGCTGATCAAATACCCTTGGACTGCCGACGCGCAACCGGCCTATGAACGCGACAAGTTCAATATCTACCGCACCGAACTACCCTACTTCGAACGGGTGGCGGCGGAACTGGGCCTGCTGCGCCACAGCCCGCTGCAATGGAGCCGCCATCCGCTGTCCTATCTGATGGAAGCGGCAGACGACATCTGCTACGCCATTCTGGACCTGGAAGACGCCGTGGAAATCGGCATTCTGGATTTTCATGAGTTTGAAAAACTGTTCTCGGGATTCTCCGACCACGAACGCGTCTGGGGCATGCACGATATCAGCCAGAAATGCGGCACGCTGCGCGGCGTGGCGATAGGCCGCTGCGTGACCGAGGTGGCGGAAAAATTCATGCTGCACCAACGCTCCTTGATGCACGGAGAATTCCCGGCCAAAGACCTGATCAATCTGTGCGACCCGGCGGTGCAGGACGCGCTGTTGCAAGCCAAGGAACTGGCCAGCACCAAGGTCTACCGCCACCGTACCAAGCTGGTGACGGAACTGGCTTCCTATCCCTGCATCGCCACCATTCTCGATGCGCTGGTGCCGGCAGTGCACGCCTTTATCCGCCAGGACGGCAAGGGTCTGACCCCGCGCGAGCACTTGGCGATGGGGCTGCTGGACCGCCATATTCAAAGCAACGACAGCCTGTATCAGGGCTATATGAAGGTGCTGGACTTTGTCGGCGCCATGACCGACAACTACGCCGCCAATATGGCGCGCGAACTGTCCGGCGTCGGCATCCTGTAAACACACAGCGAAAGGCGACAATGCCCCTGCCCGTCACCCGCTTCTGCCTGGTTCGCCATGGCGAAACCGACTGGAACCGTGAATACCGGCTGCAAGGCCACACCGACATCCCGCTCAACGCCACCGGCCTGGCGCAAGCCGATCAACTGGCCCTAGCCTTCCGCGCCGCCTCGTCATTCCAGGCGCTATACGTCAGCGACCTCACGCGAACCCGCCAGACCGCGGCGCCGTTGCAAGCCAAGCTGCAGTTGGCCGCCCATTACACCCCGCAGCTGCGCGAGCGCCATATGGGCACGCTGCAGGGCCTGACCTACGCCGAAGCCGCAGAGCGCATTCCCCATGTCTACCAGCGCCATCAGACGCGCGATCCGGACTACGATCTGGAAGGCGGAGAAAGCCTGCGCCTCTTCAGCGCGCGCATACTGGAAAGCCTGGCCGACATCGCCAGCCGACATCCTGGCCAGGAGGTGCTGATCGTCACCCATGGCGGCGTGCTGGACATCATCTACCGCGCCGCCACCGCCAAACCGCTGGCCGACAAGCGCGACTTCCCCATCCCCAATGCCGCATTGAATTGGCTGGACTACGGCAGCGGCGGCTGGGACTTGCGGCGCTGGGCGGACGAATCGCACCTGAGCGGCGCGCTGGACGAAATTCAGTAAGAAACACGATCCGCTCGCGACAAACGGACAAGAGGCGGGTCCGCGCCCGGCCTGACATACACGCCAAAGGAACGATGCCATGACCATTCACAAGACCGACGCCGAATGGCGCGCCCAACTGACCCCGGAACAGTATCGCGTCGCCCGCGAGGCCGGCACCGAACGGCCTTTCAGCGGCGAGCACTACTTCCACAATAAACACGGCGACTACTTCTGCGTCTGCTGCGGCACCCTGCTGTTCCACAGCGATGCCAAGTTCGACGCCGGCTGCGGCTGGCCCAGTTTCTACGCCGAAGCCGCCGGCGCCAACATACGCCGCATCACCGACACCTCGCACGGCATGGTCCGCGTGGAAGTCCGCTGTTCCCATTGCGACGCCCATCTGGGCCACGTTTTCCCGGATGGCCCGGAACCTACCGGCGAACGTTATTGCATCAATTCCATATGCATGACGTTCAAGGAAACCAAGTAATCGTGTAGGGGATCGTGATTGTTGAAAAATTTTTCCATAGAAAGGGCTTTGTTGCATAACTAATTTTTGTGCCACTGTGTAGCAAGAAAGTCAGAGAAAATTGCTAACACAGGTGTGAAATTTTCAACCACAAATCTTTCACATTTTGGCATGATTTTTAATTGTGCAACAAAGCTGCTTGCATGCAAATGAACGCGCCTGCCGGGGTGCTGTCCAGCCTTGCTCCGAGCGCTGCAGGCGCATGAAAGACAGAGCCTGATGACTACGTTGCGGCTGATCCTGGGCGACCAACTCAATCCCTGCCATAGCTGGTTCGCATCGTCCGACCCCGACGTGGTGCATGTGATGATGGAGATCCGCCAGGAAACCGATTACGTGCGCCACCACGCGCAAAAAATCCTGACCATCTTCGCGGCGATGCGCGACTTCGCCGCTCAATTGAAAGCGCAAGGCCATCGCGTGCGCTATGTCGCCATAGCCGACGCCAGCAACCGCCAGTCGCTGACCGGCAACCTGGACGCGCTGATCGCCCATTACGGCGCGGTGCAGGTGGAATACCAAGCGCCGGATGAGTGGCGGCTGGCCCGACAACTGGCGGACTGGGCCAAGAACCTGCCCATTCCCTGCCGTATGGCGGACAGCGAGCACTTCTACACCGCGCGCGGCGAGGCGGCGGCGTTTTTCGGCGCGCGGCGGCAATGGCGGCAGGAGACGCTATATCGTCACCTGCGGCGCAAGCACGGCATTTTGATGGACGAAAACGGCGAGCCGGCTGGCGGGCGCTGGAATTTCGACGCGGACAACCGCCAGCGCTGGCCCGGCGAGCCGCCAGAGCCAATAGACCCGCGGCCGGCTCATGATCACAGCCGGCTGTGGCAAACCATTGTCGACTCCGGGGTGGACAGTTTCGGCCAGCCGCAGGCGGACGCGCTGCGCTGGCCGCTCAACCGCGCCGAGGCGCTGGCGCAGCTGCACGCCTTCATCGAATACGCGCTGCCGCATTTCGGCGCCTACCAGGACGCGATGAACGCGCGCGCGCGGCGGCTGTTCCATTCACTGCTGTCCTTCGCCCTGAATGTGAAAATGCTGAACCCGCGAGAGGCGGTGGACGCCGCCGTCGCCGCCTGGCGCTCGGGCCGCGCGCCGCTGGCCGCGGTAGAAGGCTTCGTGCGGCAGATACTGGGCTGGCGCGAGTACGTGCGCGGCGTGTACTGGGCCAAAATGCCCGCCTACCAGGACAACAACGCGCTGGATCACCAGCTGCCGCTGCCTCGCTGGTTCTGGGACGGCGACACCGGCATGCGCTGCCTCGCGCACGCCATCGGCCAATCGCTGCAAGACGCCTACGCCCACCACATCCAGCGGCTGATGGTGATAGGCAATTTCGGCCTGATCGCCGGCCTGTCGCCGCAAGCGCTGCACGAATGGTATCTGGGCGTCTACATCGACGCCTTCGAATGGGTGGAGCTGCCCAACACGCTGGGCATGAGCCAGTTCGCCGACGGCGGCCTGCTGGGCAGCAAGCCTTACGCCGGCAGCGCGGCTTATATCGGCCGCATGAGCGATTACTGCGCGGGTTGCCGCTACCAGCCCAAGCAGCGCGTCGGCGCAGACGCCTGCCCTTTCAATGCCTTGTACTGGGACTTTTTCCGGCGCCACCGCCCGCGGTTGGCCGCCAATCCGCGGCTGGCCTTGGTCTACCGCCAGCTCGACAAGCTGCCGGAGGCCGAACGCGCCGCCATCGCCGCGCGCGCCGCCGCGCTGCAAGCCAATCTCAACGCACTTTGAGAAAACCATGCGGCAAAGCGCTGTTCGCCTTTACTCTCCCGCCCTTGGCCGGCTGCAGCATCGCGCCGCCGTCCGGCATCGCCCGGCATTAGCTTTCCGCAAGTTGGCGACCAGGAGGGCGGGTACGAAATTGCCCGCCTGAATCGCCGCTTCCGACGCGGCCTGCCGGCGCAGCGCGACGCTGCCAATGGCTGCTGGGGTGGATGTCCACATCGGGCCGTCACGGCAGTACATGCGCTTGCCTCTCGGCGGCAATGTTTTTATCGTTCAAGCATGTCTTCGCATCCATCGTCATGGAGTGTCGCCATGGAATTGTTCGATACCTTGTCCGCCCAGATCCGCCATATGCGCCTACCGCTGTTCGCGGTCAGCCTCAGCGCGGTTCCCTTCCCCGATACCCCGCTGCTATTGATGCTGCATTGGCACGGTTTCCGCCAGTCCGAAACGGGCCATGCGCAAGCGGACAAAACGACCTTCCGGCAAGTGCCAGCCTCGGCCTTGCAGCTGACGCGCCGCTGGAACACGCTATCGTTGGTGGAGGAAGAGATTCTGGACGCGGCCTGGCAGCTGGGCGCGTGGAGCCTGTTGCGCGACGAGCGGCGCGGCTGCAATACCATGGGCGCGGCGGCGGCAGAGGAGCTGGCCTGCCGGCAGGCTTTTGGCGACTTGCCGCCGCTGGATGGTATGGAGAGCGTGGTGGCGGAGGCGCCCGACAGCCCGGAGCTGATGCGGCTGGCGGCTCGCCGCGGCTATGTTTCCTGGCAGTTTCGGCCGGTGCATGGCGGAGTGTGGCGCGAGCTAGCCGAAGACGACACCCTGGGCGCGGAAGGCCGCCGCCAGCCCCCCTGCCCGCTGGCGCCGCGCGCCTGCCGCGGCGGCAAGACGGCCCGAACCGAATACCGTTTCGGCCGCATCGAACGCATCATTCTTTAGCCGGATTTTTTCTGAAAAAAACCTCTTGAAAACTTTTTGGCCCGCCCTTACTTGGTCATTCGTCAGCCACCCAGGCTGCATTTGACCGGCAAGCGCGGGCCTTTGCGCGCCTGCGGCCAGCCGGTCTCACCTACCGTTTCCAATGATCTGAATCGCACAGGAGATTGATATGCAAATCCGTCCTCTGCACGACCGGATTATCGTCAAGCGGGTCGAAAAGGTCCGCCAGACTGCCTCCGGCATCGTCATCCCCGATAGCGCCGCGGAAAAACCCGAGCAAGGCGAAGTCCTCGCGGTCGGCCCCGGCAAACGGCTGCAGGACGGCACGCTGCTGCCGATGCAAGTCAAAGTCGGCGATCTGGTGCTGTTCGGCAAATACGGCGGCCAGACCGTCAAACTGGACGACCAGGAATACCTGGTGCTGCGCGAGGAAGACGTCTTCGGCGTGATCGAAGGCGCATCCGAGTCCGGCCGCAAGGCTGCCTGATTTCCCCCATTCATCACAGGAGTTAAACCATGGCTGCGAAAGAAGTCCGCTTCCACGACAACGCCCGTGAACGCATCGTCAACGGCGTCAATGTGCTGGCTAATGCGGTAAAAGTCACCTTAGGCCCCAAAGGCCGCAACGTGCTGCTGGCGCGCAGCTTCGGCGCGCCGCACATCACCAAGGACGGCGTGTCGGTCGCCAAGGAAATCGAACTGAAAGACCCGTTCGAAAACATGGGCGCGCAGATGGTGAAGGAAGTGGCGTCCAAGACCGCCGACGTGGCGGGCGACGGCACCACCACCGCCACCGTGCTGGCCCAGGCCATCGTGCAGGAGGGCATGAAGTACGTCGCCTCCGGCATGAACCCGATGGACCTGAAGCGCGGCATCGACAAGGCCGTCCACGCCGTGGTGAAAGAGCTGCAAACCCTGTCCAAGCCGGTGACCAACAGCAAAGAGACCGCCCAGGTGGCCGCGCTGTCGGCCAACTCCGACGAGGCCATCGGCAAGATCATCGCCGACGCCATGGACAAAGTAGGCAAGGAAGGCGTGATCACCGTCGAGGACGGCAAGTCGCTGGACAATGAGCTGGCCGTCGTCGAAGGCATGCAGTTCGACCGCGGCTACCTGTCGCCGTATTTCATCACCGATCCGGAAAAGCAGACCGCCGTGCTGGAAGACCCGCTGGTGCTGCTCTACGACAAGAAGATCAGCAATATCCGCGACCTGCTGCCGGTGCTGGAGCAAGTGGCCAAGGCCGGCAAGCCGCTGCTGATCGTCGCCGAAGACGTGGAAGGCGAAGCGCTGGCCACCCTGGTGGTGAACAGCATGCGCGGCATCCTGAAGGTGGCCGCGGTGAAGGCGCCGGGCTTCGGCGACCGCCGCAAGGCCATGCTGGAAGACATCGCCATCCTCACCGGCGGCACCGTCATCGCCGAGGAAACCGGCCTCACGCTGGAAAAAGCCGGCCTGGCCGAGCTGGGCAGCGCCAAGCGCGTGGAAATCGGCAAGGAAAACACCACCATCATCGACGGCGCCGGAGACAAGGCCAAGATCGACGCCCGCGTGCAGGCCATCCGCGCCCAGATCGACGCCGCCACCAGCGACTATGACCGCGAGAAGCTGCAGGAGCGCGTGGCCAAGCTGTCCGGCGGCGTGGCGGTGATCCGCATCGGCGCGGCCACCGAAGTGGAAATGAAAGAGAAGAAAGACCGCGTGGACGACGCCTTGCACGCCACCCGCGCCGCGGTGGAAGAAGGCATCGTGGCCGGCGGCGGCGTGGCCCTGCTGCGCGCCCGCGCCCACGTGGGCGAGTTGAAAGGCGACAACGCCGACCAGGACGCCGGCATCCAGATCGTGCTGCGCGCGCTGGAAGCGCCGCTGCGCGCCATCGCCGCCAATGCAGGCGACGAGCCGTCGGTCATCGTCAACAAGGTGCTGGAAGGCAAGGGCAGCCACGGCTACAACGCCGCCAGCGGCCAGTTCGGCGACCTGGTGGAAATGGGCGTGATCGACCCGACCAAGGTAACGCGCACCGCGCTGCAAAACGCCGCCTCCATCGCCAGCCTGATCCTGACCACCGACGCCACCGTGGCCGAAGCGGCGCAGGACAGCAAGGCCAAAGCCCCGGCGGAGCTGGATTACTGATCCGCCAGTCTGGTCCTCTTTCATCATTGGCCCGCGCCCAGGCGCGGGCTTTTTTTCGCCAGCAAAAAGTGGGCTATAAGGTAGACAACGGAATGCGGCAAGAATGGAAGTTCTTCTCGCTCGCGCAATCTCCTCAACGGCGCCATCCAGACGGAAGCGTTCACCATGCGTCGCGCAGCTCATGCCCTCTGGCCTCTACGGCTCTGCCTGATGTCGCTTTTAGCCAGCCCTGCGCTTGCGGCGGGGCCGGTCAAGAACTGGTTTCATGACCCGTTCTTTCAGGTGCGCAAGCAAGTGGCCAGCTGTCCGATGCCGCTTGGCCCATTCGGCACGGAAGAGGGCATGAAAGCGCAGGCGCATTCGCGGGTGGAGCGCGGCACCAGTTGCTGGCAGGCCGGACAGTGCAAGAAGCCCAATGCCTATCTGTACGATGCCGACATCGCCAAAGATCTGCAGCGCCGCTTTGCCAAGACCCGCCGCTTTGCCGATGCCAGCTTGTGGATCACGGTGCAACGGCGCTTTGTTTATGTGGAAGGCTGTACGCGCAACAAGCAGGCCGCCTCCGGCATTGACGCCTTTGTCAGGCAAACGCCGGATGTGCAGCTGGTGGTGACGAATACCATCATTGGAACAGGCAAACCGAACTATCCGGTGATGCCTGCGAAATAGCGCCCTCCCCTTTGCCTGCGGAATCCTCACCGCGCAGCCCAGCCGGCAGCCGCAAAAAAAGGCGCGAAGCTCGCGCCTTTTGCCTGCCATCAAACCGGATTACACCAGCACGGCATGCCGTCTGCGGGTGCGGCCGGAATGCAGATAACCGGCGATATAGTCCTGCGAAACTTCGCCGCAATAGCGGCCGGCCTCGTCCACCACCGGCATCCAGGTCAGGTTGTGCTCATACAGGCGCGACAGCACGACGCGCAGGTTCTCGCCCGCGCCGGCCGTCGCCTCGATCCGGTTGAGCTTGTCGCGGCAACTGCCGCCGCCGGCTTTGGCATCGCGCCGCCTGACGAAGCCCAGCGGCTCGCCCGCCCCGTCCACCACGGTCAGATGCATCAAGTCGCCATCGTCCATCATGCCGTAGGCAGCGGACAGCGGCGTGTCCAGCGTGGCCGTCAGCGTCTCCTGCAGATCGGCCACCTCGCCGGCCTGCACCAAGAGCAGGCGCTTCAAGATGCGGTCATGGCCGACGAAGCTGGCAACAAAGTCATCGGCCGGGCGCGCCAGCACCTCGTCAGCCCCGGCGCACTGCACCATCCGCCCCTGGCGGAACACGGCAACGCGGTCGCCCAGCTTGATCGCCTCGTCGATATCGTGGCTGACCAGCATCACCGTCTTGCCCAACTGGCGCTGCATCTGCAGGAATTCGTTCTGGATCTGCTCCCGGTTGATCGGATCCACCGCGCCAAACGGTTCGTCCATCAGCAGCACCGGCGCATCGGCCGCCAGCGCGCGGATCACGCCGATGCGCTGCTGCTGGCCGCCGGACATCTCGCGCGGGTAGCGCTGCAGGAAACGGTCCGGGTCCAGCGCCACCATGTGCATCAGCTCGCGGGCGCGCTCGCGGCAGCGTTTCTTGTCCCAACCCAGCATGCGCGGCACCACCATGATGTTTTCTTCAATGGTCATATTCGGGAACAGCCCGATCTGCTGGATCACGTAGCCGATATGCCGGCGCAGCGTCACGGTATCGATGCCGGCCGTATCCTCGCCGGCGATCAGCACCTTGCCGGAAGTCGGTTCGATCAGGCGGTTGATCATCTTCATGGTGGTGGTCTTGCCGCAGCCGGACGGGCCAAGCAGCACGCAGATTTCGCCTTCCGCCACCTTCAGGCTGACATTGTCCACGGCCTGCACCAGCTGGCCGTTCTTTTGGGTAAATTGCTTGCAGAGATTTTGCAGTTCTATCATCAGCGAATTCCTTTCGGTGTCAGCGCGCGCTGGGCGCGCAACAGCAGCCAATCCATGGCGATGGCCAGCAGGCTGACGGCGAGCGCGCCGGCGATCAGTTTGCGGATGTCGCTCTGGCTGATGCCGTGCAGGATCAGGGTGCCAAGGCCGCCGGCGCCGACGATGGCGGCAATCGCCATCACGCCGATATTCAGCACCACCGCGGTGCGGATACCGGCAAAAATCAGCGGCACCGCCAGCGGCAGCTCCACCCAGCGCAGCCGCTGCCAGAAGGTCAGGCCAATGCCGCGGCCCGCTTCGCGCACCCCGGGCTCCACCTGCGTCAGCGCGGTGTGGGTATTGCGCACAATGGGCAGCAGCGAATACAGAAAGGCGGCGGTAATGGCCGGCACCGCGCCGATGCCATGGCCGATCAGCGAGAACAGCGGGATCATCAGGCCGAACAACGCGATGGCGGGAATGGTCAACAGCAGAGTGGCGAGGCTCAGCACCGCGCCGGCCAGCGCGGGGAAACGCATGATCGCCACGCCCAGCGGCACGCCCATCAGCACAGCCAACCCAACGGCGATGCCCACCAGCGACAGGTGCTGCTGCGCCAGCGCGCCGATATACGGCAAATTGCCCAGGATATAGCGGCCGGCTTCCAGGACCGTCTCCATCATGCGCCCTCCTTCAGCAGCTGGTGGCTGCGCAGAAAATCGGCGGCTACGTCCTTGACCGGCCGGTGCCGGATATCCACCTCGGCGTTCATCGCCGACATCGTGTCGTTGTCCAGCACGGCGGCCAGCCGGTTCAACTCGTCCGCCAGCCCGGGATGGCGCTCCAGCATCTCCTTGCGCACCACGGGCACGGCGGCGTAAGGCGGGAAAAAGCTCAAGTCATCCTGCAACACCAGCAGGTCGAAACCGATGATGCGGCCATCGGTGGTGTAAACCAGGCCGGCATCGACAAAGCCATCGCGGATAGCGTTGTAAACCAGGCCGGCGTCCATCTGCCGGATCTGCGGCCGCGACAGCTGCATGCCGTACAGCTGCTGCAAGGGCTTCAGGCCGTCGGGGCGGCCGGCGAACTCCATGTCGAAGCCCAGCTGCCAGCGCGGATCGCTGCCGTTGCGCTGGTTGACCGCGCGCGCCAGATCGGACAGCGTGCGCACGCCTTCGGCTTCGGCGCGGCTGCGTTTCATCGCCAGCGCATAGGTATTGTTGAGCGCGGCCGGATTCAGCCAGACCAGCCCCTTGGCTTCGTCCAGCCGCTTGACGGTGGCGTAAGCCTCCTCATTGCTCATTTTTTGCTGAATGCCATGATGGACGATCAGCGCGGTGCCGGTGTACTCCCACACCAGGTCGAGCTGCCCATGCTCTTGCGCATTGCGCATGATCACGGAAGCCAAATCCTGTTTTTGGGTGATCTCGTAGCCCTTGCTGCGCAGATACTGCGCGGTCAGCTCGGACAACAGATGCTGCTCGGTGAAGTTCTTGCTGCCCAATACCAGGCCCGCCGCGGCCGGCGCGGAAAACAGGGTCAGAGCGGCGATGGCCAGGCCAATGCCGGCCAGCCCATTGCGCAGAGACGCAATCAATTTCATCAGGAATCCTCCATGCGGAGCCCGCCAAGGCGGGCCGTTGCCGACACGCCGCTCAGGCGATGCCGCGCGCGGCGGCCAGACGGCCGGCCGCGGCCACCAGCTGGTCCAGCGCCAGCGCGATCAGCGCGGTGCCGCCGGCGCCCAGCAACAAGGCGGTGTGGTTATTGAGGTAGATGCCGGGAAAGATCAGCTCGCCGTAACTGCTGGCGCCGATCAGGAAGGCCAGCGGCGCGGTGCCGACATTCAGCGCCAGCGCCACCCGCACGCCGGACAGGATGACCGGCAAGGCATTGGGCAATTCCACTTTCCACAGCCGCTGCCGCGGCGTCATGCCCAGCGCGTCGGCAGCCTCGAGCATGGCCGGCGGCAGGCCGGCCAGGCCGGCATAGGTGTTGCGCACGATGGGCAACAACGAGGCAAGGAACAAGGCGACGATGGCCGGCGCGTCGCCGATGCCCACCACCACCATGGCCAGCGCCAATACCGCCATCGGCGGCAGGGTGTTGCCGATATTGAAGACCTGCATCCAGGACTCCGCGCTGCGGCGCAAGCGCGGCCGGCTCAACAGAACGCCGCAGGGCAGGCCCACCGCCAGCACCAGCGCCATCGACACGCCAACCAGATAGAGATGCTGCCGGCCCAGATAGACCAGGTCTTCTCGATATTCCGCCCACACGGCCGGGCCAAGGCCGTAATACAACCCAGCCGCCGCCAGGGCGGCCAAGGTCAGCCAGATCATGCTGCGCTTGCCAAACGCTCTTTTGTGCATCTGCGTCCTCCTTGGCGGATAGCGACGGACAAACCCGTCTGCGATCCGCTGTAATGATCGCGACAACCAGAGAGCTGCCAGTAGATTTTCAAGACACCCGGCCAGGCCGGATATGGAATGCGTAAAACGCGGGAGCGGGCGCTTGCCCGACAATTGAGTGGCGCATGACGCGCCGGCGAATTTCCAAAGACTATAACACCTCACCATTAAACATGCAAATAATCTAATATTCAGAAACATCATTAGAATATTGATATTGAAGAATTGGCAAGGTGAAAACTGTAAATATTCATTCATTTGTACTTTTAAAAGCCGATTCCGCGCGGCAGGACAAAATAGCCTGGCTCATCCCCATCCAAGACGGCAGAACCGGATACAGCCCCGGCCAAAACCCGGCTAAGCACATGATTTTGCTGATGCCAATGCCCCACTCGGGACGACTAGCGCCTCGCAGCCGCAAGACTGCCGCGCCGCTACACCACCCCTCTCGCCAAAAGCATGAAAATCCATTTTTTCCTGGCTTTCCCTCTGGCTGAATATCGACCAAGCCCACCTCTGCAATTTTTCCCGAGAGTATGTGCGCTTCCGCACATACCCCGCCCGCATTCGCGCTTACGCTCATAGGGCATTGCAGGGCCGCACCCAACGTGTGTTGCCTTGCAGTCGCGTCCAAACCAACGGGAGAACGCCATGAACAAGGATCAGATCAAGGGAAAATTGAAGGAAATCGCCGGCAGCATCAAGGAAGCCACCGGCAAGGTCATTCACAACAAGAACCTCGAAGAAAAAGGCATCCAGGAGAAAAACCTGGGCGAAGCCCAGTCAGACATGGGCAAACTGAAAGATGAGCTTAAAAAATAGACTGCTTGCATAAGCCATCCTGCGGCTCGCCATGATGACGGCGGCAAATCAGACATCGACGGGCTGCGGTGGATTCTGGCTTGGCAAGGCGATGGCTTGCGGCGGGGCCGCCTCATCTCCGCGCCCGCAATCAGTGGAGGATGCGCCCATGGCAATCCGCAAGGCAACTCAGACTCGCAAACGGCAACCGCTGTGGCAGCGTATCAAGGCCCATCCACTGGCGCGGATCGGCCCGGGACTGATTACCGGCGTAGCGGACGACGATCCAAGCGGCATCGCCACTTATGCGCAGGCCGGCGCGCAATTCGGCCTGAATATGCTGTGGACCATGCCGCTGGCCTTTCCGCTGATGGCTGCGGTGCAATCGATGTGCGGCAATATGGGCCGCGTCACCGGCAAAGGACTGGCCGCCAACATCAAGGACGCCTTCTCGCCATTGGTGTTGCGGATATTGATCGTGCTGCTGCTGATCGCCAATATTCTGAACATCGCGGCGGACGTTGCCGCCATGGGAGAGGTGACGGAATTGATCTCCGGCCTGAACCGCCACCTGATGACCACGATTTTCGTCTTTGCCATCCTGTTGCAGCAGATGCTCATCCCCTACCATCGCTATGTGTTCTTTCTCAAGTGGCTGACCCTGACCTTGCTGGCCTACACCGCGGTTCTTTTCACCGTGCATGTGCCATGGTCAGAAGTCGCTCTGCGTACGGTCTGGCCTCGCTTCACGCCCAATGCCGATGCCGCCGCCGTGGTAGTAGGCGTATTGGGCACCACCATCAGCCCCTATCTGTTTTTCTGGCAGGCATCGGAAGAAGTCGAGGACATGCTGGCCATCAAGGGCAGCCGCGCGCTGATCTTGGACAAGCGCGTCGCGGCGTCGGAGTTGCGCCGCATACGCTGGGACACCTGGAGCGGCATGTTCTATTCCGACATCACTGCTTTCTTCATCATCCTGGCCACCGCGGTCACGCTGCATACCGCGGGCATCACCGACATCAACACCGCCGCGCAAGCCGCCAGCGCATTGCGGCCGCTGGCGGGCAATGCCGCCTACCTGTTGTTTGCCTTGGGCATTATTGGGGTCGGCCTGATCGGCGTGCCGGTGCTGGCCGGCGCGGGAGCGTATGCGGCATCGGAGGTGATGGGCTGGAAGGAAGGGTTGGAGCGCAAGGTGCGCGACGCTCGCGGATTTTACAGCGTCATCGCCGTCAGCATGCTGCTGGGGCTGGGCATCCAGTACTCGCCGATCAGCCCGATGAAGGCGCTGTTTTGGAGCGCCGTCATCAACGGCGTTGTCGCCGTGCCCTTGATGGTGGTGATCATCATATTGGTTTCCAGAAAATCGGTGATGGGGGCATACACCGCCAGCCGGTCTATGACCATTCTGGTCTGGATCGCAACGCTGGTGATGGGGGCCGCGGTGGTGCGCATGCTGATGCCGGGCTAGGGGCTGTTGACGTTTGGTGAGTGGATCGCGTTTGAGCCGATTTGGCCCGGAAGCAAGGCGCGCAGTCCGACG
>NZ_JAUCGU010000050.1:0-14813 GCF_059916625.1 Chromobacterium sp. CCUG 76385
GACTGGGTATCCATCATCACGCTCCTGGTGAGAGGCTTACTTCAGTGTAGTTACCAACTTACAATTGGGACATAGCCTTTTTTATTCCAGGGCGTCGCAATCAACGCTTGGGGATGGCTTTCAGCACCGCCTGCAGCAGCTGCCAGGCCTTGCCCACCGATTCCACTTCCACCCGTTCGCCCGGCGCGTGTGCGCCGCGGATGTTCGGGCCGAAGGACACCATGTCCAGATTCGGGTACTTGGAGCCCAGAATGCCGCATTCCAGGCCAGCGTGGATGACTTGAACTTCGGCTTCGCCGCCGAACTCCTGACGGTATACATCCTTGAACAGCGCCAGCAGCTTGGATTGCGGATTCGGCGCCCAACCCGGATAGCCGCCTTCCATTTCCACCTTGAACGCGGCCAGCTTGAACAGGCTTTCCACTTCGCGCGCCAGCATCCAGGTGCCGGAATCCAGCAGCGAACGCACCATCAGGTTGGCGAAGACCTTGCCGTCGGCGACGGTCACCACGCCCAGGTTGTTCGAGGTTTCCACCACCCCTTCCACGCGCTGGCTCATGCGCTTCACGCCATGCGGCGCGGCATGCAGCGCGGACAGGATGGCGGTTTGGTCGGCGCGGGCCAGCACATCGGCTGCGGCGGCGGCCTCGGACAGCACCACCACGCCCTCGTCCACGCCGGCCAGTTCGAAGCGCATCAGCGCCTGGAAGGCGTCCAGCTTGGCCGCCACCTTGGCCGCGTCGGCGGCCGGATAGGCCACCACGGCAAAGGCTTCGCGCGACAGCGCGTTGCGGGCGGTGCCGCCCTTCAGCGAGGCCAGGCGCAGGTCGGTTTCCGCTTCCAGCTCGCGGATCAGGCGGATCAGCAGCTTGTTGGCGTTGCCGCGGCCCAGGTGGATGTCGGCGCCGGAGTGGCCGCCTTTCAAGCCCTTGATGGTCAGGCTGGCAGTCTGGAAGCCGGCCGGAACCGCTTCAGCGGCGTATTCGCGGCTGACGTTCACGTCCACGCCGCCGGCGCAGCCCATGTAGAACTCGCCCCACTCTTCGGTATCGATATTGATCAGGTACTGGCCTTGCAGCAGGCCGGTTTCCAGCCCCAGCGCGCCGCCCATGCCGGCCTCTTCATCCAGCGTCAGCAGCACCTCCACCGGGCCGTGGGCCACATCGTCGCCCGACAGCACCGCCATGCCCAGCGCCACGCCGATGCCGTTGTCGGCGCCCAGCGTGGTGTTCTCGGCGACCAGCCAGCCATCCTTCAGCACCGGGCGGATCGGGTCTTTGAAGAAGTCGTGCTCGGTGCCGCTATTGGCCTGGCACACCATGTCCAGATGGCCTTGCAGCACCACGCCGGCGCGGTCTTCATAGCCGGGTGTGGCCGGCTTGCGGATGATCAGATTGCCCACCTGGTCCACAATGGTTTCCAGGCCGCGCAGCTCCGCCCAGCCTTTCATGTAGTCGCGCACCTGCTCTTCATGCTTGGACGGGCGCGGAATGTCGCACAGGGTTTGGAAATGTTCCCAGACGGCTTTGGGTTCGAGTTGGGCGATATCGGTCACAGCGTATTCCTTGATTCGGTGTCGCGACGCGGCCGATTTCAAGCACTGCCACGTCGCCGTATACTACATTCGCCATTGCGGCGAAGGCCGGAAAAATAGTGTTTCACTTTAACACGATGCCGCGGCAACGTCATGCCCATTGCCATGATCGCCGCCGCGGTAGGCGTGTGGTTCTACAGGCTGAAACGCAAGGATTTGACCAAGGCGCCGGGCAGCAGCTTGCTCTGCGTGGCGCGGCCGCCGTAGCTGCCGGCATCCACCAGCAGTTCGCGCTCGGCCGTCAGCGCCTCCAGCTGCTCGCCCAGCAGGCTGAACAGGCTATCGTCAAAGCGCATCACGCCCAGCGGCGCGACGATCTTGCCATCTTCCACCCAGAAGCAGGCAAAGCGTGTCATGCCGGTGATGCGGCAGGCCGAGCGGTCGGAAAAGTTCAGATACCACAGATTGGACAGGTAGACCCCGGCGCCCAGCGCTTGCAGCGCCTGATCGCGCGGCAGATCGCCGGCTTGCAGCTGCATGGCCTCGGCAAACTCCATGCTGCCCGTATTGGGCTGCAAGCCATACTCGCGCGCGCTGCGCGGGTCGATCAGGCTGTTGCGGTGCTCGCCGCCGGCGATCAACTCCACGCGCTCCGGCCGGATGAAGCCTTCGCGCTGGAACAAGGGCGACAAGCCCTCGCCGCCCGCCTCCGCCAGATGCACCAGCGGCGACAGCTTGACCTCGCCCTCCGCCAGCTTCAGCAGCGGACTGCGCTTGCTGCGGACTTCCTTTTCCGACACCCCGCCCCAGTTCAGCATGTTCAGCAGCGCGCCCAGCGCGCTGGGCGTGAAGTAAGCGCGATACTCGCCCGGCTCCAGCGTCTTCACCGGCAGCTTAAGCCACTCCAATTGCCCAGCCGCCTCGTCGATGGCGCGGCCCAGGGCCGCCCCGTCCCAAGCCGTGCCGGCCTGGCTGCGCTTGACCGCCTTGTCGCCATGCGAATACAGGCTCCAATCGAAATTCCAGCTCTCGCCTTGCTGCCAGTTGAACTGGCCCAGATGGTTGGCGAAGCCGAAGCTCATCTCGCCGCTGGCCAGGATGCCCACCAGATCATGGCATTCCGCCGCGGCCAGAATATCGGCGACCATGCTTTCCGCCGGCGGCAGCGTGTGCTGGGCGATGCGCTCGCTGCTTTGCGGCTGTTCGTTCAGCAGCAGGAAAGGGTCGTCCTGCACTTGTTCCAAGGCCGCGCGCAATTCCGGCAATGCCGCCTCGAGCAGCGCCAGATCGTCCGCGCCGCCGCTGAGCGACAATTGTTGCGTGGCCTGGCGCTGGCCTCGGATCAGCCGCATGTCCAGATACGCCTGCTCCACCGCTCCGGCTTGCCTGACCTTGCCGTGATTGAAACGGACGAAATCGGTCCGTCCCGCCTCCAGCCACAAGGTATAGCCTTCCCCCTCACGCAGCAGGCCGCTCAGCGCCGCCGCCAATGCTTGCAAATGCGCGCGCATCATGCCGCTCCTCCAAATACGTCCACGTCGCCGAATACGCAGGCCGGCGAGGCGTGCCCCACTCGCACCACCTGGTTAGGCTCCCCCTTGCCGCAATACGGCGTGCCCATCACATTGAAGGTGCTTTCATCGCCCACCGCCTTCAGCGAGCGCCAGAAATTGGCGGAAATGCCGCGATAGTTGGGATTGCGCACCACGCCTTTCAGCTCGCCGTTCTCGATCAATTGTCCCCACTCGCAGCCGAACTGGAACTTGTTGCGCGAGTCGTCGATGGACCAGCTGACATTGGTCTGCATCAGCACGCCGCGCTCGATGCCGGCCACCAGCTGCGCAAGGCTTTGGTCGCCCGGCTCCACGTTAAGATTGGCCATGCGGTCTATCGGCGCCCGATTCCAGTTGCAGGCGCGGCTATTGGCCACGCCATCCAGCGCAAAACCATTGAGACGGGCGCGCGCGGCGGAAATGTCGCCGCCCAGCGGCCTCTCCAGAATGCCGTTGCGGATCAGCCAGACCTTCTCGGCCGGCTTGCCGTCATCGTCCCAGCCATAGCTGGCCAGTTCGTTGCTCAGCAAGGGATCAAACGTGACATTCAGCAATTCGGAGCCATAGCGGTAATGGCCGAACATGTCCGGCGTGACAAAGCTGGTGCCGGCATAGTTGCGCTCGTCGCCCAGGATGCGGTCCAGCTCCAGCGGATGGCCTATGCTCTCGTGGATTTGCAGCATCATCTGTTCCGGCATCAGCAGCAGATCCATTTTGCCGCTGGGGCAGTTCGGCGCGTACAGCAGTTGCAGCGCCTCGTCGGCCACGCGGCGGCCTGCGCCGCGCAGGCCGGCCTCGGCGATCAGCTCCAAACCGCCTTGACGGCCCAGACCGCCGTACTGGCCGCCCAGGCTGCGGGTTTGCACCCGGCCCTCGGCAAACGCGGTCACCACCAGGGACGGCGTCAACGCGCGCAGATGCTGCTCGGCTTCGCCGCCGTCGGAAGTCAGATACAGCTGATGGATGTCCTGCCGGAACAGGCTGGCCGACCAATCCACCACGCGGCTGTCGTCGCCCTTGGCGGCGGCCGATTCGCTCAGCAGCAAGTCCAGCAGGGAAGCGCGCGGCCATTCGGACGCGGCGTCGCTGCCCGCGCCCTGATAACGGCCTTGCGGTTTGGGCAGTTGAATCTGCCGGTAATCGAACACGCCATGACTGGCGGTGGCGCGCGCCCAGCCGCGGGCGCGCTCAAAGGCGGCGCGCAGGCCCGCTTCGCTCAAATCGGCGGTAGCGGCATAGCCATAGCCGCCGCCATCGCACACGGCGATCATCGCGCCGCGATCATGGCGGCGGGTCAGCGGCTGCTGCCGCCCCTGGCGGACGGACAAGCGCTCATTGTCTTCCTCCACATAGCGCAAGGAACAGAAATCCGCTTGGGGCTGCAGCGCCTGGAAGCGCCGACGGATGGTTTCAAGCATGGATAGCTCCAGACAAGGAAATGCCAAAGGCATTCATACTAATCAGTCACACCTTGCCCTGTCCATCGAATGTTGCAGGCTTTACAAACCCAATTCGCTCAGTCCGGGATGGCCATCCGGACGGCGGCCCAGTGGCCAGAAGAACTTGCGCTCGTCCTCACGAATAGGCAGATCGTTGATGCTGGCGTGGCGATGCGTCATCAGGCCATCTGCCGCGAACGCCCAATTCTCGTTTCCATAACTGCGGTACCACTGCCCGGCATCGTCATGCCATTCATAGGCAAAGCGGACGGCGATGCGATGGCCATCATGGGCCCATAACTCCTTGATCAAGCGATAATCCAACTCACGCCGCCATTTGCGCTCCAGCAGCGCCTGCGCTTGCGCTCGGCCCTGCGGAAAATCGACGCGGTTGCGCCAGCAGGTGTCCGGACTGTAGGCCAGCACGATGCGCGCTGGGTCGCGGCTGTTCCAGGCATCCTCGGCCAGCCGGATTTTTTCGATGGCGGTTTCACGGCTGAATGGCGGCAATGGCGGGCGGATTTCCAAAATGCTTCTCCCCTTGACTGTGTTTTGACGAAGTAGACAGGTCTGTCTGCTTTGCATCAGCCTATACCAAAGTAGACAAATCTGTCTACAATCATCGCCATGCATACCCCAGCCTCCAGCCGCACCGCCGAATTGCCGCCACGCGAGCGCATTCTTGCCACTGCCCACCGCCTGTTTTACCTGGAAGGCATCCGCGCCAGCGGCATAGACCGCATCATCGCGGAGTCCGGCGTCAGCAAAGTCACCTTCTACCGCCACTTCCCCAGCAAGAACGAATTGATCCTGGCTTATCTGCAGCAGCGTCACCTGCTATGGATGCAGTGGTTTCAGGATGCGCTGCATCGCCATGCCGAAGCCGGCCCGGCGGCGCTGGCGGAGGCCTTGGCGGAATGGTTCGCCAGCGCGGACTTCCGTGGTTGCGCCTTCATCAACGGATTGGGCGAAACCCCTGCCGATCCCGCCGTGGCCAGTGCGGCCCAGCGCCATAAAACGGAGATGCGCCAAGCGATAGCCAGGCTGCTGCCGGAGGGGCCCCGGCAGGCGCAGCAAGCCGGCATGCTGGCGCTTGCGGCAGATGGCGCGATTGTACGCGCGCAGATCGAGGGCTCGCCGGACGCGGCGATAGCGGAGCTCCGCCGGATGATCCCATTGCTGACGGCAAGATGACGTTAGCCGGGCAGACATGCTAGGGGCTGTTGACGTTTGGAGAGTGGCGCGCCGGGATGCATTTTGCGGCGAATCGAGGCGTTTCGCGCGCCGCATAGTCATTCTCTGCCAGCGCGGAACAACGAAGAGTCGGCGCGAAAGGCACCCGGCCCTGCGGGTTTGGCGAAGCTCAAACGCGATCCACTCACCAAACGTCAACAGCCCCTAGCTTCGAGTGACACAGAATCAGGAGAATCATCATGGAACATGCCCTGTATCGCCTGCTGGATGAGCAGCGAATCCGCTACCAGCGTTTCGAACATCCGCCGGTCTATACCTGCGAAGAAGCGGCGCGGCTGATCCCTGAGCTGCCCGGCGCGGAATGCAAGAATCTCTTCCTGTGCGACGCCAAGGGGCGCAGTCACTTTCTGGTGGCCGTGCCCGCCGAAGCCGGCGTCGACATCAAGGCGCTGGGCGATATGCTGGGCGTCAAAGGCCTGCGCTTCGCCTCGCCGGAGCGGCTGAAGAAATACCTGGGCTTGGAGCCGGGATCGGTCACCTTGTTGGCCGCCGTCAACGACCATGATCAGCACGTCTCGATTGTGGTTGACGAGACGTTGTGGGCGGCGGACGCCATCCTGTGCCACCCGTTGGTCAACACCGCCACCTTGAGCGTGCCGGTGGCCGATTTGGCGCGGCTGCTGGCCCACTGCGGCCACTCGCCGCGCATTCTGGCCGTGCCGCGCAGAAGCTAACGTCCTTATCCTGACGCCATCGGCACTTCCTTGCTTTGCGCCTGCCGCCTGTCCCGTCTGATTCATCGGCAGGAGGCGGCTCGTGCCATTCCCGCCTCAAGCTCCCTCCTCGCCTATCGCCAAACATGCGGCAACGAAGGCGCCCTGCCGCGGCAAGCTTTACCTTGACAAACAATCTTACGATATATATCTTAAGTAACGTATCTTACGATATAAAGAGAGTGTCATGAAAGCAAAACGCCTTTTCCATTTATGCGCGCATGCCTTTGCCCGTGGCCATGGCGGTCGCGGCCACCGCGGCGGCGACGGCGAAATGACGCGCGGCCGCAAGTTCGGCGCGGACGACCTGCAGCTCTTGCTGCTGGCGTTGATCAATGAGCAACCGGCTCACGGCTATGAGCTGATCAAGGAGCTGGCCAGCCGCTCCAACGGCTATTACAGCCCCAGTCCAGGCATGGTTTACCCGGCGCTGACCTATCTGGAAGAGCTGGGCCAGGTGACAGTGGCCGCCAGCGGCAACCGCAAATGCTACTCCCTCGCCCTGTCGGGGCAGAATCGGCTGGCGGAACAAAAAGAGCATGTGGAACTGATGCTGGCCAAGCTGCGCCATATCGGCCGCAAGATGGAGCTGGCGCGCCGCGCCTATGCCGGCGAGGAAATCGGCGAAGACGGCGCCGCCGGCTGGACCAAGGAAATGATAGAAGCGCGCCGCGCGCTGAAACATGCGCTGCTAATGCGCGATCACGCCGACGCCGAAGAGCAGCGCCGCATCGCCGCCATTCTGCAACGCGCCACCGCCGAGATCATCGGCCAAGCTAAATCCTAAGGAGCGCCGCATGACTCAAGACCTGACGATACAGAAACTGCGCCACGCCACTCGCTTCCGCCTGCTGCAAGTCAGCCGGGTAACGCGGCTGACGCCCGCCATGCTGCGGATCACCCTGAGCGGCGACGAGCTGGAAGGCTTTGTTTCCGCCTCCTTCGACGACCATGTCAAGCTGTTCTTCCCCGCTCCCGGCGAAACCATGCCGGCCGCGCCCCTCATCGGCGAGAGCGGCATGAGCTTCCCGGCGGATCGCCCGAAGCCGGCCATGCGCGACTACACCCCACGCCGTTACGATGCGGCCAAGGGCGAACTGGATATCGATTTTGTGGTGCACGCCGGCGGCGTCGCCGCGCAGTGGGCGGCAAATGCCAAGCCTGGCGACTATCTGGGCATAGGCGGCCCGCGCGGCTCGCGCGTGGTGCCGACCGGCTTTGACTGGCACTGGCTGATAGGCGACGAATCGGCGCTGCCGGCCATCGCCCGGAGGCTGGAAACATTGCCTGCCGGCGCCCGCGGGCAAACGTGGATATTGGTGGATGACGAGCATGGCCGGCTGCCGCTTGCCGCGCCGGCCGGCGTCGAAATCATCTGGCGCTACCGCAAGCGCGGGCAGGATCTGCTGCAAGCCATTGCGCAGAC
The DNA here is from genome assembly GCF_059916625.1 of Chromobacterium sp. CCUG 76385. Lineage (NCBI taxonomy): Bacteria > Pseudomonadati > Pseudomonadota > Betaproteobacteria > Neisseriales > Chromobacteriaceae > Chromobacterium > Chromobacterium sp. CCUG 76385. The sequence goes on from NZ_JAUCGU010000050.1 coordinate 7,920, forward strand.
TGCCCTGCCCGCTGGCGAAGGCTATGTATGGGCCGCGGGGGAAAGCGGCGAAATGCGCCCGCTGCACAAGCACCTGCTGGCGCAAGGATTGGATAAGGAGCGGATGCGCGTGGCCGGCTACTGGAAGCGCGGCGACGCTGGGGCGCATGAGAGCATTTCCGACTGAAAACCGGCGGCCATCCACTGCTCATGCCGCCACGCTGCGCAGCAATTGCGTCAACAGCGGCGGCAGATAGCGCCGCTGCACGGTAATGGCATAAAACGTCTCTTCTACCTCAGGCACCAGGCAATACTGCTGCAGCAAACCTTTCTCCAGCTCGTCGCGCACCACGATGGCCGGCAGCAGCGCCACGCCGCCCGCGTCGCGCGCCAGCAGACGCAGCATGGCCATGTCGTCCACTTCCGCCCGTATCTGCGGCTTCCAAGCCATTTCCTCGCACAGCAGGTCGAAGCGCAGACGGATCTCGCTCTTGCGGCTGGGCACCAGCAAGGGCAGACGCGTCAGATCGCGCTCGATCTGGAAATCCTGCCCCGTCTCCAGCGGCGGCCCCACCAACACCACGGGCTGGCGCGCCAGGGTGCGGCAGCGCCAGGCCTGTTTGTCATCGGCCAGCACCGGCCGATTCGACAGCACCACGTCCAGCTCGTGCGCCTTCAGCCTGGCCAGCAGCTCCTCCAGGCTGCCCGCCTCCAGCATCAGCCGCACCTGCTGCTGGCGCAGCACCGGCTGCAAGAACCAATCCTGGAAATTGCGCGACAAGGTCGCCACGCTGCCGATGCGCAAGGTGCCGCCGCTGCCTTTGCTGGATGCCGCGCTGGCCAGCAGCTCGTTGCCCAGGGCGAAAATCTCCTCGGCGTAACGCATCACCACCGCGCCCAGTTCGGTCAATTGCAGTTTGCGGCCTTCGCGCAGGAACAGCGGCTGACCCAACTGCTCTTCCAGCTGGCGTATTTGCGCGGACAACGCCGATTGCGAGACATGCAAACGCTCGGCGGCCCGGGTGAGGTGCCCCTCGCTGGCCACCGACCAGAAGTAATACAGATGGTGATAGTTGAGTCGGCTCATTGTTCTTTATTAAAGAATGAAAACTAATATTTAATCTATTTTACTGAACATATTGATTAGGGCAAAGTGCCGGCATGCTTTAGACGGAGCTTCTACTATGCCCTTCTCCCTCTCCGCCGCTCTGCCCGTCGCCATCGCGCTGGCCTGGTTGTTGCCCGCCTGCTGGCCAGGCTCTGCCCTGCGCACGCATTGGCGGGCGGCCGAAGCGGCCGCCCTCTTGGGCGGCTTGTTGCTGTTGCCTTTCGCTTGGTTTGCTCCATCTGCGCCCTGGTTCGCCGCTGCCTGGCTGATGCAGGCGCTGATTCAGCTACTGGGTTGGATGGTGCTGCGCTATTCGCGCCGCTACATGCAAGGCGAGCCCGGCCAGCACCGTTTCCTGCGCGCGCTGGGATGCTTGCTGGCTTCCGTCACCTTGGTCGTGCAAGGCACCCATCTTTTGCTGATGCTGGCTGCGTGGATAGTGTGCAGCCTGGCGCTGCAAACGCTGCTGACTTTTTACCCCGGCCGGCCTGCCGCCCAGCTGGCGGCGCGGCGAGAATGGCGCGCCAGCCGGCTGGCGGAGCTGCTGCTGATCGCCGCCGGACTCGCCTGGATCTGCGCCGGCGGCAGTTTGGACCTGACGGCAGCCGCAACGGCGCCGGTCTCGATCGAAAACCACGGCTACGCCACGCTGGCTGCCGTGTTGCTGGTGGCTGCGGCGGGCATCAAGACCGCCCAGCTGCCCTTCCATGGCTGGCTGACCCAGGTGATGGAAGCGCCCACGCCGATTTCCGCCCTATTGCATGCCGGCGTGGTGAATCTGGGCGGCATCGTGCTGATCAAGGCTGCGCCCTTGCTGCAAACGGCGCCTGCCGCCAATGCGCTGCTGATGCTGTGGGGCGGCCTGAGCGCGGCAGTGTGCTGCCTGGTGATGCTGACCCGCATCAGCGTCAAGCTGCGGCTGGCCTGGTCCACCTGCGCGCAGATGGGCTTCATGCTGCTGGAAATCGGCATGGGCCTGTATTCGCTGGCGCTGCTGCACTTGCTGGCCCATTCGCTGTATAAGGCGCATGCCTTTCTGAGCGCAGGAAATGCCGTGCGCGACAGCGCCGCGCTGCGTCTGGCCGGCGGCGACGAAGCAGATAGTCTGTCTGCGCACCTTGCGCGCGGCGCGCTGGCCGTATTGGCGCTGGCCGTTTCGCAATGGCTGTGGCAACGCTGGCTGCCGGCTGCCGCCGTGCCGCCTCTGTTCTGGCTATGCATGGGGCTGGGCATGGGCGTGTTGCTGCGCGGCCCGGCGGGCCTGTTGGCGACGCTGGCGCTGTGCCAATCCTATCTGCTGCTGCATGCGCTGGCGTCGCTGGCGCTGCCGTGGCACGGCCAGCTCCCCGCAGCGTGGAGCCAATGGCTGCTTGGCGCGATTTTTGCCGCGGCCTTCCTGCTGCAGGGCGAATTGCTGCGCCACCCGCAAGGCTGGCTGGCGCGGCGGCTCTATCCGCATGCCTTCGCCGGCTTTCATCTCGACGAATGGTGGTGCATGCTCGCCTGGCGCCAGCCCCGGCCGCAGACGCCGATCCCATCCTGGCAACTATCGCTGAAAGGAGGCCGCCATGACTAAGCTCGCCGCGCCATGGCAGCAGGCCGTGGAACAGGCCTTATCCGCCATCGCTCCGTCCTGGCCCTTGGACAGCCTGGTGGCCAGCTCGCCTTACTGGGGCTTGCGCGATCGCGCCTTCAAGCAGGCAGCCGATACTCTGCTTCACGTGGCCAACAGCCCGCTGCACCTGCCGCAAAGCGAATACCTGGCCGCCTGGCGCAGCGGCGAAATCACGCGCGATGCCTTGCAGACCGCGCTGAACGAGACCGGTTGGGCCGATTCGCTGGAAGCCTGGCTGGAACGGGCATGCCAGTCTTTCACGCCCCCTGCGGCGCCCCCCCTTCTTACCGAGCTCTGCTCCGCCCCTGCCGGGCCGATGAGCGCCCAGCGCTGGACCGATGTCGTCATTCAGCAGATCAGCCAGTATTGCGCCGCCTGGTTCGATCGCGACCAGGCCAACTGGCACTTGTCGCATGAGCAAGGGTTTTACGCCGCCTGGCGGGAGCAGATGCGCCATCCCTATGGTTTGACCGCATCGCCGCAGATGCGGGAACGTTTGCGACAGCACGCGATACGTCTGCCTGCCGATGCCGAGTCCATGCTGGCCTCCGGCATCGCCCAGTTGCAGCCCGATGCCGACTGGGCCGCGCCGTGGCTGCAAGCGCTGTTGATGCGCAACAATGGCTGGGCCGGCTGGTGCGCCTACCTCGCTTGGCAAGCCCAACTGGCGGGCGAGAACGATAGACACTTGCAAGAACTCTTGGCCATCCAGCTGGCCTGGGAATGCCTGCTGGACGATGGCCGGCGCGACGCCGACAGCGCCTGGGCGTCTTGGCGCCATGCGTGGCAACATCATGGCGACTGCCGCGCCAACCCGTTTGCCGCAGTCTGGCAGCGCGCGCACGAGCTGTCCCTGCACGTGCCGCTGACGCAGGCGCTGTGCCGCCCCTCGCCGGCGCAAACCGGCACGCGCCCGGCTATGCAAGCCGTGTTCTGCATCGATGTGCGCTCGGAGCCGCTGCGCCGCGCGCTGGAAGAAACCATTCCCGCATGCCACACCCATGGCTTCGCCGGCTTTTTCGGCCTGCCGCTGGCCTACCGGCCGCCGGGCAGCGAATCCGCTCAGCCGCGCCTCCCGGTCCTGCTTGGCCCTGCCTGGGAAGCCACCACGCCCGCCTCCCAACCGCGCCCGGCGCGGCTCCGCGGGTGGCAGACCTTCCAGCGCTCTCCCACCGCTGGTTTTGCTCTGGTGGAAAGCATGGGCCTGGGCAAAATCGCCAGCTTGGCCAGCCGCAGCTGGCCGCGCGCGCGCCAGGCCCAGTTGCCGGATCTGGACCCGTGGCTGAACCGGCGCGACGCCGCGCCGATGCCGCAAGCCTCGCTGCCGCTGGAGCAGAAGGCCAAGCTGGCGGCGGGCTTGCTGCCGGCGATGGGTCTGCATGGCGCGCTGGCGCCCTGGGTGCTGCTGACCGGTCATGCCAGTCATGCCAGCAATAATCCGCAAGCCGCCGCGCTGCAATGCGGCGCCTGCGGCGGCCATGGCGGCCACCAGCATGTCCGCCTGCTGGCCAACTGGTTGAACGATCCCGCGCTGCGCGCGCTGCTGGCCGAGCAAGGCCAGCCTATCCCGGCGGACACCGTTTTCCTGCCGGCGCTGCACCTGACGCACAGCGATGAAATCCTGCTGCTGGACACCGATGCGTTGGCGGCCGATGTCCGCGCCCGCCTGCCAGCGCTTGAGGCGCAATTGCGCGACGCCTGCGCATTGGCCAGACGGCGGCGCGCGCCGGCGGTCAATCTCGACGCCAGCCTCAGCGATCAGGCCTTGCTGCAAAAAATGCGGCAAAAAGGCGATGACTGGGCGGAGACGCGCCCGGAATGGGCGCTGGCGGGCAATGCGCTGTTCATCGCCGCGCCCCGCGGCAAAACCAGAGGCATGGACCTGCAAGGCCGCGCCTTCCTGCATGATTACGATTGGCGGCAGGACGCGGACGGAAAAGGACTGGAAGCCATTCTGGCCGCGCCCATGGTGGTGGCGCACTGGATCAATATGCAGTATTTCGCCTCCACGGTGGATCCGCGCCGTTTCGGCAGCGGCAACAAGCTGCTGCACAATGTGGTGGGCGGCCGCATCGGCGTATTCGAAGGCAATAGCGGCGACTTGCGCATCGGCCTGTCCTGGCAGTCCGTGCACGATGGCCAGCGCCTGCGCCACGCGCCGCTGCGGCTGGCCGCCTGCATCGACGCCCCGCCGGACAAGCTGGCCGCCGCCCTGTCCCGCCAGCCGCTGCCAAAGCAGTTGATCGAAAACGGCTGGCTGCATCTGTACTGCGTGCATGGCGAGACGCCGCTGCGTTGGCATGCCGATGGAGGCTGGCAACATGATGCTTGATCGCAAGGCCGCGCTGCTGACCTGCCATGGCAAGCAGGCCGCGCTGGCGCCGGCGCTGGCGGACATAGGCTGGCAAGTCGCACTGGTGGATAGCTTCGATACCGACAGCCTGGGCACATTCACGGGTGAGACGCCGCGCGCCGGCAGCCAGCGCGACGCGGCGCTGGCCAAGGCCAAGCTGGCCTGCGAGATCAGCGGGCTGCCGCATGGCATAGGCAGCGAAGGCAGCTTCGGCGGCGACCCTTGGCTGGGCAGCTGCGCCTGGGCGACGGAGCTGCTGGTTTATTGGGATGCCGCGCGCGAATACGCGGTGGAAGCATGGATCAGCGGGCCGGAAACCCATTACCGCCACTGGGTGCTGCATGACCTGGACGGCCTGCCCGAGCTGTTGCGCCAGGCCGATTTCCCCGCGCACGGCCTGATCGTCGGCCGGCCCGGCGAGCCGGCGTTTGATAAATCGCTGCGCGATGAGCGCGCGCTGCGCATGCACCTGGAAACGCACCTGGCGGCGGGTCCGCTGCATCTGGAAACCGATATGCGCGCCCATCGCAACCCCACCCGGATGGCCATGATCGCCCGCTGCGCGGAGAAGCTGGCAACCAGGCTGGCCAGTTCATGCCCGGATTGCGGCATGCCGGGCTTCGGCGAAATCGCCCCGCTCGCCGGCGCGCCATGCCAGGACTGCGGCGCGCCGACCCGGCAGCCCGGCGTTCGCCGCTGGCAATGCCCCTGCTGCCTGGCCATGCGCCAGGAAACGCTGAGCGCGCCGGTCTCGCCGCAATATTGCGACGTCTGTAATCCCTAACGCGATAGAGAAATATGAAGTCCCTGCACCCTACACCCGAAGACCTGGATCTGGCCGCCTCGCTGTTGCGCCAGGGGCAACTGGTTGCCTTGCCTACGGAAACCGTTTACGGCCTGGCCGGCGACGCCACCAATCCCGAGGCCGTCGCGGCCATTTTCCGCGCCAAGAACCGGCCGGCCGACCATCCGCTGATCGTCCACCTGCCAGGCCTGGATCACTTGATGAACTGGGCTGCCAGCGTGCCCGACCATGCCTGGCCGGTGATCGAGCGCTTCTGGCCCGGCCCCTTGACCCTGGTGCTGCCGGCCAGAAGCGACGTGCCCGCCATCATCAACGCCGCCCAGGATACCGTCGCCCTGCGCTGGTCCAACCACCCCTTGCTGCAACAGGTGCTGGACCGGCTGCAAAGGCCGGTTGCCGCGCCTTCTGCCAATCCGTTCTGCCGCATCAGCCCCACCACGGCGGAACATGTGCGCTCGCATCTGGAAGGACAGATAGCCGCCGTGCTGGACGGTGGCCCCTGCGCGGTAGGCATTGAATCGACCATTCTCGATCTCAGCGGCCCGCGTCCAGCCATTCTGCGGCCCGGCGCCATTACCGCCGACATGCTGGCGCCCTATCTTGATCTGGCGGAAAAGGCGGCACCCGACGCGCCGCGGGTGCCGGGCAACCTGGCCTTGCACTACTCGCCGCGCCAGCCCTGCTACCGGATAGAGCGGGAGGAGGCCGAATCCTCCGCTCTGCAGTGGCAGGAAAGCGCGGTGCTGGCCATCGACGCGCCAAGCCCGGCGCCGGCATGGTTCCGACAAATGCCGTCCACTCCTGACGCCTATGCCCAGGCGCTGTACGCCGCCTTGCACGAGGCCGATGGCAGCGGCTGCCCATCCGTGCTGGTGGTTCTGCCTCCTGACGAGCCTGCCTGGCGCGCGGTGCGCGACCGCCTGCTGCGCGCAGCCCGGCCACTAGGGGCTGTTGACATTTGCTGAGCGGTCGCGCCGGGATGCATTTTGCGCCGAATCGAGGCGTTTCGCGCGCCGCATAGTCATTCTCTGCCA
>NZ_JAUCGU010000051.1:0-12716 GCF_059916625.1 Chromobacterium sp. CCUG 76385
GTTCGCTGCGTCAGCTGAGGAGGCGAACTATACGCCCGGGCCTGCACCTCGTCAACACCTTTTGCGAGAAAAAGTGAAAGATTTTCGACAAAAGACAGCAAGTGACTGATATGTAACAAAACTATAGGGATGCAAGGCTTCCACTGGCCGTTATTCCGCTACGCGTGGATAATCTGCATCCCCTCCAACTTTCTGCATGCAGTCCTAACGTGAGCCACAAAACCTGGATTTTCGACCTAGACGACACCCTGCATCACGCCAGCGGCGGCATCTTCGACCATATCAACAAGCTGATGACTGAATACATGATGCGTCACCTCGGCGTGGGCGAAGAGGAAGCGTGCGCGCTGCGCTCGCGTTATTGGGCGCAGTACGGCGCCACCATGCACGGCCTGACCACGCATCACGGCATTGACCCGCAGCAATTCTTGATAGATACCCACCCGGTGGATGTACTGGCGCAGTGGCTGCAGTTTGAAGACCGCCTGGCGGAAAACCTGACCGCCCTGCCCGGCCGCAAGATCATTCTGTCGAATGGGCCGCAACACTATGTGGAAGGCATCCTGCAGCAGATGAAGATTCAGCATCACTTTGCATCCATCTATGGCGTGGATCAGTTGAACTATGTGCCCAAACCGCACCTCGGCGCGTTTCAGACGGTACTGGCGCGAGAGGGGCTGGACCCGGCGCATTGCATCATGGTGGAAGACTCGCTGCCGAATCTGCTGACGGCAAAAGAGCTGGGCATGACGACGATCTGGGTCAGCCATGAACCGCGCAAGCCGGCCCATGTCGATCACCGCATCGAGAAGATCAGCCAGCTACTGCGGCTGCATCTGAATTGAAGACATCTATATAAAGAAAAAGCCAGCTTAGATGAGCTGGCTTTTTTGTATCCGCTTCCGCTTACTTCAGCTTGATCTCGGACCACACCTTGTTCAGCTCGCGTCTATCCTTGGCATTCAGATCGTGCAGCTGCTGCAGGCGCGGCAGGTCGGTCGCGGTCGGGAAGATCGCCGGGATCTTGGTCAGCTCGGTCTTGACGAACTTGCCGGCGGCGGCGTTCGGATTGCCGTTGCCCATTTCATTGGTCAGACCGGCGGCGTTCTTGCCGTCCAGCATGAAGTTGATGAACTTGTAGGCCAGGTCCTTGCGCGGGGCATCTTTCAGCACCACGAAGTTATCCAGCGACAAGGTGTTGCCTTCCTTCTGCAGGCTGAAGTTCAGCGCGAAGTTGCGCTTGGCCTTCTTGGCATCCTGCTGAGCCTGGAACATATCGTTGGAGTAGCCGAAGGCGACATAGATATTGCCGACGGTCAGCTCCTTGATATAGGACTGGTTGTTGAAGGCGGCCCAGTACGGCTTGGCTTTCAGGATCACGTCGCGGGCGGCTTTCCAGTCGGCCGGATTGGTGGAATTGGCCGGCTTGCCCAGGTACATCAGCGCGGCGGCGATCAGTTCGCGCTGCGAATCCAGCACGGTGATCTTGCCCTTGATCTTGGCCAGCAGGGCCGGATCGAAGATCAGCGCCCAAGTATTGACCTTATCCTGCAAACCGAGCTGCTTCAGCTTGGTCTCGTTGTAGCCGATCAGCGTGGTGGTGAAGGCGTACGGCGCGGAGTATTTGTTGCCCTGATCGAAGAAGCTGTTCAGGTAACCCGGGTTCAGGTTCTTGAAGTTGGGCAGCTGCGCCTTGTCCAGCGGCTGCGCCTTGCCCTGCTTGATCAGCGCGTCGACGGCGAAACCGGTCGGCACCACGATGTCGTAGCCCTTGGCGCCAGCGGCCAGCTTGGCCAGCAGCTCCTCGTTGTCGCCGTAATAGTCCTGCACCAGCTTGCATTTGCAGTAAGCCTCGAAATTCTTGGCCGCGGTTTCGGACAGATAATTGTTCCAGTTGTACAGATGCAGCTCATCGGCGGCGAATGCTTGGGTCGACGCTGCCAGCGCCAGCATTGCGAGAATCTTCTTCATATTGTTTCCTTTGTATGGCACAACATTGGTACTGCGAACATCAGGCGGCGCCTGCCCGGCGCCGCCCAGATCCGACAGGAACGAAGCGCGGACAGCGCCCCGTTCGATTCTTCAGCTATTGGCGCGCAAGGCGCTGGGCGACACTTTGGTCGCGATGACGATCAAGGCCAGCGTCAGCAGCATCAGCAAGCTGGATACCGCGTTGACTTCCGGCGTGACGGCGATCTTGATCATCGAGTAGATCTCCAGCGGCAGCATGCTGGCACCGGCGCCGGCAGTGAAGAAGGTGATCACGAAGTCGTCGATGGACAGCGTGAACGCCATCAGCGCGCCGGCGATGATGCCCGGCTTGATCACCGGCAGCGTGATCAGGCGGAAGGCCTGGAACGGCGTGGCGCCCAGGTCGCGCGCCGCTTCCACCAGGCTGTCATCCATGCCTTGCATCCGCGCCCGCACCACGATGGCGACGAAGCCGATGCAGAACGCGATGTGCGACAGCAGGATGGTGATGAAGCCCAGCTCCAGAATGCCGATCAGCTGATTGACGATGACGAAGAAGATGACCAGCGACACGCCCATCAGCAATTCGGGGATCGCAATCGGCGTCAGCACCAGAAAGGGCAGCAGCTTCAGCTTGTAGCGATGCAGCGCGATGCCAGCCAGCGTGCCCAGAATGGTGGCGAAGAAGCTGGCGAGAATGCCGATGACCAGCGAGTTGGCGGCGGCGGTCAGCATCTTCTCGTTATGGAACAGCTTGTCGTACCACTTCAGCGTGAATCCCACCCATTCAGCGTTCAGACGCGAATCGTTGAACGAGTACAGCACCACGATGATCAGCGGCAGGTACAGGAACAGATAGGTCAGGATGGCCGAAGCCCACAGCCACTTCGATTGTTTCTTAGCCACGCCCCTTCCCCTTTCTGGCCACCACGGCCCCCAGCACGGCGATCAGCAATACGCCGCCGGTCAGCATGATCGACAGCACCGATCCAAACGGCCAGTCGCGGGTGTCGAGAATCTGCTGCTTGATCAGGTTGCCTATCATGATGGACTCGGTGCCGCCCAGGATGTCCGGAATCGCGAACATGCCCAGCGCCGGAATGTACACCAGCGCGGAGCCGGCGAATACGCCGGGCAGGCTCAGCGGCCAGGTCACGCGCCAGAAGCGCTGCCAAGCGTTGGCGCCGAGATCCTGCGCCGCGTCCAGCAGCGCCATATCGTGCTTTTCCAGATTGGCGTACAGCGGCAGCACCATGAAGGGCAGATGCACGTACACCAGGCCGACGATCACGGCGAAGGAAGTGAACAACAAGCGCACCGGCTCAAAACCGAGCGCCACCAATACCGTGTTCAGGGCCTTGGTGAAAGCGGACTGCGGCCCCAGGATGATCATCCAGGCGTAGATGCGGATCAGGAAGTTGGACCAGAACGGCAGGATCACCAGCAGCAGCAGCAGGTCGCGGTACTTCTTGCCGGAGCGGGCGATCAGCCAGGCCAGCGGATACGCCATCAACAGGCACACCACCGTGGTGATGGCGGCATAACCGGCCGACTTGATGAACAGCTCGACGTACAACGGCTCTTCCACCAGCCTATGGAAGTTGTCCAGCGTCAGCTGCCACACGCGGTGGCCATCTTCGATCAGGTACAGCGGCGCCAGGCCGCCGTAATCGCCGGGCTGGCGAAACGCCGCCACCAGCATGATCAGCGACGGAATCAGGAAGAACAATACCAAGTACAGCAAGGGGGGCCAGGACAGCGCCCACTTGCCGAATCGATCGCGGATAGCCATGGCTTACTCCGTCAGGAAACTGCCGGCGTCGAAGCGCCAGGCGATTTCGACGACATCGCCGTCATCGAAGAACTTGGCGACGCCAGGGATGTTGTTGGCCTGCATCGCCTCCACCAGCACGCCGTCGGCCACCTCCACCACATAGAGGGTGACGTCGCCCAGGTACAGGCAGTCGTGAACGCGGCCCTTGAAATGGACCTCGTCCGGCGACGCGGCCAGCTCCTTGTCCAGCCTCACCTTTTCCGGCCGCAGCGCCAGCCAGCCCATCTGGCCTTCCTTCACGCCCGGCACCGCCTGGCATTTCACATCGCCGCAGCCCTTGATGGCGACGGTCATCGCGTCGCCATGCAGCACCTTGACCGTGCCGTCCAGCACATTGCACTGGCCGAGGAAGTCGGCGACGAAACGGTTCTTCGGATAGCTGTACAGCTTCTCCGGCACGTCCAGCTGCTCCACCTTGCCGTGGCTCATCACCGCGATGCGGTGGCTCAAGGCCAGCGCCTCGCCCTGATCGTGGGTGACGTAGACGAAAGTGATGCCGACTTCCTTCTGCAGATTGATCAGCTCGATCTGCATTTCCTCGCGCAGCTTGGCGTCCAGCGCAGACAGCGGCTCATCCAGCAGCAACAGACGCGGCCGGTCCACCAGGGCGCGGGCGATGGCCACGCGCTGGCGCTGGCCGCCGGACATCTCGTGCGGGTAGCGGTTGCCGAACTGGCTCAGGCGCACGTCGGCCAGCAGCTTGTCCACCTGCGATTCGATCTTGGCCTTGTCCCACTTGGCCATTTTCAACGGAAAGGCGATGTTCTCGCGCACCGTCATATGGGGGAACAGCGCATAGCTCTGGAACACCGTGTGCACCGGGCGCTTCTCCGGCACGACCTGCGACATGTCCTGGCCGTCCAGCAGGATCTGGCCGGCGTCCGGCTGTTCGAAACCGGCCAGCATGCGCAGCAAGGTGGTCTTGCCGCAGCCGGAGGGCCCGAGCAGGGTGAAGAATTCGCCCGCCTCTACCGACAGGCTGACATCGTTGACTGCCGTGTAGTCGCCGAAGCGCTTGACCACGTTTTTGATTTCAAGGAGAGCCATGAATCTTCCCCACCACGAAAAAGGGCGCCATTTTAACAAAAATCTCCCCGCCGGGGCGGGAGAAATCCCCAGTAAATTCAAGACCTCAGCGCATTTCCCCACTCTGGCAAACCAACATGACAAGCCAATGGGATAAGTTGCTCTTTTCAATGAAAAAAACTGGTAAAGATTATCCGTAACCGCGATGAATCCGTTGAAAAATCATCGCGCTGGATTGATGTTTTTTGACAACAATTTTGTCCAAAGCCGCCCTCGAAGCGACCGCATCCGGATGAAGTCTAACCAGTGTCGAGCCAAATGTCGCAAGGATCTCCAGCTTTTCGCCAGATATCGCCTCCAGCCCCTCTTAGCGAGGGACAGCGTGCGAATCAGAAAATTCACCAGGGGAACGAATGACTGCAGGTGGCGCCTTGCAGCTAAGCGCCAGATGGCAAAAGAATGAAAAATGGCGAAGATCGCCGCTTAAAAACAAAAGGACGCCTCTCGGCGTCCTTCATCGTCCCTACTACTATCTATCAGAACTTGGTACCGATACCGATACCGAACACCCACGGATCAACATGCAGGGTACCCAACTTGGCGCCGCCCAGCTTGTCGGCCGTCACGTCGGTCTGGATCCACAGTTTCTTCACATCCACGTTGAAGAACCAGTTCTTGTTGATGGCGATATCCGCGCCCGCTTGCAGCGCCGGGCCGAAGCTGTTGTTCTTCACACTGAGCGGGGTACCCAGCGCATTCAGCCCTGCGTCGTAGAAACGGGTGTAGTTGAGGCCTGCGCCCACATACGGACGGAAAGTCGCTTCCGGCGCAAAGTGATATTGCAGGGTCAGCGTCGGCGGCAGCACCGATACTTTTCCGATATCCGCGCCATTAGCGGTGATCTTGTGACGCGAGGTGCCCAGGATCAGCTCCGCACCGATGTTGTTGGTGATCATGTAAGTGAAGTCCAGCTCGGGAACCGTAGCATTCTTGGCATCGACACTCAACCCGGGCACTGCACCCGAATTGTCCCAACTAGTAGCCGGATCAACATTGATCACGCGGAAGCGGGCCAGGATGTCGCCCTGAGCGGCAAACGCGCTGGCGGAAAGCATGCCGATCATGGCGGCAAGTGCGAGCTTCTTCATTTTATCTTCTCCAATGGTCAAGAAAATCAGGCCTGACGCTGGCCGCCTTTGCCAGTAAAATAGCCGGTCAACCGAGCGCGACGTCCGAAGCTAGATTATCCAAGCGCCCCTCCTCCAACTTTGCGCCAGATCATGAAACAGTCATGAAATATGCCGATCTGCGGGAATTCACCGCACAACTCCAGCAACAACAACAGCTCAAGCGCATTCATACGCCGGTGTCCACCTATCTGGAAATGACCGAAATCGGCGACCGCGTGCTGAAGGCAGGCGGCCCGGCGCTGCTGTTCGAACAGCCGGTCAAGGACGGCCGCCGCTACGGCTTCCCGGTGCTGGCCAATCTGTTCGGCACGCCGGAGCGGGTGGCCATGGGCATGGGCGCGTCCGACACCATGCAGCTGCGGGAAATCGGCAAAACGCTGGCCTACCTGAAGGAGCCGGAGCCGCCCAAGGGCCTGAAAGACGCCTGGGACAAGCTGCCGCTATTGAAGCAGGTGCTGTCGATGGCGCCGAAGGAAGTGAAAAAAGCGCCGTGCCAGGAAATCGTCTGGGAAGGCGAAGCCGTCGATCTGGAAAAACTGCCGATCCAGCACTGCTGGCCCGGCGACGTGGCGCCGCTGATCACCTGGGGCCTCACCGTCACCCGCGGGCCGAACAAGAAGCGGCAGAACCTCGGCATCTACCGCCAGCAGGTGATAGGCAAGAACCGCGTCATCATGCGCTGGCTGGCGCACCGCGGCGGCGCGCTGGATTACCGCGAGTTCCGCCAGCAAAACCCGGATGCGCCCTATCCGGTGGCGGTGGTGCTTGGCTGCGATCCGGCGACGATACTCGGCGCGGTGACGCCGGTGCCGGACACGCTGTCCGAATACCAGTTCGCCGGCCTCTTGCGCGGCAGCCGCACCGAGCTGGCCAAGTGCATCGGGTCGGACCTGCAAGTGCCGGCGCGGGCGGAAATCGTGCTGGAGGGCCACATCCACCCCAACGACATGGCGCTGGAAGGCCCGTATGGCGATCACACCGGCTACTACAACGAGCAGGACAGCTTCCCGGTGCTGACCATAGACCGCATCACGATGCGCGAGAACGCGATCTATCACAGCACCTACACCGGCAAGCCGCCGGACGAGCCCGCTATCCTGGGCGTGGCGCTCAACGAAGTGTTCGTGCCGATTCTGCAGAAGCAGTTTCCGGAAATCGTGGACTTCTATCTGCCGCCGGAAGGCTGCAGCTACCGCATGGCGGTGATCAGCATCAAGAAGCAATACCCCGGCCACGCCAAGCGGGTGATGATGGGGTGCTGGAGCTTCCTGCGCCAGTTCATGTACACCAAGTTCATCGTGGTGGTGGACGACGACGTGAATACCCGTGACTGGAAGGAAGTGATCTGGGCCATCACCACGCGCATGGACCCGGTGCGCGACACCACCCTGATCGAGAGCACGCCCATCGACTATCTGGACTTCGCCAGCCCGATCTCTGGCCTGGGCGGCAAAATGGGGCTGGACGCCACCAACAAGCTGCCAGGCGAGACCCAGCGCGAATGGGGCACGCCCATCGTGATGGATCAGGCCGTCAAGCAGCGCGTGGACACGATCTGGAGCGAGCTGGGGCTGTAACGCCGCCCAGATAAAATCAAAGCCAGGCAGCCGCCTGGCTTTTTTCATGGCCCGCGCTCAAGCCGATAACCGTGTCACCCTGGCCAGCCAGGCCACTGCCGGACCATCGACTCGCAGCGTGATGGCTCCCCGCTCCAACAGCAGCAGGCAGCCGCCCGGCAGCGTTTGTCCTTCCGCTTGCCAGCGGCCTTGCTGCAGATACAGCAGGGCCAGGTCATCGGCGCAGAGCGTCCAGGTCTCAGCCATTTCCCATGCCATGCGTTCCAGATCGCCCTGCCCCCAATCGCGCGCCAGCATCAAATTGCAGTCGCGCAACGGGCCGCCAAGCAGACGGCAATCGACACCGGCTTCGCCTGCAAACGCCACCACCTGACCCAGTTGGTCCAATGTCAGCGAGCGGCCATCGGCCAGACTCAGCGCCATGCCCTCGCCCTCCAGCAAACCCAGCTGCCGGTCTACGCCAGGGAAAAACGAAAACGGCCCGCCCTGCGCCACCTCGGCGATGGAAAACCGCAAGGCGAAAGCCTCGGGCCGCTGCGGGTGCGGCAGGCGGAACAGCTGCAGCGTGCGGCCGCCGCCATTGGCCCACGGCATGGCTTGAAAATCGTCTATGGTGTAAATCTGCAATCTGGCCCCCTGCTGGTTGGGTCGCTGCTATGGCATGATCTGTCCGAACCATCTTAACCGGAAGGTTCGTCAAAACCTGTTATGATCGCCCGATTTGAAGAATAAGGATTTACCATGGCCTCTATCCGCAACGCCAATTCCGCCCAACGTCTGAAACGCCTGAACGCCCGCCAACGCAAGAAAATGCGCGTGGGCGAATTCCGCGAGCTGGGTTTCCATCTGGTGGCCGAACTGCACGAAGGCGTGGATGCCGACGCGCTGCTGGATGGCTGGCTGACCCGCGTGGATGAGGCCGGCATCAGCTTCGGCGGCCATTTCGACGGCAAGGGCAAGCTGGAAGGCGTAGCCTTCCCGGTGAGCGAGCGCAAGATCGACGATGCGCTGCGCGGCGAACTGACCGGCTGGCTGCAGGCTCGCGCCGAAGTGAAAACGCTGGAAGCCAGCGAACTGATCGATCTGTGGCACACCGCTTGAGCGGCATCCGCCTCCCATGAACAAGCCGGCTCATGCCGGCTTTTTTCTTGTCTCAGGGCTGCCATTCCGACTTATCCACAGGGCAAGCCGGAATGCAAACTTATCCACAACCATCAGGATAACTGGCGGAATACCCGATAACCCACATATAGCCAAGTCTCGCGCGCCAAGAAGCGCGACCAGCTGGACACCGTGCGGAAACGGCTGGATTGCGTCGGCGCCGGATAGGCTCTCAGCCCCAGGTCGCTGGCCATCAGCACCGCGCGGCGCATATGCAGCGGGTCGCTGACCAGCAGATAGGAGCGGATGCCAAACTGGTGGCCCAGGTCTTTGGCATTGGACAGGTTCTGCCAGGTAGTGCGCGATTGATTCTCCACCAGCATCGCCGTCATCGGCACGCCCTGGCGCGCGGCGAACTCGCGGCCCACGTCCGCCTCCGCGGGATAACCCGGCTCCGGCGTGCCGCCGGTGAACACGATCCAGCGCACCTTGCCGCTCTGATACAACTTCACCGCGTGGTTGATCCGCTCGCGAAACACCGGGGACGGCTTATTGCCCCAGGCGGCGGCGCCGAGCACCAGCGCGGCGTCGGCGCCGGACGACTCTTCATCGTTGCCGTAATCGACGATGCTCCAGGCCACCCAGGCGAAGCCGAGCACCACCATCAGCACCGCCAGCAGGAAGCCTTTCATCATCAAGCGCAAATAAAGCATCGGCAATACAGGGGCAGAGGGAAAGATGAACGATTGTAACCCCAATTGAACGGCATGGCGCGGCCGCCGGCTATTTCTCAAGCTCCCAGATGGCGGCCTGCAGGCTCTCCATGCGCGCGGCCAGCGCGGTTTGCGCGTCTTGCAGGGCCTTGTTGTAAATGTCGCGGCCAATCTTTTCGGCGACGAAGTCCAGCAGGAAACGCGCATCGAAACCGCCAACCTCCATGCCCAGTTGATCAGACAGATATTGCTGCAATTGCGGCGCCAATTGCTCCAACTGAGACTCGCTCAAAAGTGAAGGGGTAGCCATCATCGCATCCCAAATGAAAGATTAAGATTATGGCCCAAGCGCGGCCCGGCGGGATAGCTTCCCGCCAGGTCCCCTTATTCGACTGCGCTATGAGAGCGCCGAGTCAGCCGTCTTACGGAATCCTGCAACCCGGATTGCCGACCGGACAGCGCCACAGCCAATCAACCGACATGCGCTGGCTCAATTTGACGGTAAACGCCATGCCCGGCGCCGACAAGGAGATCGTCGCCGCATCGCTGGAGAAGTCGTTTGTCATCGGCTCGCTGGTCCCCGGCACCGTGCGCAGGGCAATGGGACTGCCAAGTTGAATGCTCAATTGGCTGTTGCCCAACAGATAGCTGGCATTGTTCTGAATATACTGCCCCAGCGGGAAGACGCCGCCTCCCGGCAGGCTCACGACCTTGCCCGGCGGAATCACTCCACTCAAACCATTCAGCATATTCTGGCCCGGCTTGTACAACAACGCGTCCTTCACCAGAGCCAAGCCGGCTTGCAGATGGCTCTGGATGGAGCTGTCTATCTTGCCCTCGGCCTTGCTGATCAGCACATCGCCCACCACCGGCAGAATCCAGCTCAAATTGGAATCGCAATCGGTGGAAGAGCTAGTGCTGGCCGTCATGCCGGTCTTGCCGTCCTGCATCGCGCCGTTCGCCGAGCCGTACTGGGCATTGATCACGATATTGCTCAAGGTCAGGGTATTGGTGCAGCTATAGCTGATCACACCCCATTTATGGCCGGAGTATTGGCTGCGCACTTGATAGCTGAGGCCGGACAAGCTGATATAGGCCACGCCGCTGGCATCCGGACGGATCGTAATCGAGGGGTTGCCGCTGACCGTGCCGCCGAGGAAGGACGCGCCATTTTGCGACACCAGCTGCGACACCCGCTCGTTCATGCCTTGCTGCAAGGTATAAGGCACGCTTAATAATTGACTGACGGTTTGCTGCAGCGGTCCCGCCGCCTTCGCATCCTCGCCATAAGCCAGCGTTCCGCCGCCATAATTGACCGTCGCCCAGTATTGGTTCGAAATCACTTTCGGCGCCCAGTCCGCTTGCGCGGTGCCAGCCGCAAGCAGCCCTGCCAGAAAAATTGCTCTGCGCATCATTTCATGTTCCTTCATGGAAAAATCGCATGCCTTATGCCATGCGTGATTTGAAATATTCAATCCTCGAAAATTCCAAATGATTTTATCCATTATGAATAAAAATGGAAGCAGAATTTCTTGCGCCGCTCGATTGGCAAGAAACATGGCCTAAACGCCATCCATGCGACGCCCACTCCTTTGACTCAGCCGGCAAGCTACTCGATGCGCATAAAAAAACCGGCGCACGAGGCGCCGGGAATCACGAGTCAAACAAAGGAGGAAACGGTTTTTACAGCGTCACCCAGCGCGGCTGGGTCAGGGTGTCGGGTTGCAGGATGTCGTCCAGCTGTTCGCGGGTCAGCAGGCCGTGCGCCAGCACCACGTCGGCCACGCTGCTGCCGTTGGCGTGCGCTTCGGCGGCGACGCGGGTGGCGGCTTCGTAGCCGATCACCGGGTTCAGCGCCGTCACCAGGCCGATCGAGTTTTCCACGCTCTGGCGCAGACGCTCGCGGTTGGCGGTGATGCCCTTGACGCAGTGTTCGGTCAGCGTGTCGCAGGCGTTGGCCAGGTGGCCGGCGCTGCGGAACAGGCTGTAGGCGATCACCGGCTCGAAAGCGTTCAGCTGCAGCTGGCCAGCCTCGGCCGCCATGGTGATGGTCATGTCGTTGCCGATGACTTCGTACGCCACCTGGCTCACCACTTCCGGGATCACCGGATTGACCTTGCCCGGCATGATGGACGAGCCGGCCTGGCGCGCCGGCAGATTGATTTCGCCGAAGCCGGCGCGCGGTCCGGACGACAGCAGGCGCAGGTCGTTGCAGGTCTTGGACAGCTTGACCGCCACGCGCTTGAGCACGCCGGACAGCTGCACGAAGGCGCCGCAGTCCTGGGTGGCCTCGATCAAATTGGGAGCGGTGATCAGCTTGCAGCCCACCAGCTCGGACAGGTGCAAGCACACCAGCTTGGCGTAATCCGGGTGGGCGGTGATGCCGGTGCCGATGGCGGTGGCGCCGAGGTTGATCTCCAGCATCAGGGCGCTGGCTTCCTTCAGGCGCTGCTCGTCTTCGCCCAGCATCACGGCGTAGGTCTGGAATTCCTGACCCAGGGTCATCGGCACCGCGTCCTGCAGCTGGGTGCGGCCCATCTTCAGGATATCCTTGAACTCCTCGGCCTTGTCTTCAAAAGACTTGCGCAGCACTTCCATCCGCGACACCAGCTTCAACACGCCCCAGAAAGCGGCCAGGCGCAGCGCGGTCGGGTAGACGTCGTTGGTGCTCTGGCACAGATTGACGTGCTCGTTCGGGTGCAGGTGCTGGTACTCGCCCTTGGCGTGGCCCAGCAGCTCCAGCGCGCGGTTGGCGATCACCTCGTTGGCGTTCATATTGGTGGAGGTGCCCGCGCCACCCTGGATCACATCGACCACGAACTGGTCATGCAGCTTGCCGGCGCGGATTTCTTCGCAGGCATCGATGATGGCCTGGGCAAGCTTGGGCTCCAGGATGCCGAGATCGCGGTTGGCCTGGGCGGCGGCTTGCTTGATGCAGGCCAGCGCGCGGATCAGGTCGCCGTAGCTGCCTATGGTCTGGCCGGTGATCGGGAAATTCTCGATGGCGCGCAAGGTGTGCACGCCCCAATAGGCGGCGGCCGGCACATCGCGGTTGCCGAGCAGGTCGTGTTCAAGGCGGGTGGTCATCTGCGTTCTCCTCAGGGCGGCCGTCATGCGCGGCCTGGAATGCCTCGCACTGTATGCCCGCCCGGCATACTTGGCCAATTCCGAATGCAGATGGGGTCATGCAGGAAATGCATAACCTTGCCCAAGCCTGATCCAGCCAGGCCTAGGGGCTGTTGACGTTTGGTGAGCGGTCGCGCCGGGATGCGTTTTGCGACGAATCGAGGCGTTTCGCGCGCCG
>NZ_JAUCGU010000052.1:0-11086 GCF_059916625.1 Chromobacterium sp. CCUG 76385
TGCAAGGGCTGGGCAACGTGGCTTCCGGCCCAAAGCGGCCAAACCCGCAGGGCCGGGCGCCTTTCGCGCCGACTCTTTGTTGTTCCGCGCTGGCAGAGAATGACTATGCGGCACGCGAAACGCCTCGATTCGGCACAAAACGCATCCCGGCGCGACCGCTCACCAAACGTCAACAGCCCCTAGCAAAACCTCGTTGGAGACCCTGATCCAAAGCGCGCCGACGCAGACAGTACAACCAGCGCGGCAAGAAGGCGCAACGCAGGATCGGGGAGGGGGGATTGGCGGGCCTTAATCCAGCTGCGAGGTGCAGCAGGGGCAGCGCGTGGCTTTCTCCGGAATGGCGGACAGGCAGTAGCGGCATTCCTTGGTCGCGGGTGCCGGCGGCGCGTCCGCCGCGGGTTGTTCACGCTTGAGCCGGTTGATGGCCTTGACCAGCATGAAGATGGCAAAGGCGACGATGGTGAAGCTGACTAGCGAGTTGATGAACAGGCCCAGGTTCAGGGTAACCGCGCCGGCTTGCTTGGCCGCCGCAACCGAAACATACGGCCCGGCCTGCTTGGCGCCGTCCTTCAGCACGAAGAACAGGTTGGAAAAGTCGACGTTGCCGACCAGCAGGCCGATAGGCGGCATGATCACATCGTCCACCAGCGATTTGACGATGGAGCCGAATGCGCCGCCGATCACCACGCCGACGGCCAGATCGATCACATTGCCTTTGACGGCGAATTCCTTGAACTCCTTCAGTACGGACATGGCTTTTCCTTTATTTGATACCTGTAATTATAACTTTTTCAGTATTTTCTTGGTATGGCTACAGCGGCTGGGCTTTTGGCGCGGGCCGTTCCGGCAGCGTGCCCAGCAATGCGCCGCCCAGAATCAGCAGGATGGCCAGCAGCGCTAGTTGATTCAGCTCGCCGCGGCCGCTGGCGGTCAGCAGCAGGGTGGACAGCAGCGGCGTGGCATAGGACAGCGAGCCGATGCGGCGCGGATCGCCGTGGCGCAGCGCGCGTTCCCATAGGAAGAATGCGCCGCCCATCGGACCCAGACCCAGCAATAGCAGGGTGGCCCATTGCGCGGCATCCGGCCGCGCGGCCGGCTCGAACAGCGCGTGGCAAGCCAGCGACAGCAATCCGGACAGCAGGCAGAATCCGCCCATGGCGCTGCTTGGGAAGCTGGGCAGCCGCTTCAGCAGCAGGCTGAAGGTTGACCAGACCACTGCCGCGGCGATGGCCAGCAGATAGCCTGGCAGATATTGCTGCGATAGCGATAGTTTGCCGCCGGTGACGATCAGCGCCGCGCCGACAAAACCGAGCAGGCCACCGGCAATGTGGCGGCGCGTCAGTTGCGTGCCGGGAATCAGCAGCGGCGACAGCGTGACGATCAGCAAGGGCCATAGATAGTTGAGCAGATTGGCTTCCAGGGCCGGCGCCAGGCGAAAGGCGAAGAACAGCAGGAAGTGGTAGCCGAACAGGCCGTATACGCCGACGAGCAGCGTGGCTGGCGCGACTTTCCAGTCGCGTATCCGGTGCAGTGACAGCAGGCTGCCTATGCACAAGCAGATGCCGACCACGAAGAATGGCGGCAGCGAGCGGGTCAGCGCGCCCAGGGTGGCGAGCGAGGCCCATAGCAGGATGGCGCCGGCGGCAAGTAGGGTGGGGTGGCGAGGCATCGTTTCTCCAGTTGGCTTGGAGACGATTGTAAGGGGGAAATGCCAAACGAAAAAGCCGCAGCATAAGCTGCGGCTTCGTCGTATTCTGGCTCCCCGAGCAGGGCTCGAACCTGCGACCTGCGGATTAACAGTCCGTCGCTCTACCGACTGAGCTATCAGGGAACAAAACTTTGAATTGGGCGCCGGGTGGCGGTGTGGCTCCCCGAGCAGGGCTCGAACCTGCGACCTGCGGATTAACAGTCCGTCGCTCTACCGACTGAGCTATCAGGGAACACATGAACTCAATTGAGCCAAAGTGAATTGGCTCCCCGAGCAGGGCTCGAACCTGCGACCTGCGGATTAACAGTCCGTCGCTCTACCGACTGAGCTATCGGGGAATTGAGTGAGGGCGAACTATATACGGAGGCCGGCTGGCGTGTCAATGCTTGGCGGCGGTTTTTTTGCGAGATTCCAGGGGGAGCGACGGCAGCCGCCGCTAGGCGATTGTTGCGAAAAGATATTTTCTCGACGCATCAAACGAAGGCGTGGCAACGGCTGGCGACTGAGTGCCGCTGGCGGTAAGATCGCACATTGATTTCAATTAGGGAGCGACGGCATGTATGCATTCTGGCAACAGTGGCTGCGTCAAAAAGGCGTAAACCTCGACGAGCAAGGTCAGCAACCGATTGAGGCGCATTTGCGGCAAGTGGCCGCGCTGGAGCGGGAAACCGTGCTGGCGCCTTTGGACAATTTTGTATTGCTCAGAGTGGAAGGCGAAGACGCCGAGGCTTTTTTACAGGGGCAGCTGTCCAATGATATCCGCCAGGTTCAGCCAGGCGAGGCGCAATACAGCACCTATTCAACCGCCAAAGGCCGGATGTTGGCCAGCTTTTTGATCTGGCGGCGCGGCAATGCTTATTACCTGATGGTATCGGCCGATATCGCGCCGGCTATCGCCAAGCGGCTGACGATGTTCGTCCTGCGCTCCAAGGTCAAAATCACCATGGACGAGGAGTGGTTTGTTCTGGGCATGTCCGGACCGCAGGCGGCCCATATATTGCAGCCGCATTTTGCCGAAGCGGCCAATCTGGAGCAAATGCGGGTAGCCGAGCAGGATGATGGCGCGCTGTTGCGCTTGCCGCATGACGGCTATTTGCTGGCGCTGCGTCGCGGCGGCGGTTTGGAGAGCGATATTTCCAAGCTGGAGAATGTCGTTGCAGTATCGCCGGCAGTCTGGACGCTGCATGATATTCGGGCCGGCATCGCTTGGGTGACGGGCGAGACCCAGGAGCAATTTGTGCCCCAGATGGCCAATATGGAGTTGATCGGCGCGGTCAACTTCAAGAAAGGATGCTATCCCGGGCAGGAAATAGTCGCGCGCAGCCAGTATCTGGGAAAAATGAAACGCCGGATGTTTCTGGTGGCGTTCGATCAACCGCTGACTGTCGGCAGCAAATTATATAGCCCGGACTTGCCCGAGCAATCGATTGGTATGCTGGCAGGCGTGTGCCAAGTGGAAGCGTCCGGGTATTTGGGCTTGGCGGTGGTGCAATCGCAAACTTGGGGTGCCGGTGTATTTGGCGATGAGGCGCATGCAATTGCGCTGCGAAAACTGGATTTACCCTATTCGATTGATCCCATAGCCGAATAATGGAGATTTTGTTTTCTTTTTGATCCTTGACTTGTGCCAATTGTATTGGCTACATTACACCCTGTAATGGGTAAATCAATAATCATCAAGGGAACATCTCATGGATCTGTCGAAACTCGACTTTACCGAACTGGTTGCGCTTAAGGGCGAAGTAGAAAACGAAATCAAGCGCCGCGAGGTGGAAGAAAAGGCCAAGGCCAAGAAACAGATTATCGAGCTGGCCCGCGCCTACGGTTTGAGCGTCGAAGAAGTGCTGAGCAAAGCCGTTGTCGTGCGCAAGCCGGTTGAGGCAAAGTACCGCCATCCGCAAAGCGCCGAACTGACCTGGACTGGCCGTGGCCGCAAGCCGGCTTGGGTGCAGGCCTGGATCGATAGCGGCAAGTCCCTGGAAGATCTGGTTATCTGATAAGCTGATTTCCGGCTCGGTAAAAAAGCGCCTTTATGGCGCTTTTTATTTTGCATCGCGGCATGCAAGCCGTTGCCAGCGGCAAATGCTTTTGCCGATGCCGGGGGGATGTCGTCAATGCTTAATTATCATTTCATGAGTGCAATCAAGCGCAGACAAGCCGCGGCTGCGCTTTGCAGCAACCGCGCCAGTCTGGCTATAAATCTAGTAGTATAGAGTCATATCGTGGTTTTTTGACGGCTTCAGGGGACTGGACGGGAGCATGCTGGATTTCTTTTCAAGGGGGGGCAAGGGCAAGCCGGATCCGATGGCGAACGCGGAGGCGGCCAAGGCGCATGTTGAAGCGTTGAAGCAGGAGTACGGCCCTGCCGCGCATGACAAGGCGGTGGAGCTGCTGAGCGGACTCAGCCTATCCTCCCAGACGTTGTCCGTGGAGCTGCTGGAGGCGGTGCTGATGTTGAATCAGGAAACGCAGCCTTTGCATGACAGCCTGTGCGCGCAATACCTGATGAATGCGCGAATGCCCAAGGTGTTGGAAAGCCAGCTGCGCGCCCAGATACTGAATTACGGCCAAAAATTCACCGATTTTTATCAATATGCATTGCCGGCTGTGGATGATGGCCCGGAGGCAGGCGGGACCGCGAGTCATCTGCCTTTGGTGTTGGCGCGGATTTTTTATTATCTGCTTGAGTATGCCAGGTGGCAGTACATCCGGAACTTTCAGCCGGATGAGGTATTTTGGCTAAATGTGAATCAGCTGTACCGCCTGGCGGAGCAGCGTGGTTTGGATGCTCAGCCGGTGTTTTTGTTTGATGAAAAAGCCCTTGCCACGACGGTGCAGGATCAGTATCTGGTGTTGCAAATGCTGTCCATGCTCAGCGATGGCAATCTCACCGCCAAACAGATCCATTTCTCTTATCAGCTATTGTGTTTGCTGAGCAATAGGATGACGCTGAGCAAAACCTATTTTGCCGAAGCCAGTTTCGCCATTCAGTTGAACGATTCCAAACCGGCCGAACGGCCAAGCGGCATCAGCGCCAATGAGTGGACGCGTTATTGGCATACCACAGAGCTGGTAGAAACCTTGCATCACTGGGCGATTACGATGGAGGCTGGCCGCGTGCCGGCGGAATTGAAATCGTTGATCGTGCCGGGGATCGACGCCGTCCTGCTCAGAACCTTGATGCGGATATGGGCGGTCAAGCCGGTGCTGTTTGCTCGCGCCGAGCGCAAGGTTGTCAGCAATCGGCAGGTGGAGGTGGCGCATCGGCTGACCATGCTGCACAAACTGGTGCGCAAGCCGGACGACGAGGCGGCGCAGACGACCCGCGTCGGCGACAAGGACAGCTACGAAGACGCCGCCAATATCCGGATCTATGGTTTCGTCACCAGCCGGAAACGCGACAAGTCGGTATCGCCGCAGCCTGCCAGAGCCTTGGCGTTGTCGGGAGAGACGGTTGAGCCGCCGCCGCCGCAGTTTCCCAAATGGTCGCTGGAGAACATCAGCCAGACCGGCCTAGGCGTTTCCCTCGATGTCATGGGCAATGAGTGGGTGGCTTTGGGCGGTCTGATCGGTTATCGCGAACCCGACGCCGATGGCTGGAGCCTGGGCATTATCCGCCGGGTGCGGCGCACCAGCCGCGAACGGATTTATCTGGGGGTTGAGACCTTGACCACGCGTCCGCTGGCCGCATCGCTGCGTCCGACGGATGCGCGGCTGATCGATCCGACGCTGCCGCCGGATCAGGTCTGGCTGGCTGGTCATATCAGCTTGTTCATGCCGTATCGGCGCGCGGACAAGTTGATCAATGCGCTGATCCTGCCGGTTTCGCTGTATATGTTGGACAAGCAGTTTTATATGACTGTGCGCGGCAAGCATTTCCAGATCGCGCTGGGCAAGGTGATGGAGAAGGGCCGCGACTGGTGCATGGCGGAGGTGGAGCTGATCAAAACCTTGGAGAAGCTGCCTGTCGTGCTGTGAGGTTCGCGAAGGCCATCATGCAAAAAGCCGGCGTTAGCCGGCTTTTTTGCGCATGCAGGGCGTGTTAGCTGCGTTCCAGATCGTTCAGGATGGCGTAGATCGGCGATAGCGCCGCTTCGCCCAGGCGCAGGCTGCGCTGGCCGCTCCAGCCGAAATCGTCGTCCAGCAGGTTGTTGTTGTCCTTGAACGGCATTTCCAGCGTGAAGGCTAAGCAGCCGAACTGTTCGCAAATCCAGTTGGTGGCGATGCCCATATTGGCCTTGCCCGGCTCATTGCGCGGGTAGCCGTGCTCGGTCTGGAAGTCGGGGCTGGCCAGCAGGAAGTGGTGGCGGAAGCTGTCCGCCAGCTTTTCCAGCCGCTCGTTCCAGGACGGCACGCCTTCGGTGCCGGCCAGGAACACGTAAGGGATGTTTTCATCGCCGTGGATGTCCAGGAACAGATCCACGCCGGTTTCCAGCATTTTTTCGCGCACCACCAGCACTTCCGGGCTGGTTTCCGGGCTGGGATTCGACCATTCGCGGTTCAGGTTGGCGCCGGCCGCATTGGTGCGCAGATTGCCCAGCACCGATCCGTCCGGGTTCATGTTCGGCACCACGTAGAAGGTGGCGCGGTCCAGCAAGGCGCGGCTGGTCGGGTCTTGCGGATCCAGCAGGCGGTTCAGCAAACCTTCGATGAACCACTCGGCCATGGTTTCGCCGGGGTGCTGGCGCGCGGTGATCCAGATCTTCAGATCGGACTCCACTTCGTGGCCTATGGTCAGCAGATTCATGTCGCGGCCCTGAACGGTGGAGCCGAGGTCGGTGACCTGGCACAGGCCCGAGCCTTGCGCCTGGCCGATCAGGTTCAGGTGCTGCTCGTAGGAGTAAGGCTCGAAGTAGGCATAGTAGATGCTGCCGGACAGCGGCACATGTTCGATCACCATCACGCCGTCTTCGTAGCGCGTCGGCACGCGGAACCAGTTGATGCGGTCGTACGAGGCCATCGCCTGATAGTCCACCCAGCCTTGCGGGTAGGCGCATTCGGCGGCGTTCAGGAAGCGGAAGGTGCAGTGTTGGTAGGCAGCGCCTTGTACGCGGAAGTAGAACCATTGCGCGAACTCTGCCGCATTGTCGCGGCGGATGCGCAGTTGGATGTCGTCAAGGTTGTCTGAGGAGACGATCTCGATGCTGCCGGCGTCGAAGTTGCTGCTGATCTTCATGAGGGGAACCCGTGGTGCTTGCACAATCTCTGTAAAGCGCGATTGTAACCCCGTAGCGGGGCCGCGCGCATCCGTTAAAGCAAAAACCCCGCCGGCAAGGGCGGGGTTGGCTATGGCTTCACGCCATCTTTCAGACGGTAGCGCCGCGCTTGGCGGAGTTCTTCACCGCGTCGGCAGTGGCGCTGGTCGCGGCCTTGACGCTGCTGTCGGTGAATTCGGCCACTTGCTGGGCAGCCTTGCTGAAGGTGTTGACGGCGGCGGCGGCGGCGGCAACCGAGGTCTTGACGGCGTTCAGGGTGGCGTCGGAACCGGCCGGCGCGTTCTTGGCGAACGACTCGATCGAGTTGATCAGCGACTTGTTGTACAGGCCAACGCTCTCTTCCACCAGCTTGCTCAGCTCGCTTTGCGCCGCGGAGACGACTTCATACACGTTGCGGGAGTGGCTGACGGCCTTGTCGATGTTCTGGGTGGCCAGCTTGTTGAAGTGGTTGACGGCTTCCTGCGGATCCTTGAATTCGCCCAGCTGCTTGGCAGCCTTGGTGTGGTCTTCCAGGGATTGCTTGGAAACGTCCAGTTGCAGCTTGACCAGGCGTTCGGCGCTGTCCAGCGCGATCTGGGCGAAGCGCAGAGAGGACTCGATGCCGGTCAGCGACAGTTTGTTCAGCTGTTCATTGTTTAAGGACATGGTGTAAAACCTCCATTACGTGGAAAATGGGGTCGAACGATTGCTGTGCTTGGGTGGATTGTGCATTGCACAATGACGACGAAATGTAGCACACGAGTTGGTGGATTGGTAGTAGATTTGCTCTACTCTGTTGTATTTATGTTAGATTGCCAGCGGACAACGCCACGACAATAACCAGGAGCGTTAAATGAGTGTTGAGAAACGGGTCATCAAGAAGTACCCGAACCGTAGACTGTACGATACCGCCACCAGTTCCTACATCACGCTGGGCGATGTCAAGCAGCTGGTTCTGGACAATGTGGATATCCAGGTAGTGGATGCCAAGACGCAGGAAGACATTACCCGCAGCGTATTGCTGCAGATCATTCTGGAAGAGGAAAACGGCGGGATGCCGATGTTCAGCTACGAAGTGCTGACTCAGTTCATCCGTTATTATGGCCAGGCCATGCAGGGCATGATGGGCCCGTTCCTGGAAAAGAATCTGCAATTGTTCTCGCAGCTGCAACAAAAGATGCAGGAGCAGACCCGCGCCATTTACGGCGACAACGCCATGCTCAACACTCCGCTGTGGGGCGAGTTCATGAAGCTGCAGGGGCCGGCTATCCAGAACATGATGGCCAACTACATGGAGCAAAGCACAGGCATGTTCCTGGAAATGCAGAACCGCATGCAGGAGCAGACCAAACAGCTGTTCGGCGGTTTCGGCTTCCCGGCTTATCCGGGCGCCGAAGAAAAGGACAAAGACAAATCCTGAGCGAACGGGACGGGCGCTCCATTGCCTGGCAGGCCTAAGCAACAAGCCGGAGGCGGTTTCGCCTTCGGCTTTATTTTTTCGCGCATGGCAAGGTGTGAATGACGAGCGAACACGCATTGCGGCAAGCGCAGCGGCTGCACGTGGCGGGCGAGGCTGCCGCTGCGGAGGCGGCCTACCGCGCCTTGCTTGGCGACGAAGCGGTGGGCGTGGCGGCCAGCCATTGGCTGGGTTTTCTGTTGCTCCAGCAAGACCGCTTGGCAGACGCCTATGCCTTGCTGTCGCGCGCCGTGGCAAGCGACGGCTCGCACGCGGAGTGGCATTTCAACCTGGGCCTGGCCAGCGCGCGCCTGCACAGGAGCGACGAGGCCATCGCCGCTTTGCGGACGGCTATTGCGCTGGACCCTTCGCGTTATTGCTACTGGACACATCTGGGGGCCTTGCTGACGCAGGCGGGGCAGGATGGGGAGGCGGAGCACGCGTTGCGGCAGGCAGTCTTGCTCGATCCGCAATGCCCCGACGCCTATTACCTATTGCGCGACGCGCTGCTGCCGCAGCAGCGGTATGCGGAAGCCAGGCGCAGCAACGCGCAGGGCGTATTGGCGGAGCCGCCAGGCAAGATGACGCCGATCGCCGTGGCCCAGGCCTGGTGTGAACTGGGCCGCCGGGATCAGGCGCGGGCCATGGCAGAGAGCTGGCTGGCTCAGCAGCCGGACCATCCGGTGGCCTTGCACATGCTGGCGGCGTTTGGGAAGGGCGATATGCCCCCAGGCTGTTCCGATGCTTATGTCGGCCAGGCATTTAACGCGGCGGCCGCCGGCTTTGATCAGGCCTTGGCCCGTCTTCGTTATCACGGGCCGCAATGGGTGGCTGATTGCCTGGCCCGCCTCGCCATCGCGCCGGCTTCGCGTACCGTGCTGGATCTGGGCTGCGGCACCGGCCTCATCGGCGTGGTCCTGAGGCCGTATGCCCGCCGCCTGGACGGCGTGGACCTGAGTGAAGGCATGTTGGAACACGCTCGCGCCAAGCAACTGTTCGATAACTTGCATCAGGCCGATATGCTGGACCATCTGCGATTGGGGCCGCGCGGCTACGACCTGATCTCCTGCCTGGATACCTTGCCGTATCTGGGCGCGCTGGATCGATTGTTCGATTTATGCGCCGCGTCTTTGAATCCCGGAGGCCTGCTGCTGTTCTGCACGGAAATGCAGGAGGATGATCCACACGACTACCGGCTGCACCATAGCGGACGCTATCGCCATCACCCCGGCTATCTGGACCGTTTGCTGGCGGGCAACTGGCGAGTGCTGACGCGGGAGCGGCTGCCGGTTCGGGATGAGGCGGGATGCCCGGTGATGGGGGAGTTTGTTTGCGCGCTGCGGGACGCCGCGGAGGGATAAGGGGAGACGCGGCAATGTCCCCTTCATGCGTGTTGCGTGGCGAGGACGCCCGCCCGGCGCGTTCCCGGCGGGCGGTCTGGCAAGCAGAAGGATGCGATAGGGTGGATGTGCCGGGATAACGACAGTCGGGCCGGCCTCGCCAGTCGAAGTTGATGTTGTGCCGGCGAGACGGCGAATGGGTCTGTCATCGCTTAAGCGCTGCAGGCGCATCCCGTTGCCGTGGATGGCGCGCGTGTCCGCGATGATAGTTTTGATCACGAAAGCGTAAATCGCTGTATACTTTCGCGTTTTTCGTTTTTCGCGCACTCGCTATGAATAAAACTCCTCGTGTTGGTTTCGTATCGCTGGGCTGGTTGAGTGGGGTGACTGGTTCTTTATGGGGTTGTATTTAAATTCAATGGGTTGTGTTATTTTGTGTATTGTGATTGTACTGAGTGATATTAATTGAGAGTTTATCTGGATCAGTAAGGTTTAGCTGGTTTTTCGTTGTTTCAAGTTAATTTATTTTATTTCACAAAAGTAAAATGAATTATTTCTTTGTGTAAATGTACTAATAAGTATTATTCTTTAAAGAATATTGCCCACTGTTGTTTGTTGCACTTTCTTTTTTTCGTACTAACATTGCTATGGCGGGAATCATTTTTAATCCATTCCGCTGGGGGATGATATGAATCGCTATGCATGCTTGTTGACATTTGCAGCTTTACTTTCTTCTTTTTCGGGAGTGGTGGATGCTTGCTCCAGGGTGACATACCTTGGCCCGGAAAATATGGTGATTACAGGCCGCAGCATGGACTGGATGAAACCAGTAGACACTAATCTTTGGGTTTTTCCTGCGGGTTTGAGACGTAGCGGCGCTGCAAAGGTCAATCCTTTGAGCTGGACTTCAAAGTATGGCAGTGTTGTTGCCGCTGGTTATGATAAAGCCAGTGCAGATGGTATTAACGAGAAAGGCCTTGTTGCAAACCTGCTTTACCTAGGGGATGCTCAATATGGCAAGCGTGATCCTGAGCGACCAGGTTTGTCAGTGGTGGGGTGGGCTCAATATGTTTTGGATCAATATGCTACGGTTGATGAGGCAGTCAAGGCTTTAAAAGAAAAGCCTTTTCAGCTGGTTGGAGTAGATTTGCCGCATAATTTCCAGGCTGCCTTGCACTTGGCAATTTCTGATTCTGGTGGAGATTCGGCAATTTTCGAATATTTGGACGGTGAGTTGTTTGTACATCATGGCCGACAGTACACGGTGATGACTAATGAGCCACGTTACGATCAACAATTGGCTTTTGAATAGGCTATGTCCCAATTACAAGTTGGTAACTATACTGAAGTAAGCCTCTCACCAGGAGCGTGATGATGGATACCCAGT
>NZ_JAUCGU010000053.1:0-10425 GCF_059916625.1 Chromobacterium sp. CCUG 76385
CTGGGTATCCATCATCACGCTCCTGGTGAGAGGCTTACTTCAGTGTAGTTACCAACTTGTAATTGGGACATAGCCATTCAAAAACTGCTCAGCATCGAATTCAGCCATTTTCGCTCCTTGTTTAGCGATTTATGACTTCAAATGCGGCTCGACAAAGGCCAGCACCCGCTGCGGCAGCCAGTCGATGCGGCCGGGGAAGGGACCGGTGGCGAAGCCGACGTGGCCGCCGTCGTCGGGAAAGTCCAGCGTTACGCTAGACGAAACCTGCGAGGGGTCGGGCAGGGCGCTTTCCGGCAGAAACGGATCGTTGCGCGCGTTCAGCACCAGCGTAGGACGAACGATGTGTTTCAGCTTGGGCTTGCTGCTGGCCTGCGTCCAATAGTTCAGCGCTGTGCCGAAGCCGTGCAGCGGGGCGGTGACCAGATCGTCGAATTCGATGAAGGTGCGGGCGCGGCGCAGCCGGACGTCGTCGAACAGGCCGGGATGGCGCTGCAGCGATGCCATGGCTTTGGGCTTCAGCGTGTCCAGAAACATCCGGGTATACAGCAGCTTGCCAAGCCCTTTGTCCAGCCGGGTGCTGGCGGCCACCAGGTCCAGCGGGGCGGAGATGGCGGCGGCGGCCAGCGGCAGCGCGGCCTCGCCTTCTTCGGCCAGGTAGTTCAGCAGCATGCTGCCGCCTAACGATACGCCGACCGCCGCCAAGGCGGCGAAGCGCCCGGACAGCCGATGCAGAATCCAGCGGACTTCCGCCGCGTCGCCGGCGTGGTAGGCGCGCGGCAAGGGATTGTCCACGCCGCCGCAGCCGCGGAAATGCGATACCACGCCGTGCCAGCCGCGCGCGGCCACCGCGTGCATCAGCGCCTTGGCGTAATGGCTGGCGCTGCTGCCCTCCAGGCCATGGAACAGCACCACCAGCGGCGCGCCGGGCTGGCCATCGACAAAGTCCAGCGCGATGCGCGCGCCGTCCGGCGTGTCCCACAGCTCGCGCCGGTAGCGCGGCGGGGCCAGCTTGACGGCCACGGCGGGCCAGATGGTTTGGGCGTGGCCGCCGCGCAGCCACGATGGCGCGCGGTAGTTCATGGCGCCGGCTTGATGGCGGACTTGGGGCGGAAGGCTTTGACCACCGACTCGTGGGTTTCGATATACGGCGCGCCTATCAGGTCCAGACAGTAGGGCACGGCGGCGAAGATGCCGGGCACCTCCACCTTGCCGTCGGCGCCGCGCAGGCCTTCCAGCGTTTCCTGGATGGCCTTGGGCTGGCCCGGCAGATTCAGGATCAGACTTTGCTTGCGGATCACGCCCACCTGCCGCGACAGGATGGCGGTGGGGACAAATTTCAGGCTGATCTGGCGCATCTGTTCGCCAAAGCCCGGCATCACGCGGTCGGCTACCGCCAGCGTGGCGTCCGGGGTGACGTCGCGCGGCGCCGGGCCGGTACCGCCGGTGGTCAGCACCAGTTGGCAGCCTTCGTCGTCCACCAGCGTTTTCAGTTCGGCCTCGATGCCGGGCTGTTCGTCAGGTATCAGCCGGGTGACGGTTGCAAACGGAGTGGCGAGGGCGCGGGCCAGCCAGTCTTGCAGCGCCGGCAGGCCCTTGTCTTCGTAGACGCCCTGGCTTGCGCGGTCGGAAATGGAAACCAGGCCAATCTTCAGCATTATTCTTCGTCCTCATCCTTTTGCCACAGCCGCGGCTTGCCCGGCTCCGGAATCAGCGCCTTGATTTCCTGGTACAGCTGGCGGTAGGCCTTGGGGGCCTTGTTTTCCTGCAGTTCCTTGCGCGCGTTGCGCATCAGCGTGCGCAGTTGTTGCGGATCGCCTTCCGGGAAGGCGGCCAGGAAGTCGGACAGCGCCTTGTCGTCGGCCATCAGCTTTTCTCGCCAGCGCTCCAGCAGGTGCTGCCAGGCGATGTGCTCGGACGATTCGCCCTTGAGGATTTTCAGGTATTCGCGGATGGGTTCCGGATCGACGTCGCGCATCAGCTTGCCGATGTACTGCATCTGGCGGCGCAGCGCGCCGTTGGCGGTAAAGCGTTTATAGTCCAGTACGGCGGTGAGCAGATCCTCCGGCAGCTGCATCTTCTTCAGCGTGTCCTTGGACAGCTCGACCAGCTCGCGGCCCAGATCCTGCAGCGCGTCCATATCGCGCTTGCGCTGGGACTTGCTGACGAAACCATCGTCGTCGTTCTGGTAGTCGGTCATTGTTGCTAGGTCTCACTCGGTTTTCAAGGCTGGTATGATACCGGAAAAGGCCGCCGGCCGTTTCCACTGTTCCGAAAGATACTATGGCAGACAAAACATTCAGTTTCAGTCCCGACATCTTGAACGGCATCGCTGACCGCGTGCTCGAGCTGGCTCGTCAGCACGGCGCCAGCGCCGCCGAGGCTGACGTTTCAGAAGGTATCGGCCAGACCGTGAGCGTGCGCTTGTCCGAGGTGGAAACCATCGAATACAACCAGGACAAGGGCGTCAGCGTCACGGTTTACCTGGGGCAGAAGAAGGGCCATGCCAGCACCTCGGACTTTTCCGATCAGGCGCTGTCCGATACCGTGCGCGCCGCGTTGGACATTGCCCGCTACACCGCCGAGGACGATTGCGCCGGCCTGGCCGATCCGCAGCTCTTGGCCGACGACCTGCCTGATTTGGACCTGTACCACCCGTGGCAGCTGCCGGTGGAGCAGGCCATCGAGCTGGCGCGCCGCTGCGAGGACAGCGCGCGCGCGGTGGACGCGCGCATCCGCAACTCCGAGGGCGCCAGCGTGTCGGTGCAGGCCAACCAGTTTGTCTACGCCAACAGCCATGGTTTCCGCGGCGGCTTCTCCAGCAGCCGGCACAGCCTGTCGGCGGCGGTGGTGGCGGAAGAAAATGGCGTGATGCAGCGCGACTACTGGTATTCGGCCGCGCGCCATCGCGATGATCTGGCGCCGGTGGAAGAGATCGGCCGCATCGCAGGCGAGCGCGCCGTACGCCGCCTGGGCGCGCGCCGGGTCAAGACCGGGCAGTATCCGGTGCTGTTCGAGGCGCCGGTGGCGATGTCCTTGCTGGGCCACCTGACCGCGGCGATCAGCGGCGGCAATCTGTACCGCAAATCGTCTTTCCTGCTGGATGCGCTGGGCAAGCCGGTGATGGCGGCCAAGGTGACGATAGACGAAGACCCGCTGATGATGCGCGGCCTGGCCAGCAGCGCCTTCGACAACGAGGGCGTGGCGACGCAGTCGCGCCGCTTGGTGGATGGCGGGGTGCTGCAGGGCTACCTGTTGTCCAGCTATTCCGCCCGCAAGCTGGGCATGCAGACCACCGGCAACGCCGGCGGCGCGCACAATCTGGTGGTGCACTCCACCGGCGAGAGCGTGGCCGAGCTGCTGAGCCAGATGGGCAGCGGCCTGCTGGTGACCGAGCTGCTGGGCCAGGGCGTCAACACCGTGACCGGCGACTACTCGCGCGGCGCGGCCGGCTTCTGGGTGGAAAACGGCGTCATCGCCTATCCGGTGGAGGAGATCACCATCGCCGGCAATCTGCGCGACATGTTCCTGAATATCGAGGCCGTCGCCAACGATACGCTGGACCGCGGCGGCCGCCGCATAGGCTCGGTGCTGGTCGGCGGCATGATGGTGGCCGGCGAGGAGTGAGCGGCAGCCTGTTCGCGTCGGCCGACGGCCCGTGGGCCGAGCAGCTGTCGGCCGGCACCGTGCTGCTGCACGGCTGGGCCTGCGCTGGCGAAATCGCGCTGTGCGCGGCGGTGGAGGCGGTGTTGCGGCAATCGCCGCTGCGCGGCATGGTCACGCCCGGCGGACAGCGCATGTCGGTGACCACCGCCAGCTGCGGCGAATGGGGCTGGGTGTCGGATCGGCGCGGCTATCGCTACTCCGCCGTCGACCCGGACAGCGGCCAGCCCTGGCCGGCGATGCCCGATCCTTTGCGCGAGCTGGCGCGCGGCGCGGCGGCTCAGGCTGGCTTCGCGGGTTTCGATCCCGACGCCTGTCTGATCAATTGTTACCTGCCCGGGGCGCGCATGGGCTTGCATCAGGACAAGGACGAGCGCGATTTCAAGGCACCCATAGTTTCCGTGTCGCTGGGCTTGCCGGCGGTCTTCCTGCTGGGCGGCCTGCGCCGTGCCGACCCAAGCGCCCGCATCCTGCTGCAGCACGGCGACGTGCTGGTGTGGGGCGGGCCGGATCGCATGCGCTTCCATGGCGTGCAGCCAGTCAAGCCGGGCTGCCACGCCTTGCTGGGCGAACGCCGCATCAATCTGACCTTTCGCAAGGCGCGCTGAATCATGCCTGTCATCGATTGCGATATCGCGCTGCCGCCTGGCTTCCGCCCGCAGGACATCCTGGCGTTTCATCGGCGCGATGGCGAGCGGCTGGCGGAGCGGGTGGACGAGGATGGCTTGAAAAAGGGCCTGTTGTGGCAGGGCAGGCCGGCCTGTCTCGATCTGCGCTTCCAGGATGGCCGGGCCGCGCTGCGGCTGGCGGTGGATGGCGAGGCCGGCGACGCCGGGCAACTGGCAAGCCTGGGCCGGCGCATGCTGGGCCTGAATCAGCCGGTAGAAGCATTTGAAGACCGTTACCGCGGCCATCCGCAACTTGGCGCGCTGATCGCCGCCCGAGCCGGCCTCCGGGTGCCGCAGACGGCCACGCCGTTCGAGGCGCTGGCCTGGGCCATCACCGGCCAGCAGATCAGCGTGGCGGCCGCGGTGACGCTGCGCCGGCGCATGCTGCTGCTGTGCGATTGCCGCCATTCTTCCGGGCTACTGTGCCACCCGGACGCGGCGCGGCTGGCGGCGCTGACCGCGGATCAACTCGGCGAGTCCGGTTTCTCCCGCGCCAAAAGCCGCGCCTTGCTGGCCCTGAGCCAGGGCGTGGCCGATGGGACGCTGCCGCTCGATGACTGGCTGGATGGCGTGCCGGCCGACGTCATCGCCGAGCGCTTGCTGGCGGTGCCGGGCATCGGTCCGTGGACGGTCAGCTACGCCTTGCTGCGCGGTTACGGCTGGCTGGATGGCTCGCTGCATGGCGATGTGGCGGTGCGCAAGGCGCTGGGCATGCTCTTGGGCATGGCGGATAAGCCGGACCAGCAGCGGACGCAGGATTGGCTGCGGGATTTCGCCCCCTGGCGCGCGCTGGTGGCGGCGCATTTGTGGGCCTTGCTGCAGGCGGGCGGCTTCTGAGCGATAGGCTTGCTGCTGCACTGCGTTTTTGACTATCTCTAATAGAACAAATAAGACGTTCGGAAAGAGGCAAGTCATGCGCAGGCCGAGCAAAATCGGTTTGGTATTGTCCGGCGGTGGCGCGCGCGCGGCGTATCAGGTAGGGGTGTTGCTGGGCATTTCCCGGCTGTTGCCCGACCCGGAGCGCAACCCTTTCCCCATCATTTGCGGCACCTCGGCCGGCGCCATCAACGCCGTGGCGCTGGCATCGGGCGCCGGCAACTATCATCTGGCGGTGACCACCCTGGCCAAGGTGTGGAAGCAGCTGCACATTCAAGACATCTACGACGCCAGCACGCTCTACTTTGTCAAAACCTTCCTGCATTTTGGCCTTTCGCTGCTGAGCGGCGGGCGCGTCTGGCGCAATCCGCAGAGTTTTCTCGACAATGCGCCGCTGCGCGGCTTGTTGGCGCGGATCATGAATTTCGACGACGTGGACCGCTCCATTCATAGCGGCGCCCTGCAGGCCTTGGCATTGACCGCATCCTGCTACACCACGGGCATGTCGGTCACGTTTTTCCAGGGGGCGGAGGCGCTGGACGAGTGGTCGCGCTATCAGCGGCAAGGCCTGCGCGAACGCATCGGCCTGGATCATGTGATGGCGACCTCAGCCATTCCGCTGATCTTTCCGTCGGTGAAAATAG
This sequence comes from Chromobacterium sp. CCUG 76385, assembly GCF_059916625.1. NCBI lineage: Bacteria > Pseudomonadati > Pseudomonadota > Betaproteobacteria > Neisseriales > Chromobacteriaceae > Chromobacterium > Chromobacterium sp. CCUG 76385. The sequence continues at coordinate 5,849 of NZ_JAUCGU010000053.1, forward strand.
GGGAGAAGTTCTATTGCGACGGCGCGGTGCGCCAGTTGTCGCCCTTGTCGCCGGCGCTGCACCTGGGGGCGGAGAAGCTGTTCGTGGTCGGCTTGGCCAGTCAGCGGCCCGATACGATAGAGCGGCGCAATGTGGGCTCCTATCCGCTGCCGGCGCAGGTGTTCGGCCACCTGCTCAACAGCGTGTTCATCGACAGCATGGCGGTGGACATGGAGCGCTTGCAGCGCGTCAATCACACGGTTTCCCTGCTGCAGGATCACGCAGAGCTGGCCAGCCGCACCTCGCTGAAGAGGGTGGAGATTTTCCAGCTGAATCCCAGCAAGTCGCTGGAGGGCATTGTTTACCGCCATACCGATCTGTTTCCTCCAGTATTGCGTTTCATCATGAAGGGCACTGGCGGCACCAAGCAGCGCGGCACGGCATTGGCCACTTATTTGCTGTTCGAACCGGGCTACTGCCGCGAGCTGATCGCCCTGGGCTACCATGACGCCTTGGCTCACAAAGACGAGATCCGGGCTTTCCTGGAATTGTGAGCATCCGGAACTTTGCCAGGCCGCCCCAATCTGAGCTTTTCCGTTTACACTGCGTTACTCGCAAGACATATCAGGAAAGGCTAAGGGGCATGGGTTTGAATATCAGCAACCGGCAAGGGTTTCTATTGGTGGCGGCGGCTTGCGCCGGCGCCATCGGCTTTGCGTTGTTCGCGCAATATCAGCTGGGCGAGGAGCCTTGCCCGCTGTGCATTCTGCAGCGCATAGGGGTGATGGCGGTGGGCGTCTGCGCGCTGCTGGCTGCGCTGCATAATCCAGGCAGAGCCGGCGCCAGGGTATGGGCCGGCCTGGTGACGCTGTCCGCGCTGGCTGGCGGCGGGGTGTCGCTGCGCCAGCTGTGGCTGCAAAGCCTGCCGGCGGACCAGGTGCCGCAATGCGGGCCGGGGCTGGAGTTCCTGATGGAGTCTTTCCCCTTGTGGGAGGTGCTGTCCAAGGTGCTGAAGGGCAGCGGCGAGTGCGCGGCGATCCAGGGCCGTTTTCTCGGCATGACCATGCCGTTCTGGGTGGCGGTGTTCTTTGCGGGCGTGATTGTCTGGACCCTGTGGCTGGTGAGCCGTCGCCGCGGATGATGATTGGCCCGATTCAATCTTGCAGCGCGGACGCATCGTCCGCGCTTTTTTGCGCGCTGGTGGTCGGTTGCGCGGGATAAAGGCTGACGCGATTGCGGCCGCTGCGTTTGGCTTCGTACAGCGCCTGGTCGGTATGTTCGAATAGCGTGCGGGTGCTGTCCGCCGCGCCCGGAATGCAGGCGCATACGCCTATGCTGCAGCTGACCTTGCCTAGCGGGCTGGCCGAGTGCGGCAACTCCAAGGCCGTCAGGTGGCCAAGAAAGCGCTCGGCGGCCGCCATGGCCTGTTGCGCATTGCCGGGCGTGATCAGCACGCCGAATTCCTCTCCGCCCAAGCGCGCCGTCAACTGGCCTTTCTGGTTGAAGCAATCCCGCAGCGCGCGCGCCACTTTCCGCAAGGCCTCGTCGCCGGCGTAATGGCCGTAGTGGTCGTTGTATTTCTTGAAATGGTCGATGTCGAGGATGATCAGCGCCAGCGATTTTTGTTTCTGTCGGTATTGTTCGAAGGCATGGTTGAATGCCTCGTCGAAATGGCGGCGGTTGTGCAGCCGCGTCAGTCCGTCGGTGAAGGCCAGGGAGAACAGCCGGGCCTGGCCGCTGACGTAGCGCAGGGTGCCGCTGAGCAACAGCAGCATGGCCACCACGCTGCCGCCTACCCACAAGGAGGCGAAATAGAGCAGGGCGGCGGAGCTGAGCAACACCGCGCCGGCGGCCAGCGCATAGCCGGCCAGCAGCTTTGGCGCGCGAAGCCGGCGCGACAACAGCCAGTCGAACAGGCCCAGCAGCAGCGCGCCCAGCAGGCATTCCCGCCACAATGGCATGGGCCGCCTCAGCTGATGGTTCAGCAGGCCGTGCACCATATAGGCGTCGATTTCCACGCCGGGCATGCCGGCATTGTTGACGGATACCGGCGTCGGCTGCTGATTGCCCAAGCCGTTGGCGGTCACGCCTATCAGCACGATGCTGTCGTCGAACAAGGCGGCCGGCAGCCGGTTGAGGGCGTCGCTGTACGAAATCAGATGAAAAGGCTGGGCGCCGCTGCTGAATGGCACCATGACCAGATCGCGCCGCAGCCAGGCCTGGCCGGGACGAGGGGGCTGGGCTGGGGGGATCGCTTCGCGCTGGCCGTTGGCGACGTCGCGAATGGCGGCCGCGAAGCTAGGGTAGCGCGGCTCGCCCAGCCCGGCTTGCAGATAGACGCGGCGAATCGCGCCGTCCTCGTCCCGCTCGTAATCGGTATGGCCCAGTCCGGCCATGGCACCCACGATGACTGGCAGCGGACGGGTTTCCAGCAGTTGGCCGCTGCGCAATTCCGGGAAAACCGGGCCGACCACTTTGCCGTTGCGGCGAATGGCATTGGCCAGATAGCCATCCGCTTCGGGATGGTCGCGCGAGGGCTCGGCGATGGCGATATCGAAACCGACGGCGCGCGCGCCGCCCAGCTTGTCCAGCAGTTGGGCATGGAAGGCGCGCGGCCAGGGCCAGCGGCCCAGTTCGGACAGGCTCTTTTCGTCTACGGCGATGACGATGAGGTTCTGTTCGGGGCCGTGAAACGGATTGTTTCTTGTTAGAATGTCATACCACCAGAAATCGAGCCGCCCCAATAATTGGCTGGCGGTCAGCAGCAGGCCGAGCAGGGCGAGCAGCAGCGGAGCCGCCCTGCTGTAGCGGGATATCTGGAAGGAGCGCATCGTGTGATTTTACGGCAAAAACACGGTGGAATATCGCTCTTTGGCATGGTATTCGCCGTCGCCGTCCACCAGGATGGTGACGATGAAATGGCCGCTTGGCAGGCGCAGCAGCGGCCAGGCCGGTTCGGCGGCGCTTTGCTGCCACACGATGCGCTCGGGCGTGTCCGGGCGGGCCAATTGCAGCGTATAGCGCGCGTTGGCCAGCGGATAGCGCCGCGATTGCAGCTTGCGATCGCCTGGCAGGCCAAGCCTGTACCAGGGGTCGATGCGCACTTCCTGGGTATTGCCGTAGGGGCCGGGCTGCCCCTCTTCATTGAGCGAGGCCAGCCGCCAATACCATTTGCCTTTGTCCGGCACATTGAGGGCGAAGGCGCTCTGCTCGACCCTGCCTTGATGCCAGATGTCGGTGAAGGCGGGGTCGCGCGCCACCTGCAGCCAGCCGGGGCGCTCCGGGCTGGCGCTGCTGCCTATCCATAGCGTCTGGGCGCGCTGGCTGGTGCGGCTGCCGTCGTTGAAAACTAGCGGCGGCAGCGGGTTGGCTTGCAGCGTGAAGACGCGGGAGGCGTCGAAGCCTTCAATGCCCAGCTCATTGCGCGCGCGCACGGTCAGCAGGTAGCTGCCGTTTTGCGGAAGTTCCGGGTAGAAGCGCGCCGCATCCGTGCTGCGGCTGAACAGCTGCTGCTGGGTTTTCGCATCGGACAGCGCCAGCTGATAACCGGCTTCGCCATGCTGTTTATGCCATTCCAGCAGCGGCGGGTTGAACGGGCTGATGGTGATCATGCCTTCCAGTTGCGGCGGCTGGGGCAGGGCTGCCGATTGCTTGCCGTCGCTGCGTCCGCCGAATCCAGCCGGAATATCGATGCCATCATCTCCGGCTGCCAGGTTGACCTTGCCGCGCAGCACCTCGGCGGCGGTGTCCTTGTCATTCAGGCTGCGTACGCGGAATTCGGTGCCGCGCACGGTGGTGACGGCGGACGGGGTGTAAATCTGATAGCGATTCGGCATCAGCTGCTTGGGCACCACCGCATTGCTGGCGGAGCCTCGGTCCAGCTGGTTCAGCGACTGGATGGCGCCGGTGGTCGGGTAGAACACCTGTTTGCCCAGCGTCAGCTGGCTGTTGGCGCCCAGTTGCAGCGTCGAACCGTCTGCCAGGCGCAGCTTGAGCGTGGCGTCCTGGCCGGTGGACAGCCGAGTGCCGGCAACAAGATGCAAGCCGGTCGAGGCTTTCAATGTTTGTCCATCGGGTCCTTGGATGCTGACGGGGCCGGACAGGGCGTCAATGGTGACGGCGGATTCGTTATGGCGGGTCCAGCTGTATGGCACCCGCAAACGGCTGCCCGGCGTCAGCCGATAAGGATTGGCGATGCCGTTTTGCTGTTGCAGTTTGGGCACATAGGCCGGGGAAGTCAGGTGTTTGGCTGCGAACGACCATAGCGTGTCCCCGGATTGAACGGTGTATTGCCATGTAGGCTCGTCCGCGCCGGCACTGGCCCAGGCTGCGTGGCTGCTCAGGCACAACGCCAGCAGGGCTGTCTTGTTCATGTGAAATCTCTTGATGTAAATTTTTAAAAGTCTAATAGTATTCCCAGCTACTAAGCATTTTGCAACATCTATATGCCGATGAAGTGGGATGGGGTAATCCGGGATGGGGCTGGAAATGCAAAAAGCAGCCCGAAGGCTGCTTTTTGGCGTTGGCGGAGTGGACGGGACTCGAACCCGCGACCCCCGGCGTGACAGGCCGGTATTCTAACCAACTGAACTACCACT
>NZ_JAUCGU010000054.1:0-9119 GCF_059916625.1 Chromobacterium sp. CCUG 76385
ATGCGGCGCGCGAAACGCCTCGATTCGCCGCAAAACGCATCCCGGCGCGACCGCCCACCAAACGTCAACAGCCCCTAGGAACCCCGCGCCTGCGCGTAGCGCGCAGGCGTCACGCCGGCATGCTGGCGGAAAAAGGCGATGAAGGCGCTATCGCTGGCAAACTCCAGCGCCTGCGCCACCTCGCCGGCCCCCGCGCCGTCCGCCAGCCGCTCCATCGCCTTCAGCAGCCGCCATTGCTGGCGCCAATCTTGATAGCTCATGCCGGTATCGCGCAGGAAGATCCGGCTGATCGTCCGCTCGCAGGCCCCCACCCGCGCCGCCAGCTGTTTCAGCCGCGGCGGCAAATCGCCGCGGCGCACCGCATCGAGCCATGAGGCGAGCCGCGAATCGGCCGGGAACGGCAGACGCCAGTTCTCGCTGCGCGACGCCAGCCATTCCTCGCCGAACACCTGAAGCAAGCTGGCTTGCCGCTCGTCCGCCATGTCCCAAGGCCAAAACGCCATGCGCTCTATCACCTCGCGCAATAAGGGATTGACCTCCACCACCTGCAAGCCTGGCGCGGCAAACGGCAGCGCGCGGTCAAAATACAGCGAACGATAAGCCACCACGCCGCGCGATTGCACGCGATGCCGCATGCCGGCGGGAATCCAGGCGGCGCGGCTGGGCGGCAGCAGACACAGAGTATGCTCCAGCTCGATGCTCATGCAGCCGGCGGCGGCAAACAGCAATTGATGCCGGCCATGGCTATGGAGGCCGGAATCATGCACGCCCATATCGGCGGCAATGCCGATGACCGGGGCGTCAAAACTGTCCGCGTCGAATGCCTGATTGGCGGCTATTTTCGCCACTTGTCCGATTTCTTATATATAAAGTCACTATCATTGTAATCAGACAAATCCGTGATCACTAGACTGGCGGTCGTCAAACGAAAGGAAATCGACATGAAAACGACGATCCGTCCCCCTCTATGGCTGCTGACGCTGCTGATCATGTTCCCGCAGCTGGTGGAAACCATTTACAGCCCAGCCCTGCCAGATATCGCCGCGGTCTTCGGCGTAAGCCACGCGCGGGCCTCGCAGACGCTGTCCGTCTATTTCATCGCCTTCGCCGTCGGCGTGGCGCTGTGGGGCTGGCTCAGCGACCGCCTGGGCCGCCGGCCCGCCATGCTGCTGGGGCTGGCCTGCTATGGGGCGGGTTCGGCGCTGGCGCTGATCGCCACCGACTTCAGCATGCTGCTGTCGGCCCGCATGGTTGCCGCCCTGGGCGCGGCCGCCGGTTCGGTAGTGGTGCAGACCATGCTGCGCGACAGCTACGACTCCTCCGCGCTGGCCCGCGTGTTCTCGGTGATCGGCGCCGCCTTGGCGGTCAGCCCGGTATTCGGCCTGATCAGCGGCGGCTGGCTGACCAGCGGCTACGGCCACCTGGGCGTGTTTGCCGCGCTGTTGACGCTGGCCGGCCTGCTGCTGGCGCTGACGGCCCTGATGCTGCCGGAAACCCGCCCGGCCAATACGCTGCGGCCCGATATGGCCAAGCTGGCCAGACGCATGGCGGGCGATGGCGCGCTCTGGCGCAACGCCATGCTGGTGGCGCTGTTCAATACCATGATTTTCAGCTACTACAGCCTGGCGCCGTTCCTGTTCGATAGACTCGGTTGGAATGCCAGCGAATTCGGCTGGACCGGGGCCGTGCTGGCCGCCGCCTCGCTGGCAGGCAGCCTGCTCAACCGCAAGCTGCTGGCGCGCGGCGGACAAGCGGAAGCGCTGGTTCGCCAGGCTTGCGCGCTGGCCCTGCTGTCCGCCCTGGCTGCCTGGCTGCTGCGCGAATCCGCCTGGATCTTGCTGCCGGTGGCCGGCGTGATGATGTCGTTCGGCATCGCCATTCCCAATGTGCTGAGCCAGGCCCTGCAAGACTATCGCGAGCAGGCAGGCGCCGCCGGCGCGCTGTTCGGCCTCAGCTACTATGTGCTGCTGGGCGCGATGCTGGGCTTGTCTGGCATGGTCCAGCAACTCGGCGCGGTGCTGGCCGTCTGCGCACTGGCGGCCTGCCTGTGCAGACCGCAAGGCCAGGTCGCTCAACCGTCCTTGCGGACCGAATAGAACAACTGCCCCAGGTACTCGCGCAGCAGAGAGTGGCATTCCTGCTGCGCGCGTCCGCTTGGTATCCACCAGAACACGCCGCCGCCATCGTAGCGGATGAAGCCGGTCGGCGCCGGCTGCACGCTCAAGCCCTGCCGTTCAAAAAACGGCACCGCCCGCGCCAGATGCCAGCCCTGGCTCACCAACGCAATCCGCTGGACATGATCGCGCCGCAGCAGCGCGGCCGAAAATTGCGCATTTTCCAAGGTGGTGTTCGAGCGGCTCTCCACCCAGCGCGGCGTCAGGCCGTAATCCTCGCGCAGCGTGCGCGCCATCACCTCGCCCTCGGGCTCGCCGCCCAACGGCGCGCCGCCGGTCACCAAGAGCGGCCTGCCCGTCTGCCGCGCCAGATAAGCGCCATAGCGCAACCTGGCCAGCGTGTCGGCTGCCGGCTCATTGCGGCCATACTCCGGCGCCGGCTTCTTGCCGCCGCCCAGCACCACGATGGCCTCAACCGCTTGCAACTGCGCTGCGCCGACCACGGGGTAACGCTCGACATGGCGGGCAAGCCACATCGCCGTTTGCGGGATGGACAACAGATATCCCAGCACGACGCCCAAGGCCAGCAAGCCACAGCCCCAAAGACGGCAACGCCTAAGCAGCAGCGCGCCCAACACAATGGGCAGCAGATAAATCAGCGGAGGCAGCAACAAGGCGCCCAGCAATTGGTGCCACAAGACCGTAAGGCTATACATATTCTTCCTTGCGCAAGAAGCGGTGCGCGCAAGCTTACGACAGACGAGCACCACGCACCAATTCCATAGTCATTTTCAGAGGATTCAGATACCGGCCAGGATAACCGGTGCTGGCAAAACCTTGTAGATTTGTATGCCAAAAGCAAAATCTTTAATACACATTTACTTGAGCTATCAGCATGCGCTGAACAAAATAGCGCGTCCATTAGCCGCATATGCGCTTACGGGCACTTTCGCCTCAATCAACAACATAAGGACCGCCAAAATGAAAAAATTGCTGATCGCACTCTGCGCGCTGGGCTTCGCCGCTTCCGCCTTCGCCTCCAGCGACACCCCCTGCAAGGACGACGCGCAAAAGCTGTGCGCAGGCAAGAAAGGCCGCGAGCAGATCAAGGCCTGCCTGATTGAAAACAAGGAAAAACTCTCCCCGGCATGCAAGGCCAAAATCGAAGACAAGGCGGCGGAAAAGAAGCAATAAGCTCGTCTTGACGGCCGCGCCTTGCCAAAACCGGCTATTTTTGAAAAAATAGCCGGACATTTCATTGGAATCCTTAAACATGAGCCACCTTCTCGCGTAATGCCCCATACGGGGCCGGTAGCCGCCCAAGCGGCACTCGACACCTCCCTGACGCGAGATTTCTCATGCCCATCATGCAACTGCAAGGCCTCAGCCTTGCCTTCCCGCACAAAACCTGCTTTTCCAACTTCCACGCGCAAATCGATTGGGGCCAACGCATAGGCATCGTCGGCGCCAACGGCAGCGGCAAGTCTTCACTGCTGAAAATGCTGCAGGGCGAACTGCCGTCCGAGCCCGGCCGCATCCTCCGCGCCGAGGCCGCGCGCATCGGCTACCTGCCGCAAATCGTGGAGCGATACCACGAGCTCAGCGGCGGCCAACGCGTCAATCAAGCCTTGAGCCAGGCGCTGGCGGGCCAGCCCGACTTGTTGCTGCTGGACGAACCGAGCAACCATCTCGATACCCGCAACCGCCGCGCCCTGAGCCGCATGCTGCGCAACTTTAGCGGCGCCATCGCGCTGGTGACGCACGACCTGGCGCTGCTGGATGAAGTCTGCGACAGCATCTGGCATATCAGCGATGGCCAGATCGAAATCTTCTCGGGCCGCTACGCCGATTTTCTGCGCGAGCGGGAACAACAGCGCGCCGCGCTGGAAAGAGAACGCGCCTGCCTGAAACGGGAGCAGGAAGCGACGCACCAAGCCCGCATGCGCGAGCAGGAGCGCGCCGGGAAGGCCCGCGAGCGCGGCGCGCGCAGCATCGCCGAACGCAAGTGGGCCACGATCAAATCGCCCACCAAACTGGGGCGCGGCAACACCACGGCCGGCCGCAAGCAGGCGGAACTGGCCGAGCAGCGCCGCGAACTGAACGACCGGCTCTCGTCCCTGCGCCTGCCGGAACGCATCGCGCCGCGCTTTCAGCTGACAGAAGGCGAACGCGCGACGGGCCTGGTGTTGCAGATCAGCGACGGCAGCGTCGGCTACCAACAGCCCGTGCTCGACGGCATCCACCTGCGGCTGGCGCGCGGAGAAAGGCTGGCGCTGGCCGGCGGCAATGGCTCGGGGAAATCCACGCTGGCGCGCGCCATCGCCGGCATCGAGCCGGCGCGCCGGCTGGGCGGCGACTGGCTGACGCCGGCCCGAATCGGCTATCTGGACCAGCATTACGCCACGCTGCGCCCAGGCGTCTCGGTTCTGGAAACGCTGCGCCGATGCGCGGCAGGCTGGCCGCCGCAGCGCTTGCGCCACTTTCTCAGCGATTTCCTGTTCCGCGACGACGCGGCGGTGGAAGCCGACGTGGCCACGCTGTCTGGAGGAGAAAAAGCCCGGCTGTCGCTGGCGCTGATCGCCGCCCGTCCTCCCGCGCTGCTGATTCTGGACGAGATGACCAATAATCTGGACCTCATCACCCGCCAGCACGTCATCGACGTATTGCAGCATTACCCGGGCGCGATGCTGCTGATCTCCCACGACGCCGATTTTCTGGATGCCATCGGCCAGGTCGACCTCTACCGGCTACCGCTCCGGGGCGAACGGAAATAATAAAACCCCCGCGGGCGAAGCCGGGGGGGTTTCGGTGGGAAGGCAGCGCTTATTCGCCCAGATAGGCGTTGCGCACGCGCGGGTCGTCCAGCAGTTCTCTGGCGTTGCCGCTCATGGTGATGCGGCCGCTTTCCATCACGTAGCCGCGCTGCGACACTTCCAGCGCCAGCTTGGCGTTCTGCTCCACCAGCAGCATGGTCACGCCCTGCTTGGCGATCATCTGGATGATCTCGAAGATCTTCTCGACGATGATGGGCGCGAGGCCCATGGACGGCTCATCCAGCAACAGCAGCTTGGGCTTGGACAACATGGCGCGGCCCATCGCCACCATCTGCTGCTCGCCGCCGGACAGGGTGCCGGCCAGCTGCAGCCGGCGCTCCTTCAGCCGCGGAAACAGCTCGTAGACGTGTTCGATCTCGTTCTGGATAGCAGCCTTGTCATCGCGGTAGTAGGCCCCCATTTGCAGGTTTTCCTCCACCGTCAGCTTGGCGAATACGCCGCGGCCTTCCGGCACCATGGCCAGGCCATGGCGAACAAAATCATAAGACGGAATGGACGCCACATCCTTGCCGTCGTAAACGATATTGCCGCCGGACTTCTTCACCATGCCCACCAGGGTCTTCAGCGTGGTGGTCTTGCCCGCGCCGTTGGCGCCGATCAGCGTGACCAGCTCGCCCTGGTTGATGTGAAAATCGATCCCCTTGACTGCCTGAATGCCGCCATAGGCCACTTGCAGGTTTTTGACTTCCAGAATGCTCATGCGTGGGCCGCTCCCAGATAGGCTTCGATCACTTTAGGATTGCGGCGCACTTCTTCCGGCACGCCTTCGGCAATTTTCTTGCCGTAATCCAGCACCGCAATGCGGTCGCACAGGCCCATCATCAGCTTGACGTCGTGCTCGATCAACAGCACGGTGACGCCATCTGCGCGGACCTTGCTCATCAGCGCCTTCAGCTCTTCGGTTTCCTTCGGGTTCATGCCGGCCGCCGGCTCGTCCAGCGCCAGCAGCTTGGGTTCGGTGGCCAGCGCGCGGGCGATCTCCAGACGGCGTTGGTGGCCGTAGGACAGGTTGCGCGCGCGCTCATTCGCCACATCGGCAATGCCGACATACTCCAGCAACGCCCAGGCCTTGGCCTCGATGTCGCGCTCCTCGGCCATGGTGCCCTTGTCGCGCAGCACGGCGCCCAAGGCGCCGGCCTTGGAACGGATGTGGCGACCCACCATCACGTTTTCCAGCGCCGTCATCTCGGCGAACAGCCGGATATTCTGGAAGGTCCGCGCGATGCCGGCCGCCACCACCACATGGGGCTTCTGCTGGAACAGGTTGTGGCCGGCAAACTCGAACTTGCCCTCGTCCGGCACATAGAGGCCGGTCAACACATTGAACAGCGTGGTCTTGCCGGCGCCATTGGGGCCGATCAAACCGTAGATTTCACCCTTGTTGATGCTCAGGCCCACGTCGCTCAGCGCGTGCAGGCCGCCGAAGCGCTTATGGATGCCTTCGATTTTCAGCAAAACTTCAGCCATGATTAACCTTTCTGCGCAGCCGCTTCTTCTTTTGCATGCTGGAATTCAGCCTTGCGGCGCTTGGACGGCCACATCCCTTCCGGACGGACCAGCATCATCACTACCATCGCCAAGCCAAACAGCAGCATGCGGGCGTTTTCAGGGTCCACGATCATGCGGCCGAAGGTCTTCATCTGCAGCGGGCCGATCACGTCGCGCAGGATTTCCGGGGCAATGGTCAGCACCACCGCGCCCAGGATCACGCCCGGGATATGGCCCATGCCGCCCAGCACGATCATGGCCAGGATCATGATGGATTCCAGCAGGCTGAACGATTCCGGCGACACAAAGCCCTGGAAGGACGCGAACAGTCCGCCGGCCACGCCGCCGGAAAGCGCGCCCAGGCCGAAGGCCAAGAGCTTGATGTTGCGGATATTGATGCCCATCGCCGCGGCGGCGATGTCATCCTCGCGCAGCGCCACCCAGGCGCGGCCGATGCGGGAGTGCTGCAGGCGGAAAGCCATGATCACCACGCCCACAGTCAGCGCCAGGAACAGGTAGTAATAGAGATAGACGCTGTGGAAGCTGAGGCCGAACAGCTCTATGGTTCTGCCCAGCGAAACGTCGCCGATGTGGATCGGGTCGATCAGGTTGACGCCCTGCGGACCGTTGGTGATGTTGATCGGCGCATTCAGGTTGTTCATGAAGATGCGCACGATCTCGCCGAAGCCCAGCGTCACGATGGCCAGATAATCGCCCTTCAGCCGCAGCACCGGCGTCCCCAGCAGCACCCCGCCCAGCGAGGCCAGCGCCGCGCCCAGCGGAATCGTCAGGAAGAACAGCCAGTGGATGTCGAAATGCGGCGAACTGAGCAAGGCGTAGGTATAGGCGCCTATCGCGTAGAAGGCGATGAAGCCCAAGTCCAGCAGGCCGGCGAAACCCACCACGATGTTCAAACCCAGCGCCAGCATCACGTACAGCAAGGCGAAGTCGATGATGCGCACCCAGGAGTTGCCCAGCGCGCCGCCCACGACAAAGGGCAGCACCAGCAGCGCCACCGCGCTGAGGGCGAACAAGGCCATCTTCTTCTTGATATCCAGAGTATTCAGATTCATGTCTCTCTCCTCCGGATCAGGCGCGGTCGGCCATTTTTTCGCCCAGCAAGCCGGACGGACGGAAGATCAGCACCATGATCAATACGATGAAGGCGATGATGTCCTGATAGTTGGAGCCGAGGAAGCCGCCGGTCAGCGTGCCGATATAGCCGGCGCCCAGGCTTTCGATGATGCCCAGCAGAATGCCGCCCGCCACCGCGCCGCCGAGGTTGCCGATGCCGCCCAGCACCGCGGCGGTAAAGGCCTTCAGGCCGATCATGAAGCCCATGTAGTAGTGGGCCTGTTCGTAGTTGGTGGCCACCATCACGCCGGCGATCGCCCCCAGGCCGGAGCCGATGACGAAGGTGGCGGAGATGATGTGGTTGACGTTGACGCCCATCAGGCCGGCCACGGCCGGATTCTGGCTGGTGGCGCGCATGGCGCGGCCCAGCTTGGTCTTTTCCACCATCAAGAGCAGGCCGGCCATGATGGCCAGACACAGCACGATGATCAGGATTTGCAGCTTGGTGATGCTGGCGCCGAAGATGGACACCACGTCATGGTCCAGTATCTGCGGGAACGGAATGTAGTTGCGGCCCCAGATCAGGATGGCGACTTGCTGCAGCACGATGGAAACGCCGATGGCGGTGATCAGCGGCGCCAGGCGCTGCTTGCCGCGCAGCGGCCGGTAGGCGACGCGCTCGATGGTGAAGCCGAGCAGCATGCAGGCTGGCACCGCCACCAACAGCCCGATCAACACCAGGGCCGGCCCCGGAAGATTGATGCCCATGCCCATCAGCGTGGTGATGACGGTGATGGTGACCATGGCGCCGAACATCACCACTTCGCCGTGGGCGAAGTTGATCAGTCCCATGATCCCGTACACCATGGTGTAGCCCAGCGCGATCAGCGCGTAGATGCTACCCAGAACGAGGCCGTTCAGGATTTGTTGCAGAAATATGTCCACGTTTGGAGATCTCCTCTGTTTGTCTGCCGGCAGCTTGCGGGGGTATTCCCTCTTATTGACTGCTGCCTGTTCTGTTTGCCTGCCGCGGGCCTTGATTTTGGCTTCTGTCCGACAGGCGAACCGATTATCACCATGTATCCAATCGACTGTCAATTACGAAGACCGGTAAAATCCGCCGCCGGAGAAATTCATTTAAATTCAAATATCCAATTGATTTTATTGAATTTTATACCAAAACCTTCAGGTGGAATTTTTCCAGCCGCTACCATTGGGCAAACTCTTTGCCCTCTACTGCCACTTTTACATTTCAGTCATATTGTCCATGTCTTTTATTCACATCCGAACATGCGACACCCTGCGCCAGCACCGATTGCGAACACTTGAATATGAGCATTGTTCAATTGCATACAATCTACAGTACCACTTGCTATCCATTCTTCAGGCCAATGTCGCCGTCCAAAAAATCTGCAACAAGATGTTTCCGCGCGCTGTGACATCCCGCCCACACCCGCGATGACTTGCAAAATACATGCCAATTTTGAACATAGTCCTCGCGCGGGATAGCGGGACGATAGATTTGTTAAGCCACGCTAGGGGCTGTTGACGTTTGGTGAGCGGTCGCGCCGGGATGCGTTTTGCGCCGAATCGAGGCGTTTCGCGCGCC
>NZ_JAUCGU010000055.1:0-9070 GCF_059916625.1 Chromobacterium sp. CCUG 76385
GATTGCTCATGATTGCTTTCTCCTCGTCCCGCTCACTTCGCCGCCGCGCGCGGGTCCAGCGCGTCGCGCAGGGCGTCCACCAGCAGGCTGAACGCCGTCACCAGCACCGACATGGCGATAGTCACCGCCAGCATCTGCCACCAATAGCCCTGGATCAGCTCGGTCGGCGCTTCCGCCAGCATCGAGCCCAGGCTCACCTCGCGCACGCCCACGCCGAAACCGAGGAAGGACAGAATGGCCTCGTACTTGATCAGCGCCACGGTCAGCAGGGAAAACTGCACCAGCAGCAGATGGGAGATATTGGGCAGGATGTGGATGAACATCTTGCGGCCGCTGCCGGCGCCGATGGCGTCGGCGGCCTGCACGTATTCGCGGCCTTTCAGCTTCAGATATTCGGCGCGCACCAGGCGGTAGGTGCCGGTCCAGCTGGTCAGCGCCATCACCGAGATGATGGTGGTGATGCCGCGGCCGGACACGGCTGCGAAAGACAGCAGCAGCAGCATGTCCGGCACCGAGGTGAACACGCTGTAGAACCAGTTGAGGAAATCGTCGGTCTTGCCGCCGAAGTAGCCGGACACCGCGCCCAGCGCGCAGCCGATCAGCAGCGAAAACACCGCGCCGAACACGCCGACGAAGATGGAGGTGGAGGTGCCCTTCAAGGTTTTCTGGATGACATCCCGGCCCTGCAAGTCGCCGCCGAATGGCAACTTCTCCAGCCGCGGCGGCGTATGGTCGGCATATTCGGCCACGTGCTTCTCGGCCTCGGCCAGCTCTTTGCCGATCGGATCCTCGGCGCGACTCAAGGAGATGATGGGCGCCGCCGTGGCCTTGGCCGCAGCCTCCGGCGGCAGCACGTCATCAGCGGATTCGCTCACCCAACTCGGCGGCGCGTACGGCACGCCGATCTCATCGGCCCAGTGCCCGCCCACCAGATTGAACCAGCCGCCTACCGAAATCAGCAGATAGACCAGCACGATCCATAAAGAAATGAGGCCCACCCTGTTGCGCTTCAGGCGCTGCCAACCGAGCTTCCACAGGCTACGGGACGGCGCTTCCGCCACCGCGCCAACGGTATTCTGCAATGTCGTCATGATTGTTCTCCTCCGCTTACTTCAGTTGCACGCGCGGATCGATCCACTTGTAGACCAGGTCGCCCAACAGGTTGAACACCATGGTGGCGATGGCGATGTAGATGGTGATGGCCTTGATCACCGGGAAGTCGCTCTTGTTGACCGCCTGGATCACCTCGTTGCCCATGCCGGGGATGCCGAAGAAGCTTTCCAGCACCAGCGCGCCCAGCAGCAGATACGGCAGCGACATCATGATGCTGGTCACCACCGGAATCAGCGCATTGCGCAGCACATGCTTCAGCATGATCTGGCGCTCGGACAGACCCTTGGCGCGCGCGGTGCGCACATAGTCCTGGCCCAGCTCCTCGACAAAGAAGCTGCGGTAGAAGCGGATGTCCGGCCCCAACGACACCATCAGGCCCATCAGCAGCGGCAGCGGCACATACAGGAAAAGATTGGTCCAGACGGAATCGCCCCAGCCGCGCACCGGAAACCAGCCCAGCTTGAACGCCAGGAGGTATTGCCCGGCAATGATGTAGATCAGCGCGCTGATCGACATCGCCACGGTGCAGATGATGGTGACGATGTGGTCGGTCAGCCCGCCGCGGTAATAAGCCACCAACGCGGCCAGCGGAATGGCGATCAAGAGATCGACCACCAGCATGGCGCCGCTCAGCGTCAACGACGGGCCGACGCGGCTGCCGATGATGTCGGAAACGGGCTGCTGGGTGGACCAGGAGGTCCCGAAATCCAGCGTCAGCACCTGATGCACAAATACCAGGAATTGCTCAGGCAGGCTCTTGTCCAGACCCAGCTGCGCGCGGATATTGGCCAGCACTTCCGGCGTCAGGTGCTTGCCGGCCAGCACCAGGCTCGGGTCCCCGCCTACCAGCGAGAACAAGATGAAAACCAGCAGCATCACCCCGAACAGGGTCGGGATCATTTGCAGCAGCCGGCGGATGATGAATGCGGACATGTTTTTCTCCTCGCTTTCCGCTTACTTCTGCACGTCCAGGAAGCGCCAGATGGCGTTGAAGTTAGGATGGACCTTGAAGCCACGCACCCAGGGTTGCGCGACGCCGTTGGCGTAACGGATATCGCTGAACATCCACGGGGTATCGCCCATCACCACCTTGTTCATCTCGTCGTACAGCCGGTTGCGCTCCGGTCCATCCGGCAAAACACGGGATTGCTCGTAGAGGCGGTCATAGCGGGAAGATTGATAGCATGAGTAATTGCTGCCGCCGGTATTCGGCCCGTAGAGCAGTTGGGTGAAGTTGTCGCCATCCGGATAATCAGCACTCCAGGCGCCGCCTACCAGTCCATATTTGCAATCACGCAACGCCTTGACCTGCTCGTTCCACTGCATCACTCGGAAGTTGACCCGGACCTTGATACGGTCAAAAGCTTTCTGCCAGTACTCGTCCCACTGTTTATCGATGGCAGTCGGACCTGCCAGATAGTCAACCGTCAGCGGTTTGCCATCGGGCTGCTGGCGGTAGCCGTCCGCTCCAACCTTGTAGCCGGCCTGATCGAGCAGGGCGTTGGCCAAGGGCGGGTTGAATGGATAGGCTCCGCGGAAATTCGGGTTGTGGCCAGACACATTGGGCGGAACGATATACTGCATCTGCACCGCCTGGTTGCGCCGAATATCGCGTATGGTTTCCGCGTTGTTGAATGCCATGGAAATGGCTCGGCGCAGAGCGATTCTGTCCTTGCCATAGCCCCCAACCACTGGATCCTTCATATTGAAGGCATAGAAGGTGATCCCCTCCTCCAGGCTTCGGCTCAATTGAATGCCGCGCTCGCGATACTCGGACTTCAACTCCGCTCGCGCCGGATTGCTGGGATCCATGCGCAGCACTTCGCGGATCAGAGGCTGCGGGATGCTGGGATTGCCGGCCAGCGCATCGAGTTCGCCGCTCTTGAAGGCCAGCCAGGTCGGCTGCTCTTCCTGAATCACCGCCACTTCGATGCGGTCTATCTGCGGATAGCGCTTGCCGTTCATATCGCGCGCGATCTTCTGGTCCTTGGCGTCCGCGCCCACTTGATAATTGAAGTTTTCCTGACGGAAGTTAGGATTGCGCACCAGGGTCATGCTATTGCCCGGTTTCCAGTCCTTCAGCATGTAAGGACCGGTGCCTACCGGGTGGGCGTTGCTATTATCGCCGTAAGCTTCCATCACTTCGCGCGCTTGCCCCTCCACCCAGCTGCCCGCCAGCACATATGGCAGCGACGGGAACGGCTGCTTGAACTTCAGCTGCAAGGTGTAGCGGTCCAGGGTTTTCACGCCCTCTACCACCGTGTCGTAGTCCAGCTTTCCGTTGCCGGCCTTTTTGACCAACTCGGCCAACCCCACCAGCTTGTTGGTGAAGGTGTCGCTCAGCGGCGAAGCCACGGTCGGATCGGACAAGCGCTTGATGGAATAGACATAGTCGGCCGCGGTCAATTCGCGCTTCTTGCCTTTGAAGGCCGGGTCCGGCGCGAAATAGATGCCCTTCTTCAGATGGAAGGTATAGGTCAGGCCGTCGGCGCTGACCGTGGGCATGGCGGTGGTGACATTGGGTATCACCTTGACCGGACGGGCCAGGTAATCGAAGGTCAGCAGCGGATCATAGATATGCTCGATCACGGCCGCTGAATACACATCCGACACCTTGGCCGGGTCGAAGCCCGTTTCGGGCGCGTTGAATGCCACATGCAGCACCTTCTCCGCATGAGCGGCGGGCAGCAGGCTACCCAACATCATGGCCATCGCGAGAGTTTTTTTCAGGCGCATGATCTCCTCCTTTGTTGTCAGGCTTGTCCGGATGTGGGCATCCGTTTTTTTTGCCAAGCCTGGTTTCCCCTCGACCGGCGGCAAGGCCGCCGATCATGATCGCGGGTGATCCCCGCTGTATTGGCGTGTTTTCACACGCTTGTTAACACACTCCATTGCCGTGCAAGACATCGACAATTGACATCCAGACATAACATCGCCATCGTTAAAACAGGCCGTTCATGGCATGCGACATGCGCTCGAAACATCATGCCATGACAATGAATAATGAATACACTCTATTTACACGAGGCTACGCACATGAAAACCGCTACCCTCATCGCCGCCTGCATCGCCATGGCCGCATTGGCCGGCTGCGCAACCCAGCAGGGTTATGCCCAGAAGGTTTATTCCTGGCAAGGGCGGGACGCCAACGAGCTGCTGGCAAGCTGGGGCGCGCCCACCGCGCAGATGACCATGCCCAACGGCAAGCTGCTCTACACCTACCGCACCGCCTACAGCCAGGAAATGCCGATACAGGGCAACGGCTTCTACTACCCATGGAGCGTCAGCGGCGGTGGTTCGGTCTACTACAGCTGCACCACCAACTTTGTTGTCGACCCGCGCGACCACACCGTGATCTCAGTCAGTTTCGACGGCAACGACTGCGTCGCCCCTGCCAAGAAATAACGCAAGCCGCGTGAGCCGGACCTACCGGCTCACGGCTTAATTGCTGGACTCCGTTTTCAGCGTCAGCTGTTCCTTGCCCCTGCCCAGCAGCCTGCGAATCCGGCTGCGCAAGCCATCCAGATAGGTGTACACCACCGGCACCACCAGCAAGGTCAGCAGGGTCGAAGTGGTCAGGCCGCCGATGATGGCATGAGCCATCGGCCGGTTGCTTTCCGAGCCATCGCCGGTGCCCAGCGCCAGCGGCAGCATCCCGAAAATCATCGCCAGGCTGGTCATCATGATGGGACGCAGCCGCACCCGGCCGGCCTCGGCAATCGCGTCCTCGCGCGCCATGCCGTCCAGCCGCGCCCGATTGATGAAGTCCACCAGCAAGATGCCGTTCTTCGCCACCAGGCCCATCAACATGATGATGCCGATGATGGAGAACATGTTCAGCGTCGATCCCCACAGGAACAAAGCGACAAACACGCCGCCAAAAGCCAGCGGCAGCGCCATCATGATGGTGACCGGCATGGTGAAGCTGCGGAACTGCGCCGCCAGGATCAGGTAGATGAAGATCACGCCCAGGCCCAGCGCGCGCAGCGCATTGCTGACCGTTTCTTCCATATCCTTCTGCTGGCCGCGATGCATGCGCTGCACGCCTTGCGGCAGCTGCATGTCTTTGATCGCCTTGTCCACATCGGCCATCACCGAGCCGACGTCGCGCCCCTCGACGTTGGCCATGATGCTGATCTCGCGCATCATATTGGTGCGCTTGATCTGACGCGGGCTGACGCCCTGCCGCGTTTCGATCAGCGTGGACAGCGGCACCATCTGCGCCCCGCCATGCTGATCCGCGTTGCCGGCCACTTTCAGCTGGTCCAGCAGCTCCTGGCGCCGCTCGCCCTTGGGCACCCGCAGCCGCACATCGTAGTTCTCGCCGTCCGGCGCTTCCCAGGTGGTCACCACATTGCCGGCCAGCAGCATGGATAGCAGATTGCCCACCCGATTCAGATCGACTCCCAGGCTTAAGGCGGCATCGCGGCGCAGGGTCAGGCTCAGCGACGGATCGCCTTCGGTCAGGTTGGATTCGATGTCCTTGACGCCCTTCACCTTGGCGATGCGCGCCATGACCTCGCGCGACACCTCGTCCAGCTCGGTCAGATTGGAGCCGCGCAGGCCGATGAAAATCGGCTTGCCCTGCTGCTCGTCATTGGCCACCGCCTTGATCAGCACGCCGGCCACCGGCTGCACGTGCTTGCGGACGTCTGCGATCACTTCATGCAGGCTGCGCCGGCGCGAATGCTTGTCGCCGACATCAATGGTCAGGTTGCCATCATTCTTGCCGGCGCCGAAATTGCCGGCACCGACATTCAAGGAAACCGTCTGGATCTCCTTGATGCCAGCCAGAGAGTCTGCCAGCTCCTTGCCCTTTTGCGCCGTGTATTCCAGCGATGAGCCAGGCGCGGTCTGATACACCACGTTGATCTTGCCGCTGTCGCGCTCCGGCACGAACTCGCCGCCTATCATCGGCACCAGCATGAAACTGGCCACGGTAAAGCCCAGCGCCAGCGCCAGCACGGTCTTGCGGTGGCCCAGCACCCAGCGGATCAGCAGCGCGTAACGATCAGACAGCCTGTCCAGCGACATCTCGAACCAGTCCAGCATCCGGCCCAGCGGCCCGCGATGCTTGTCGCCGTGATGGTGCGGGTCGTGCCAGATCGACGACAACATCGGGTCCAGCGTAAAGCTGACGAACATCGAAATCAGCACCGCCACCGCGACGGTCAGGCCAAACTGATGGAAGAAGCGGCCAATCACGCCGCCCATGAAACCAACCGGCAGGAACACCGCCACCACCGTCAAGGTGGTGGCCAAAACAGCCAGGCCGATTTCGTTGGTGCCATCCAGCGCCGCCTGATAATGGCTCTTGCCCAGCGCGACATGGCGCACGATATTCTCGCGCACCACAATGGCGTCATCGATCAACAGGCCAATGGACAGCGACAGGGCCAGCAACGTCAGCATGTTCAGCGTAAAGCCCATGATCTGGATCGCGAACAAGGTGCCGACCAGCGCCACCGGCAGCGTCAGCCCGGTGATGACGGTGCTGCGCCAGCTGCCCAGGAACAGGAATACGATCAGGATGGTCAGCCCGGCCCCTTCCAGCAACATGGACTCCACGCTGTGCAGGGCTTTCTTCACATCCTCCGCCGAGTCATAGGTATAGCGCAGCTTGGTGCCGGCGGGCATCTGCGGCTTCAGCTCCGCCAGCAGCTTCTTGACGCCGTCGGCCACGGCCACTTCGTTGGAGCCGCGCGCCGCCTTGATATCTATGCCCAGCCCCGGCTGGCCGTTGATCAGCGAAACGCTGTCCTGCTCGGCTTCGGTATCGGACACCGTGGCGATATCATCCAGGCGGATCGGCGTGCCGTTGCGATAGCCGATCGCCAGCGCGGCGAAATCATCGGCCGATTTCAGCTTGCCGGAGACGCGGATCGCCCATTCCTTTTGCGAGGTGGACACATTGCCGGCCGGGAAATCCTGATTGGCCGCCTTGATGGCGTCGGCCACATCGGTCAACGCCAGGCCGGAGCCTTCCAGCCGCACCGGGTCGATGTCGATGCGGATTTCGCGGCGCACCGCGCCGATCAAATTGACGTCGCCGACGCCCTCCACCATCTGCAGCCGCTTCTTCAACACGTTCTCGACCCAGCTGCTCAGTTCGCGCGGGCGGGTCTGATTGGAGGTCAGCGAGATCGACAGCATGGGGTTGTCGTTAGGGTCAACCTGCGAAACCGAGGGCGTGCCGATTTCACGGCGGAACTGCCCCTGCACCGACGCCACCTTGTCGCGGACATTCTGCACCGCGATGATGGGGTCCACCGACAGTTCGAATTCCGCTACGACAAAAGAATTGCCCTCAGACGAATAAGAGCGGATTTCCTTGATGCCGTTGACAGTATTCAGCGCTTCTTCCAGCGGCTTGCTGACCTCGCTCTCCACCACCTCGGGCGAGGCGCCGGAATACGGCGTGGACACCACCGCCATCGGCAACCGGACATCGGGCATTTCCTCCACCGCCAGCTTCTGCCAGGAGAACAGGCCCAACACCATCAGCGTCATCATCAGGACGGCGGCGAAGTACGGATTGCGCACGCTTACGCGGGTCAGCCACATGGCGCGCTCCTTATGCCCGGCCAGCCGGCAGGCTGACGGCGTCGCCGGCCTTGCTGCCCAGCAACTCGCCGACGACCACGCGCTCGCCCGGCGCAACGCCGCTGATCGCCACCTGGCGGTCCGCCTCGGCGCGCAATGCCACCGTGACTGGACGTTTGGCCAGACGGCCTTTTTCCGCCACCAGCACCCATGGCTGGCCGTCAATGTCCCGCACCGAGGAAAGCGGGACCACGACCTTGTCTTTGACTTCCTGCAGCACCACGCCGCCCTTGGCGAACTGCCCGACCTTCAAACGGCCATCCGGGTTCTTGACCCGAATAAACAGCGTGAAGCTGCGGGTTCCCGGTATCGCCACCGGATTGATGCGCACCACCTCGCCATGCAACGGCTGGCCGGCGCCATCGACATTGAAAGTAGCGCTCATGCCGACTTTGGCCTGCGCCACCAGGCGCGACGGCACGGTAGCCGCGATTTCCAGCACGGAAAGGTCTGCCACCGAAAACAGCTTCATATTGCGGCTGGCCACCTCGCCGGGGTTGATCTTGCGTTCATAAATCACGCCGTCTATCGGAGACTTGACCTGGGCGTCGGCCAGCTGGCGCTGCGCCCGCGCCAATTGCGCCGCCTGCGCGCGCAGCTCGCCCTCTTTCACCTTGTAATCGCTTTCCAGCTCGTCATAGGCGATCTGCGAAATAAAGCCCTTGCCCAGCAGCTCGCGCTGCTTGTCCAGCTTGACTTTGGCCAGCTTGAGGCGCGACTTGGAATTGTCCAGCTGAGCGCTCTGCTCCTCCACCGATTGCGCCAGCGCTTCGGTATCCAGCACCGCCAGTAGCTGGCCGCGACGGACCGGCTCGCCCTCGCGCACGCGCACTTCGCGCACGCTGGCGTCCACCTCGGACGAGATGGCGCTGCTGCTCAAGGCGTTGAGCGAACCGGTAAAAGAAATGATCGCCGCCAGCGGACGCACCTCGGCCCGCACCACATCGGCGGAACTCAAACGGCGCGCCACCGGCGCCGAGGCGGCTTTGGCGCTCGCATTCTCGGCATGTCCGTCGCCGCAAGCGGCGAGCGGCAGCAGGATCAGAGCGGTCAGACAAAGACGTGTGTTCATATATGTTCATTCTCCGGCGACAGCTGCCAGCAGCGCCGGCTTCCCTGGCTTTTATTATTGAGGTTCGGAAGAATATCACCTTCCCGGACAAAGCAAGCGGCCCGCTCCGGGCCGCTTGCCATCACCCAATCATGCCATAGGCATCAATCAATGTGAATGTTACTGCAGGAACTGTTCCGATCCCACTATCCCCAGCTTCGTCAATCCCAATCGCTGCGACTCCGCCAGCACCATCGCCACCGGCGCATACGTCGCATCCTTGTTCGGCTTGATGTGCAGCTC
>NZ_JAUCGU010000056.1:0-8109 GCF_059916625.1 Chromobacterium sp. CCUG 76385
GCCAGCGGTTACGGCGTCACCACCCAATCGATCCTGACCCTGAACGGCGCCTTCAGCGCCGCCGCCGGCAATTACACCCTCAATGTCAACGCCGACGACGGTTTCCAGATCATCGTCGACGGCCAGGTGGTCAGCCAGTTCGCCGGCAATGAGGCGCAAACCGAGCACGATGTGGCGCTGACCCTCGGCGCCACCGCCGGCAATCTGCACGCCATCCAGATCGTGTTTTGGGATCAGGGCGGCAACGCCGTGCTGCAGGTCGGCCTGACGCCGGCGGGCGCGCCGGCCGGCGCCACGCCGACGCCGCTGACGCTGTCGTCCAACACCCTGGTCGGCAGCGTGACGCTGGACAGCAATGATCAGCAGGCGCTGAACAACCACGGCAGCCTGACGGTGACGGAAGGCGCCAGCCAGATCAGTCTGGCGCTGAACGCCAACGGCCAATTGGTCGATGGCAGCGGCACCGTCTATGCCTACCAGAACGGCGTGGTCTATCTGCCGCTTGGGAGCGCAAGCGAAGCGGCCACTGTGGCGGCTACCGTGACGGATGGCGCGGGAAATGTTTCGCTAAATGCTTCGGGCAGCTACACCCCGTTAGGGATGCCGCAAATCACGCTGGGCGAGCCCGGCAGCAACCATCAAGAACAGGCCACGGTGGGGCTCGATGCCAACAGCCTGGCCAATCATGGTTATGCCAGCATCGTCGTCAGCGAAGCCGGCGCCAGCACCACCTCGGCCGTGCATAGCGATGGCAGCATCACTGGCTCGACCGCCTCGGTGACGGCCGCTTATGCCCAGGGCAATGTCGATCTCGCCATCGCCACACCCGCCAATGCGCCGGATGTGACCATCACCGCCACGGCGACAGACAGCTATGGCCACAGCAACACGGTCAGCCAGATGCAGGTCTTTGCGGCGCACGGCAGCGCGGTGACGGCGATAGCAGGCGTGGAAACCTTCAAATTCGAGGCCTCGTTCAACGGCCACGCGGGCACACCTTCCGTGGAGACCATCCAGCAATTCAATACCGGGACCACTCAATCCGGCGCCCCTGCTGATGTGCTGGACTTACGGGATCTATTAATAGGCGACAGCCACAATGGCGCGGATCCATCATCGATAGGCAATCTGGCCAACTATCTGCATTTCAGCACCGTCAATAATAATGGCACGGTCAGCACGGTGGTCCATGTCAATGAGAATGGCGCCATCAACGCCAATAGCCCGACATCCGATACGGCGCAGATCGTATTGCAGGGAGTGGACCTGACGCATTCGGGCAGTTCGCTGCTAAGCGACCAAGCCATCATTCAAAAGCTGCTGGGCAGCGGCCAGCTGCACACGGACTAAAGCCGGCTAAAAACGCAGCGGGGGCGCTCAAGCGCCCCCGTTTCCCTCTGCCCAAAGCTTGCGAATCGTTGACGGCAGTTACTTTACTGCAGGCCCCGTCAAAAGCTGGACGCCAATCTCGATCAAGGAGGCTTTGTCTTGCGGCGTGGCCACGCCTTTTGCCTCCAACTCCACCACCATCAGGCTTGCCATGCGCAGCATGCCACGCAACAGGGCCTCTCGCCCCTGGTCCTGATGGATATTGTGGGTCAGCGAGTGATCAAGAACCAGATAATCGATTCCGGCCTCATGCAACCGCGCGACCAACTCCATATTATGCCCCTGGATTTCCACTGCGACTCGATGCCCCGCTCCCCTGACGCCGCGGGCAAACGCGACAAATGCCTGCCAATTATCTTCCAGACCTGCCTCATCGAATTCGAAGTGAATCCTGCGTTTGGGATGCTTGCCCAGCAACTGCTGGGTCTGGGGCAGAAAATCAGAGGCGCTCAAGGAGGCAGGGGAAACATTGATGGCCAGCCGCCCGTCCGGCCCCTCGCGCAGGGCCAGCGCGAGCGTTTTGAGATCCAATGCCGCGCTGCGTCCCAGACGCAAGGCATGCGCCACCAGCCTCATCGCGCTCATTTGCGGCAAATGCTCGGTCTGGACCCGATACAACATGCCCTCCTGCCAGGCAACGGATCCATCGGCAAGACAAACCGGATACCAGCGCAAGCGCAGGGCATGGTCGTCACGGATGCTGTCAAACAGGCTTTGCCAGTTGAAATCCAGCAGGCCATCCGGCGCGGCTCCGGCGCGGCTATCCATTTCCCAAGCATTGCCCCCCTTCGCTTCCGCCAGGGAAAGCGTCTGATTGGCCTGAGTCAGCAACTGATGACGGCCATCTCCGCTATGGAACGGCACAATCGCCAGATTGGCCACGCCGGGACGGTCTATCAAATCCATGCTCTGATAACGGCCCCAGCAAGCGCATAGCTCATCGGCCAACTTGCACGCCTCGCGGCTATCGATCTCCGGACACAACATCGCAAAATCGGCGCCGCGCAAGCGGGTGGCCATCCAACCGGGATGAGGCTGGCAGCGCTGCGACAGATCGTCCGCAAGACACTTGAGCAAGGCATCTGTCTTGCTGCCGCCCAGCCTCTGGTTCAGCTCCATCAGATTGGCCACCCTGACCAAGAACAGAAAGCCGCGCACGGGGTCTTCCTCTTCTTTCAAAAGCCCCCCCAGGCGCAATTCAAATGCTTCCCGATTGGGCAAGCCCGTTGAGTTGTCGGTCAGGATTTTCTGCCGCATCAGGTCCAACTCGTCGCGCAAACCATCCAGATAGCGCTGCAGCCGATCCACCATATGATTCATCGCCAAGGCCACTTCCGCCAAATCCGGAATGCCGGGGATAGGAATCTTGTGAAAGCGCCTTTCGCTGATGGCCTGAGCCTGCCGCACCACGCTGGAAAGCTGCCGTTTCATCTGACGAATGTCCAACGCGCCGATCAAGGCCGCGACAATCCCGATTGCGCACAACCAGTACACCGTATGCAAGGCGCCGCGCCACAGCGAGAGGTAGGCGTAGTTGGGCTGCGATTGCACGATGATCCGCCCGGCCTGCATCCAGCCATTGGACACCTGGGCCATGCCGGGAGAAGGCTCCAGCGGCAAAAGCCTGCGAAACCACCCCGGCACCTCGCTTTCGGGCTGAGGCGACGCCAGATTGACCAGCGCTTTGCGGTCCACGCCTTCCCAGCGGATCAGGGAAAAATGCCCTTGATCGAAACTGGAATTCAGCAAGGTTTGCGCCATGACCGGATCGGCATGATATTGCGTCAGCATCAGCGCCAAGCCATGCGCGGTATCGACGCTCTGCGCATTCAGCTGCTGCTCCAGATAACTGCGGGCATGCAGCAGATTAGCGATCAAAGCTCCCCCAATCGAAAGGAGTACAACCAATCCGATCAATACGGATAAGCGCTGGATCAACGATAATTTTTTTTTGCTCACGAGCATTGCCTCAAAATTCAAAGCCTTCAGCTTTTAATTTAGTCAACAACTGTTTCCACCGTCCAAGTCTATCCACCTCATTGCTGGTCTTGCCGCCCACTACGATATTTTCCATATTGAAACTGAACACCGGAATCAAATCCGGGCGCCGCGAAGCCGGCTCTATGCTGTCGATCAAATTATCCAGAATCAGCGGCTCGGCAGTAGGCGTCGGATAATAAGCCAACACCATATGCGCCTGGGTAAGGTGGCTGACTCCGCCGCCTATCTGGGCTTTGACATACACCAAACGCAGCTTTTGCGGCGCGATGCCCAATAGACGAAAAGACACGTATTTATTGATGACGAAGCTTTTGCAGTCTCCCGCGCCCTTGCCGAAGGTTTCCAATGGCGTCGCCCAATAATCGGCCTGATTCCATACAGATTCGTTTTCGGCATACTGAATGCGCCGGTTAAAAAACACATTGATGTTTTTCAGCGCCTCGGCATCCGGATGATTGGCCAAAGACTGCAGCAAAGACTGCCATTGATGAAACAGCTTTTGCGCCTTGGGCCCATAGCGGGCGACAGTTTGCTCCGAAGGAAGGGTGCTGGCGGACAGGAAAGGCTGCGCCAGCAAACAGCAAGCCAGAGACAGGCATCTGAGCCAAGCCATCGCTCTGGAAAATTTGAAGGACCTCGCAGGGGCCGGAGGAGTCAGGACGTCGACCGATGCCATCTGTCCTCCTCCAGAAAGGGAATCGTCTACTATTCCTTTAGAAGGATAGTCGGACGCAAAAAAAATGCATTTGCGGCAGTTGCATAATCCAGGGGCAGTGACCGATGAACCAGACAACGCGCATCATCCGTTTATCACTGGCAATGACCGCGGCTGCCGCTTGGTCTGGCGCCTGCCACGCTTACACCCTGCGGGAAGCGGTGGGCCTGGCGGTATTGAACAACCCGGAAGTGCTGTCGAAACTGCATGATTTCAGATCGTCGGAAGACGATGTGCGCGCCGCGAAAGCGAACTACTACCCAACAGTCGACTTGAACTACGAAAGAAACCGGCAAGTCTTCGACTATCCGCCGAACACCGTCGCCTCGCAGCACTATACGACCAAGGGCTGGACCGTAAACCTCAATCAAAGCCTGTTCAGCGGCCTGCAAACCTATAACCAGGTCAAAGAGCAAGGCTATGGCGGCCTGGCCCGCTATTTCGACTTTCTGCAGACCTCGGAAAACATCGCGCTGCAAACCACTCAAGCCTACGCCGATGTATTGATGTATCGGCAATTCGTACAGATCGCCAAGGATAACTATGCCTTGCACAAGGGCATTCTCGGCCAGATTCTGCAACGGGTTCAGTCGGGCGTGGGACGGCGGGTGGATCTGGAGCAGGCCAATGGTCGGATGGCGCAAGCCGAATCCAACCTGATTGTCGACAACACCAATCTGCTGACCGCCGCCTCGCGCTTGGCGCGGCTGATTGGCCCCTTGCCGCAAGAGGACATGGCGGACCTGCCCAGCCTGGATGGCGCACTGCCGCCGCCTCAGCAGCTGATGCAGCAGGCCATCGGGCACAGCCCGGCCTTTCTGGGGGCCCTGGCCTCGCTCGACGCGGCCCATGCCGAAGTCAATGTGCGCCGGGGCGCTTTTTCGCCTACCGTATCGCTGCAGCTGAGCAAAGCGCCCACCGAGAATTACGATGGCTATCCAGGCACCACCCATCAGGCTTCGGTTGCCATCATTTTCGGCATCAACCTGTTCCGTGGCGGCGCGGACCGCGCCCAGTTGGCGTCCGCATCGGAAAAATACAATTCGGCTCTGGATCAGACCGAGCTGGCCTGCCGCAACCTGCGGCTGAATCTCGAGCAATCCTATGCGACGCTGGTGCGCTACCGCTCGCAGCTCTCCCCGCTATTGCAGCACCAGCTGTCCACGGAAAAAGCGCGGAATGCCTATCGCAAGCAATTCGACATCGGCCAACGCACGCTGCTGGATGTGTTGGATAGCGAGAACGAGCTGTTCAGCGCGCGCCGCGACTACATCAACGCGCAAATCCAGCTTTCCGTCGCCCAGGCATCGGTGTTGGCCTATTCCGGCGCGCTGCTCGACGCGCTTCAGTTGAAGGCCATGGATGACGGCGCCGACAAGGACTTGCTGCAACATATGAGCAGGCAGGAATGCGGCGGCGGCATGCAAACGCCGACGCCGATTGACATCAACGCCATTCCCGGGAAACTGATCTTCGATCCGCCCTCCAGCTCAAGCATTCGCATGCCGGCCACAATGAGTTCGGATCAAACGCAGCAGCCGGATAAATCGGCAGGCAAAAAGCCGGGATGGCAGGACGCCACACCCGCGCAGGACTCGACCCGCAACAACAATAACAACGCGCCCGCCCCGGCGGACACGGCGCCGCGCGTCATCATCCGCCAGGCGCCGTGAACGCGGCAGGCTCAATGCGCCGCGCTGTTGGAAAACAGATTGATCACCGCCACGCCGGCGATGATCAGCCCCATGCCGACGATTGCCGGCAGGTCCAGCTTCTGGCCGTATAGCAGCCAGGCGATCAAGGAGATCAGCACAATGCCGATGCCGGACCACAAGGCATAGGCGATGCCCACCGGGATGTGCCGCAGCGTCTGCGACAACAGGTAAAAAGCCACCATATAGCCGCCAGCGGTCAGCAGCGATGGCCACAGCCGGGAAAAACCATCCGACGCCTTCAGCGCCGAGGTCGCCACCACCTCGGACAGGATGGCCCCCATCAGAAACAACCATACTTTCATTGATTACTCCATGGCCGCGGCCAGCGCGCGCCGCTCGATGAGCCGGGCGCGCAGATGGTCATACAGCCAGTTGAACACATAGGTGTAGGGCAGGAAAAACGCGAAGAAGCCCAAATCCAGCAAGAACGCCTGCCAGTAGCTCACATTCAGCCACCAGGCTGCCAAGGGCACCAGCATCACCACCAAGCCGCCCTCAAACAGCAAAGCGTGCAAGCAACGCACCGCCACCGTGCGCTTCAGGCCCCTGGCGCGCTCAAAGCGGTCGAATAAAGCGTTGAACAGCATATTCCACAGCATGGCCGCCGTAGACATCATCAGCGCCAGCGCACCCATGTGCAGCACGCTTTCGTTCATCAGCAATGAGGCCAGCGGCACCAGCAAGGCCATCGCGCAGGCCTCATACAACACGGCATGCAATACCCGTTCGCCCAGTTTTTTATCTGTCGCGTTCATAGACGTCTCTCATCAGCAAAAAGTGCAATCCACGCGATTATGATTGGGAAATCGGATACGATAAAAATATCATTGATCGGAAATGCCGATATGTCTATCTCGCTCGATGCGCTCACCGCCTTCGTCTACGCCGCCGACCTTGGCTCTTTCTCCGCCGCCGCGCGCCGGCTGGGCAAAAGCCAGTCCACCATCAGCGAAGCCATCGCCAACCTGGAAATCGACCTGGGCAGCAGCCTGTTCGACCGAACCGCCCGTCAACCAAGCCTGACGCCTGCCGGCCAATTGCTGCTGCCGCAGGCGCGCCAAATCATGTCCGCCAGCCAGGCCATGCAGCAACAGGCGGCGCAATTGAGCGCCGGCGTGGAAACGCGGCTCACCCTGGTGCTGTCCGACACCTTCCAGTCCCACACGCTGGAAAACGTGGCCAGCCGGTTGGAAGCGCGCTACCCGCTGCTGGAACTGGAGTGCCTGGTCGGCGAGCAGGAAGACGTGCTGGACCTGATTTTGTCCGGCCGCGCCCAATTGGGCCTGGTGGGCGCCATGGAGCGCTATCCGCCCGACATCGCCCACCGGCGCCAGCGCGACTCCAGCGAGCTGGCGCTATTCGCCGCCTACCGCCATCCGCTGGCCACGCAGAGCGCCATCGACGAAACGCAGCTGAGCCAGCATCGCCAGCTGCGGCTCAATACCTATGGCGACAAAACGCCGCCGCGCTGCGGCCAGCGCCAATGGTATGCGCCCAGCTACCTGATGCTGCTGGACATGGCGCGTCTGGGCGTGGGCTGGGCTGAACTGCCATGCTGGCTGGTCAAAAGCTTTGGCGGCGGCGAATTGAAGCAGCTGGACGTCGCCGGCTGGCCCAAGCGCATGCCGGTGGATTTGGTGTGGGCGGCGCGCCGGCCGCTGGGCGCGGCAGCAGGATGGCTGCTGGAGCAGCTGGCTGGCACAGCCCCCGTCCATCCAGCTCCGCGCCGGACCAATACTGACTAAAAGATCAGTCCAAGCCGCTGATCCAAATAAGCTTTCCTATGCTTCCCGAGCCAGGCCACCGTCAGGCCCCAACCGCAGGAGAGCGATATGAGCCATCCCGTCGTAACAGTAAAAAACCACTCCAGCCACCACGTCTATATCGAGGGCGATCCCAACTGGGATGACCAAGTGCTGCTGCTGAACAATCAACCGCTGCCAAAGCTCTACTCGCTGGCGCCGGACAAATCCATCCAGCTCAGCGTGGACTGGAGCGGCCCGGGCAACGAGTACATGATGGGGGTGATTTTCGCCGACGGCCCAAAATACGATTACGGCGGCGATGGCTTCTATCAGCTGACCATAGGCCAGTTCAATGACAGCGGCCTGCTAGGCGTAACCGATGGCGATGGCCATGCCAAGGTCTGCTATAGCGTGAGTCAGCAAACGGCATGGGAGATGGTCATGGATTTTGCCGACAGCTAAGTCACAAACAAAACCGGCCCCGCAGGGCCGGTTGGTCTTGATGCTTGCACCGTCGGCGCTAGGCCGGCACCGCCGCCGCGCT
>NZ_JAUCGU010000057.1:0-6883 GCF_059916625.1 Chromobacterium sp. CCUG 76385
TGGGTATCCATCATCACGCTCCTGGTGAGAGGCTTACTTCAGTGTAGTTACCAACTTGTAATTGGGACATAGCCATTTTTTTGGCTGGTCGAGTGCCAGGATCTTCCAGAGTGGAACTGGTGAATCTCTCTATTAGGGAGTGTGTTGTGACTTGGCTGCAACCACTTGCGGCCAGGCGATTTAATTTTATTTTTGTCTTGCAAATCCGCCGCTTACGTCATACATACTGAAAATGTTCACGGCATGGTTTCAGTGGTTTTACTTACCGGATAATGAGTATGACAACCAGCTCCGTCGAAGCATTCAGTCTGTATTCGGATTTGTACGCGCGCTTTCGGCCCGCGTACCCAGAATCGCTGTATGACTGGCTGCTGCCCTTGTGTCCCGGCTACCAGCGGGCTTGGGATTGCGCGACCGGCAGCGGCCAGACTGCGGTGCGGCTGGGCAATAGCTTTGCTCGCGTCGATGCCACCGATATCAGCTCCAACCAGCTATCGGCGGCGGAACGGCATACCCAGGTGTACTACCGCGAATGTCCGGCCGAGGTGACGCCGTTTGACGACGACTGCTTCGATCTGATTTGCGTATCCCAGGCCTTGCATTGGTTCCACCTGCCTTCGTTCTGGCCGGAGGCGCAGCGTGTGCTGAAGCCAGGCGGAATCTTTGCCGCCTGGGGATACCATCATTGCGTGGTGACGCCGGAGATAGACAAGGCCTGCAGCGTGCTGTGGTCCATCATCGAACCGTTCTGGTCCAGCCGCTGCGAGTTGCTATGGGATGATTTCCGCGGTAGCGGTTGCCCGCTGCCCTTGCTGAAGGCGCCCAGCTTTTCCATCCGCGAAGATTGGACCCTGGATCATTTTCTCGGTTTCCTCAACACCACGTCCGCCAGCAAGTTGTGCAAGCAGGCGCTGGGTGAGAGCATTCTGGACGAGGCCTGCCTGCGCATCGCCCGGGCTTGGGGCCATGGAGGCGAGCGGCGGCGCGTCGAGTTGCCCCTGCATCTGATGGTGGCGCGCAAGGACGCGGCCCGGTTTTTCCCGGCAGTGATTGAGCCGACGCGTTAGTGCTGGCGGTCGTATTCGGCCTGCAGGTCGGACAGCAGAATATTCAGCGCGTCCGATGAGCGGATCAGCTCGATCAGCGAGATGGCCAGCGAGGCGATCATGCACAGCAGGCTGGCGCCGAAGGTGATTTCCCCCGTCGCCTGCCAGCCGGTGTAGATCTGAAACATCGCCACGGTGCACAGGAACAGGCTGGCGATGCCCATGAACTGCATCCATTTGATCAGTGTGATGCGGGTGCGCAGATTGCCGATCTGGCGCAGGATTTTCTGGTCTTTGCTGTCGCGGTACTCTTCGTACAGATTGCGTATGATGCTGGCCAGCCCCAGAAAACGGTTGGTGTAGGCCAGCAGCAGCAGCGAGACGGCAGGAAACAGCAGGGCCGGAGTGGCCAGGTTCAGTGCGGAGTGCATCAGGAATTCTCGTCTATCCATACATCGATGCCATTGGGCGCGGCATCGAACAGTTCTATCACATCGCGGTTCTTCATGCGGACGCACCCCAGCGAGCTGGGGTGGCCCCATGGTACATGATCGCCGGCGCCATGGATGTAAATCGCTCTATCATAGCTGTCGACATTCCCACCTTGATTGCGTCCTGCTTCCTGGCCGCATAGCCATAGGATGCGGGTCAGTATCCAGTCCTTGTTCGGGTATTGCGCGTGCAGTGCCGGCGTGTATTTCCATGGCGTGACCTGGCGGCGGAAGATGATGGTGTTTTCCGCCGCGCCATCGCCTATCTTGTCGCACACCGTATGCCAGCCGCGCGGCGTCTGGAAGCTGCCGCTGGTTTCGCCGACGCCGTTCTTGGCCGTCGAGACTGTGTACTCTTTTTGAATCCGTCCCCAGCCATCCAGCAGCCGCAGCGTTTGCGACCTTACTCCCACCCAGATCCATGGCGCGCCGTAATGGCGGGCATTAGGGTGCGTGGTTTGCAAGGGGCCATCCGTTTGCGCTTGCAGCATCCATGCCGCGTCGTCCGCGGCATGGCAGGTCAGGGCAAGGCAGGCGATCAGAATGGCGGCCAAGCTTCGCATGTCAATCATCCCTGCCATCTTGCCGGCGTCGCCGGAAAAAGGCTGACAGTTGTTCCGCGCAAGCTTCTGCCTCCGCGCCGCCGAACACGGCGGCGTGGTGATTGAGTCGAGCGTCGGCGAATAGATTCACTGTGCTGCCGGCCGCGCCGGTCTTGGCGTCGCGGGCGCCGTAGATCACCCGGGCGATGCGGGCGTGCAGGATGGCCCCGCTGCACATCGGGCATGGCTCCAGTGTGACGTAAAGATCGCAGCCATCCAGCCGGTAGTTGCCGAGACGCGCGGCAGCGTCGCGCAGCGCCAGCATTTCGGCATGCGCCGATGGGTCATGGCGGCCAATCGGCTGGTTGTAGCCACGGCCGACGACCTCGCCGTCCTTCACCACCAGCGCGCCGACAGGCACTTCGCCTTCGGCGGCGGCCTGTGCCGCCAGTTCGCGCGCCAGCTTCAGGAAGCGCTGAATTTCCGCTTGCGCGGGCGGCAGGGAAACCGGCGGATGATCGGTCAGTTGCCGCAGCAGGGCGGCCTTGTCCTCATCGCGCAGATCTTGCCAATGGATGCCGCGCGCGGCTGCCTCCAGGGCGAACAGCAGCCGGCGGGTCACGGTATGGCCGGCGGCTTTCAGGCGCAGAAAAGCGGTGACCACGCCGCAATCCAGCAATTGCTGGCGAGTGTGGATATTCAGTTCGGCCAGCCAGGCCAGAGCCGAGGGCGGCAGCGGGGGGGATGTCAGCGTCACAAGAGGAAAACAAATACGGTTGCGGCAATGTGGTCATTATCGCCGGTTTGGTCTGGCTGACCAAATCCGGCTAGGCGCGGGCGGACGGGGCGTGTCGGCGCCATGCAGATCATTGACTTCCAATAGTAGGCGAGGGTAGGCATATCGCATTTTATTTCGGTTTTATCTGGCTGGCTTGGCATACAGAAAGCAGAAAAACGGTCGATATGAGTAGAAAATAGTCGAAAGCCCAACCATGTCCGTGATCACCATTCAGTCCGCCATCGCAGGCATCGAGCAGTGGCGCAATCGTCTGGTTTCCAACGCCCAGTCTGTTGCAACGCCCCCGTCCGCGCCCCTGGCGGAGGGAAGCGGCCCGGATGCGCAGCCCTCGCCTGCCGCGCTCATGCCCAGCATCCGCAGCGATTTGCAGAAGTCGCTGAATCAGGGCTGGCAGGATTATATGCAAAAACTCCGGGTCGATCTGAGCCGCCCGGTCAAGCGGCAAAGCGCCGCGGCGGACCAGATGGATAAGCAGCTGCTGAAGCAAAGAGTGGATGCTTTGCGCCAGATGATGATGATGACCCGCGACAAAGCCGGTTTGCGGGCATTGGCCAGCCAGTTGGCGCAATTGGCGCGCGAGCTGAAGAGCCTGGTTGCCAGCATGACCCAGAATGCCGCGGATCAGCAGATGGCAGTCAGCGTAGGCGGCGCGGCGGATCAGCCCTCAGCCGATTCGGCAGCCGCATCCGCTCAAGACGCCTCGCCAGGGCAGGGTAATGCGGCGGACGACGCGCAAGCTGCCAGCAGCGCCGAGGCGGCCGCTGTCGCATCGGCCAGTGCGTCCGCCTATGCATCGCCGGCTTCCGCCGCCGCACCGGCAAGCGGCAATGCAACGCAAGAGCCGGCTAGCCAGGCCGATGCGCCGGCAGGATCGTCCGACGCGGCCGCGTCGGCCCAGCAGGGCGTTTCCGACCAGGCGGCAGCCAATGCCGCCGATCCGCAAGCGGCATTGCGCAATATGCTGGCCCATGGCAACCCGGTAGCCGCAGATCTGGATATTCAGGAGATGCTGCTCACGCTGAAGATGGTCCAGGCCTTCATCAAGCAAATGGCCTTGCAGTTGCAGGGGCAAGAAGACCGGAAGATGAAAGAGGACCAGGAACAGGCGGGCAAAGCGCTGCAGGATGTGGGCACCATACTCAAAGGCGGGCCGGAGGCGCTGGCGGCGCTCAGCGGTCAAATGGATGTGAGCGTGAGCGCGCCAGCGGATGCGTCTTCGACTGCAGTGTGAGAGTGAGGAGCAGGCCGCGTATGCGGTCAGTGCCGCAAAGCGCGGCGCAGCAGCCGCCAAGCTGCCAGTAAAGCCGCGCCGTTTTTCAGCCAACGACCCAGCTTGTCGCTTGGCATCAGCTTGCCCAAGAGGTCAAAGGCCGAGCCTAAGCCGCCGGGCGCGCGCCAGAATGAAAGGCCATCGCAAGCCCATTGCAAGGGCCCTGCCAGCTTCTGTTGCTCCAGCCGCAGCTTGACGCGCAAGGCCTCGCCCTTCATCACCAGCAGCTGCTTCTTCAAGGCGCGGTCTTGCGGCGTCATGGCTTGTCTCCGCCGGGCCCCAATGCAGCCCAATCCTTGCGCATTTCTTCCAGGGTGGTGGCGAACGGGGCCGCTTGATGCCGCATTTTGCGCCGCAATCCCAGCAACAGTATCGCACCGGCGCCGCAGAACAGCAGCGCCAGGCCGGCCATGACGGCCAGCCGCCACGGCGCCGGCGTCAAGGCCCACAAGGCCAGCACGGAGGCGATCAGCCCGCATCCCAGCAGCACCAGTCCCAGCATGCCTTGCAGCAGGTTGCCGACGACGTCATCTTTCAGCTCCTGCGCTTCCAGGGACAGCAGTTCGGCGCGCGTCAGCAACAGCGACACGACGCCATTGACGAAGGAGCGCAGGGTGCCGGGGCGGGGTTGGCGGGATGGATCGGACATATCGATCAGCGGCGGGATACCAGCATGCCCAGCAAGAAGGCGACGCCGGCTGCGATGCCGATGGACTTCCACGGGTTTTCATGCACGTAATCGTCGGTGACCTTGACTGCTTCCTTGGCCTTGCCTACGACGACCTGTTCGGCGTCGCGCAGCTTGATTTTGGCTGTGCCGAGCTTCTCGGCCAGACGCTTGCGCAGCTCTTTGCTGTGCGCGCTGCCGTCGTCGACGGTTGCGTCAATCAGTTCTTCGGTGCTGGCCAAAACTTGGCGTACGTCATCCAGCAGCTGTTCTTTTTCCTTGGCGATGGTGGCATTGGACATGGCAACCTCCTGACAGTGGTGAACGAAACCGACTCGAAACGCAGACATGGCATGGCGCAAAGCATAGCCTGCGCCAACCCACGCTAACAGCCTGGCGCGGCCGCGTCAAACCATGCGGTCAAACGTTTCATCCGCGTTGGTAGAGCGCCTGGTCCAGCAAAGGTTCCCGCGCCGGGCGCGCGCTGCGGGCGCAGAAAATTCCCACCAGCGCCACTGCTGCGCAATACAGCACGCAAATCCAGTGATTCCAAGGCATCGCGGCGATCAGCAACAGCGGCGTCACGCTGGCCCAGATCGAGTAGGCGATGTTGTAGGTAAACGAAATGCCGGAAACGCGCACATCGGCCGGGTACATGCCCACCATGATGGACGGCACCACGCCGACAATCCCACAACATAGCCCAGCAAAAGCGTAGGCCAGGCTTGGCCAGGCCCAACCGCCAATCAGGCTGCCGTACAGGACGGCCACGCCCACCGGCAGCAGCGCGCTGTACAGGATCAGGCTGCGGCGCTGGCCGATGCGGTCGCAAACCCGGCCGGCGATCACGCAGCCGATATTGAGGAACACGATGCCCACGCTGCTCAGGGCAAAGGCGTGGTCGGCATGCATGCCGAAGCGTTGCTGCAACAGCGTGGGCGTCACCACCACCAGCACCACCACCGCCGAGGTCAGCACGCAGGTCAGCGCAGCCGCAGGCAGCAGGGTGGCTTTGTGGCGGCGCAACACGTCCAGCAGCGGATAGGCGGCGCGTTCGGCCTGACGCTCGCGCATGGCCAGGAACACCGGCGTCTCGCTCAGCCAGCGGCGCAGCCAGACGCCGATCAGCCCAAACGGCCCGCCTAGCAAAAAGGGAATGCGCCAGCCGTAATCCAGCATTTCCTGCGGCGTGAACACGCGGGCCAGCAAAGTGGCGGTCAGCGCGCCCAGCAGGTAGCCGAAAGTCAGCCCAGCCTGCAACACGCCCAGCGCGTAGCCGCGATGGCGCAGCGGCGCGTGCTCGGCGACGAAGGACCAGGCGCTGGGCACCTCGCCGCCCACTGCCGCGCCCTGCAGAATGCGCAGCGACAACAGGGTCAGCGGGGCGAGGATGCCGATGTCGGCGTAGGTGGGCATCAGGCCGATGAGCAGACAGGGGCCGGCCATCAGCAGGATGGTCAGGCTGAACACCTGCTTGCGGCCCAGCACATCGGCGAAGTGCGCCATCAGGATGCCGCCCAGCGGCCGCGCCAGGTAGCCGGTGGCGAAGATGCCGAAGGTTTGCAGCAGCCGCAGCCATTCCGGCATGTCCGGCGGGAAGAACAGCTTGCTCAGCGTGGTGGCGAAGAAGGCGAAGATGATGAAATCGTAGATTTCCAGCGCGCCGCCCAGCGCGGCCAGACCCAGGGTCTTGTAGTCGGTGCGGGTGAGCGGTGTGGATTGGTTTGTGTTCATGTTCAATCACGAGGTGCCGGGGCTGTGGGCCAGCCCGCTGTAATCATGAATGAAGCCCGTACGGCGCGTTCGAGCAGGCTCCCTGGAGCCGCTGGCGGCCCCGCAAGGCCGCCAGTGTAACGCGGTTGGCGGCATTTGAGGTAGGTAAGGCTACCTTGATACGATTTTTTAATGCAAATTAAATATTTAAAAGAGCTGCAGAGCAGAAAAATGGCGTGGCGCTCGAGCTCAAGGCCGCGCGGACTTGCCACCGCAAACTAGGGGCTGTTGACGTTTGGTGAGTGGATCGCGTTTGAGCCGATTTGGGCCGGAAGCAAGGCGCACAGTCCGCCGC
>NZ_JAUCGU010000058.1:0-6257 GCF_059916625.1 Chromobacterium sp. CCUG 76385
ATCAGCAGATACAACCTGTGCATTGTTTGCAGGAAGCGGTGGGGAGAGGCTACCAACTTACAATTGGGACATAGCCATAAAAAAACCGCCCTGCGAAAGGGCGGTTTCTTCGGAACAGGAAATGTTCTAGCGGATTGCCAGGCTATCAGGCCGACAGCTCCAGCATCAGCTTGTTGATGCGCTTGACGAAGGAAGCCGGGTCTTCCAGCTTGCCGCCCTCGGCCAGCAAGGCCTGGTCGTACAGCACGGCGGCCAGATCGCCGGCGCGGGCCTCGTCGGATTCTTCGGCCAGCTTTTTCACCAGCACATGTTCCGGGTTGATCTCCAGCGTCGGCTTGCTGCCTTCCACCTTCTGGCCAGCTGCCTTCAGCATGCGTTCCAGGTGGGCGCTCATATCGTGCTCGCCTGCCACCAGGCAGGCCGGGCTTTCCACCAGACGGGCGGTGGCGCGCACTTCCTTCACTTTGTCGCCCAGCGCTTTCTGCACTTTTTCCACCACCGGCTTGGACGCCTCCTCAACCTGCTTCTGCGCTTCCTTGTCGGCTTCATCTTCCAACTTGCCCAAGTCCAGCGCGCCCTTGGCGACCGATTGCAGCTGCTTGCCGTCGAACTCGAACAGCGAACCGACCACCCATTCGTCGACGCGGTCGGTCAGCAGCAGCACTTCCACGCCCTTCTTCTTGAATACTTCCAGGTGCGGGCTGTTCTTGGCCGCCGCCAGCGTATCGGCGGTGATGTAGTAGATCTTGTCCTGGCCTTCCTTCATGCGGCCGATATAGTCGGCCAGCGTGACGGTAGGCTCCTCGCCCTCGGATGCGGTGGTGGTGAAGCGCAGCAGCTTGGCGATGCGCTCTTTGTTGGCGAAGTCTTCGCCCACGCCTTCCTTCAGCACCTGGCCGAATTCCTTCCAGAACGCGGCGTACTTTTCCGGCTGATTGGCGGACAGGTCTTCCAGCAAGCCCAATACCTTCTTGACGCAACCGGCGCGAATGGCGTCGATATCCTTGCTCTCTTGCAGGATTTCGCGCGATACGTTCAGCGGCAGGTCGTTGCTGTCGATCACGCCGCGCACGAAGCGCAGGTAGTGCGGCATCAGCTTTTCGGTGTCTTCCATGATGAAGACGCGGCGCACGTACAGCTTGACGCCCTGCTTGCGCTCGCGGTCGTACAGATCGAACGGGGCGCGCGACGGGATGTACAGCAGCTCGGTGTATTCCTGGCGGCCCTCTACGCGAGCATGGCTCCAGGCCAGCGGATCGGTGAAGTCGTGGGCGACGTGCTTGTAGAATTCCTGGTACTGCTCGTCGGTGATCTCGTTCTTGGAACGGGTCCATAGCGCGGAGGCGGAGTTGACCACTTCCAGCTCGTCGCTGTTGGTCACTTCGCCGTTCTCGCCGTAGCCGGCGCCCTTCTTCATTTCGATCGGGATGGAGATGTGGTCGGAGTACTTGCGGACGATGCCTTTCAGGCGCCAATCGTTCAGCAGCTCGTCTTCGCCTTCCTTCAGGTGCAGCACGATCTCAGTGCCGCGCTCCGCTTTTTCCACCTGCTCCAGCGTGTATTCGCCCTCGCCGTGCGACTCCCAGCGGGTGGCCACGGTTTCGCCGGCGCGGCGGGTGGTCAGCGTCACCTTGTCGGCCACGATGAAAGCGGAGTAGAAGCCGACGCCGAACTGGCCGATCAGGTTGGCATCCTTCTTGGCGTCGCCGGACAGCTGCTCGAAGAAGGCCTTGGTGCCGGATTTGGCGATGGTGCCGATATTGGCCACCACTTCGTCGCGGCTCATGCCGATGCCGTTGTCGGCGATGGTGACGGTGCGGGCGTCCTTGTCGAAGGTGATGCGAATCTTCAGCTCCGGATCTTCCTCGAACAGCTCCGGCTTGGCCATGCCCTCGAAGCGCAGCTTGTCGGCCGCGTCCGACGCATTGGAGATCAGTTCACGCAGGAAGATCTCCTTGTTGGAATACAAGGAGTGGATCATCAGCTTCAGCAGCTGTTTCACTTCGGTCTGAAAACCCAGGGTTTCTTTCTGTGCACTCATGGTCGTCAATGTTATTGAGGTTGGCGATAGCGGCAAGATGGTGGGTGTTCCGCGCATTTCAAGACCCAAAATGCAAAAAGCCCTGTCACAAGACAGGGCTTTCGCAAGCAGGCGTCACGGCTCAGGATTCGGCCTGGCCTTCCTGCTGCTGCGCAGGCGCCGCGTCAGCCGGCGTGGGCTGCGCCTGGGCGGCCTCTTCTGCCGGAGCGGCGTTCTTCGGCTGCATCTGCAACTCGGCGGCGCGTTTCTCTTCCGCGCTCACCTCGCCTTGCGGCTTGCCGCTCAGGTCGAAGCGCTTGCCGCCGCGCGCCAGAGACTTCAGATAACGCGGCTTGCGGCAGTGGTTGGCCACCACGCGCGAGATCAACGCGGAGTCGAACTGGGGGAGCGAAGCGATCAGGCTCTCGTGAATGCCGAGCGCCAAGGGCCGGAACTGACGAAACACGTCGAACTTGCCGTAAATGTGATCTGCGATCATCTCGGTCTGCTTTTTCTTGGACAAGCTTTGAACAGCAGACTTGAGAGCAGCACCGAGTGCCGTTTCAGTATTTGGCTTCATGAACTTCTATCTAGATCCATTGATGCTAAAGACAGCGCATGCTGCCCAATCAAGAGGCGTGATGCAACCGGCCACTTGTCCAGTTTAGACGATGGGCGCCGCTTGGCGTCATTTTAATGCTGCCAGATTAAACCTGACAGCATGCCCGCCTAGCAGAATCATCATCGCGCCCTTACTCAGCGTGGTGCCCCGGGCCGGAATCGAACCGGCACAGCCGAAGCCGAGGGATTTTAAGTCCCTTGTGTCTACCAATTTCACCACCGGGGCCGCTACAGAGCAGGCGATTGTAGCCCAGCAAAACTGGGCTGACAATGCATTTTAAATATCAAGAATCCTTGCCGCGCGGGCCTGGAATGTTGCAGGCAACTGGCAAATTCAGATACTGGGAGGAAATTCCAGATCAGCAGAGGTAACAGCGGGAACACTGAAGACAACAGCCTGATTTTAAAGAATTGCCACAACGCGGATGGAGCAGCACTTTAACCAGAAAGGAAAAAACTGTCAACGCGCGTCAGGCCGGCTTGGTACGGAAAAGACAATGTCCTCAATGAAAAGGATCAACATTACAAGTCGATAATATACAGATATCTTACTCATTCTCATTACAAAGCAGCAATTTACATTTTTAATTTTTTATATACAAAAAGACAGCAGCTTAATGAGAAAGATCCATCAAATATCAAGGATTCAAAGCCTAAATAGCAGGGAAACCACGCCATATCCAAACAGCACAACGTAATTTCCCCCTACTCGACAAGCACTGCCTTGAGGCGAAGCCAAGCGGCATGCCGTCACTGCTTATTGACAACAGATACTGACAATCAGGACAGTCCTGCCGAATCCAGCACCGCCAGGATGCGATAAGCCGCCGTCACGCGCGCCGCATTCGGATAATTGCGGTTGGCCAGCATCACCACTGCGATTTTGCGCGAGGGCACCACTGCCACATACGCGCCAAAACCATTGGTGGAGCCGGTTTTGTTCAACAACACCGCCTCCTTGGCCGGCCGCGCAGGAGTCAGCCAGCTGACAGGCTGCGGCTGGAAAGCCATTTCATTGGCGTTGCCGGCCAGCAAGCGCGGCAAGCTCACCGGATAGCGGTAGCCCTCCCAACCCAAGCCCTGCTCCAAGTCGCCCGTCCGGTAATAAGCGGCATGGCTGGCGTCCAGCGCTTGGCGTAAATCGGCATCGCGGACATCGCCCCAATTGGCCGCCATGTATTTGGCCATATCCGCCGCGCTGGACTTGATGCCGTAAGCCTCGGAGTCGAACGCGCCCGGTCCCACCCGCACCGGCTTGCCATCGCGGGCATAGCCCCAGGCATAGCGTTCCATCTGGGACGCCGGCACCCGGATATAGGTGCTGCTCAGTCCGAGCTTGGGCAACAGCATCCTCTCCATCGCCTGATCGAACGGCTGCCCCAGGCTTTGCGCAGCCAGATAACCAAACAGGCCGATGCTGGGGTTGGAATACAGGCGGCGCTCTCCGGCCGCGAAAGCCGGACGGAAAGCCTGGTAATAGCCAATCGCCTGCTGCCGGCTGCTTACGGCATCCGGAAACTGCAGCGGCAGGCCGCCTGCGGTATACGTCGCCAATTGCAATAGCGTAGCCTGGCCGATGGCGCTGCCCTGCAGCGCCGGCAAGCGGCTGCCGGCCGTATCGGACAGCGACAGTTTGCCTTGGCTCAGCGCATAGCCGCCCAAGATGCCGGTAAAAGTCTTGCTGATGGAGCCAAGTTCAAACAGCGTGTCCCGCGTGACCGGCTGGCGGCTCTGTTTCGATGCCAAACCATAATTGAAGAAGTACATCCGGCCATTGGCCAGCACCGCTACCGCCATGCCGGGTATGTCGTGAGTCTTCATCAAGGGCGGAATCGTTGCATCCACCACCTGAGCAATGGCCGGCGGCGCACTCTCCGCCGCTCTGGTCAAACCGGAATACAGGAAAAGGCAGCCCAACAAGCCGGCCAGCGCCGACGATTTTTGGATACGCATCAGAGAAAGACTCCTTGACGGACTTGGCATCCGCTCCCGGCGCACAGGATCTGCGCGGCGCGATGCCATGAAAGGAAAACGTTCCGCCACATTACAAACCGCTGACTGCGACGTAAACCGCCTACCCTGTAACTAGCGTAACCACGGCGCATCACGCCCATGGCCTCAAGGATGTTCGGCTTTATCGGCGGCGTGCTCGGGGTCGACATATTTGCGCAATAGCGCATCGAGCCTGGCCGACGACTCGGCATCCGGCTCGCCGTCAAAGCGCGCCGGACGAAAGTGCATCTGGAACGCCGCGATCGCCGCGCGCGTGGCGGCGTCCAGCACGCCGCTTTGCGGCGCATCGTAACCGTAGGCCGACAATCGCCGCTGCCAGCTCGCCACATCCGGCTGCGCCGATTGCCGCGGCAGGAAGTGCGCGATGTCCTCATCGTCCGGCCAGGCGCCGATGCCAAAATCGCGATACAGCCGCTCCCATGGAAACCTCGGCCCCGGATCGACCTTGCGGCCCGGCGAGATGTCCGCATGCCCCACCACATTGCTCGGCTGGATCTGGTGCCGCGCCACGATATCGGACGCCAGCCTGCCAAGCAGAGCGATCTGCTCTTCTGAAAAGTCAAACCATGTCCGCTGCATCAGCGGCCATTCATCCTGCTGCGGCGATGGATACCCCAGGTTGACGATCTCGATGCCGATTGAGCCGGTATTCAGATAACGCACGCCCTGCCAATAGCTGTCGCCGGCATGCCAGGCCCGCCGCGCCTCCGGCACCAGGCGCAACACGGCAGGCTTGCGTGCAAGGGTCTGAGCGTCCGGCACCAGATAGTGCGCGCTGGCGCGGTACTGCGCGTCGGTCAGCAGACGCAGCGAAGTCGGGTAATCGACGGCAGTGTAATGAAACACCAGCGTCCGGACGCGAGAGTCCTGGCTAGCCGACGCTATCGACTCATCGATCCAATCCGCCGTCGGCACCTCCGCCGCCCATGCCCTGTTCGTCAGCACGCCTCCCGTGGCGGCGCAGGCCAGCGGCGCCAGGCCGCCACGATACAAAAACTGCCTGCGATTGATCATCGAGCCTTCTCCTTTGTCCATGGGACTTATCCTGCGGCCCATGGGTGATTGTCTTGATTGAATAGAGTCTGACTAAAGGCCGGCCGGTAAATTCACGCTTGCTGCGCAGACTGCCGCGGTTGATAGGGCATGAAAACGCGCCTCATGGAGATATCTTCGCAAATGTTGCTTGCGGCGCTGGCAGTGGAAATGGAAACCACCTGACCAGAAAAAGAGATGGTAAAAACCGCCCGGAAGGAATTGAACAAGACAATAGAAAAACCCCGTAAGTCTTTGACTTACGGGGTTTTATCTGGAGGCGGGGGTCGGAATCGAACCGGCGTAGACGGATTTGCAATCCGCTGCATAACCACTTTGCTACCCCGCCGTAACCGGCGTATCGACCAGATTATATCTGATCCATTTGAATTTGGAGCGGGAAACGAGGCTCGAACTCGCGACCTCAACCTTGGCAAGGTTGCGCTCTACCAACTGAGCTATTCCCGCGGTGCAAATTGTTTCAAGCTTGATTCTGGAGCGGGAAACGAGGCTCGAA
The DNA here is from genome assembly GCF_059916625.1 of Chromobacterium sp. CCUG 76385. Classification (NCBI taxonomy): domain Bacteria; kingdom Pseudomonadati; phylum Pseudomonadota; class Betaproteobacteria; order Neisseriales; family Chromobacteriaceae; genus Chromobacterium; species Chromobacterium sp. CCUG 76385. The sequence goes on from NZ_JAUCGU010000058.1 coordinate 6,204, forward strand.
CTCGCGACCTCAACCTTGGCAAGGTTGCGCTCTACCAACTGAGCTATTCCCGCA
>NZ_JAUCGU010000059.1:0-6159 GCF_059916625.1 Chromobacterium sp. CCUG 76385
GCGGCGCGCGAAACGCCTCGATTCGGCGCAAAACGCATCCCGGCGCGACCGCTCACCAAACGTCAACAGCCCCTAGCCATCATCCTGCGGCGGGATTTGACCGCCGACAATCAAAATCAGAGAGGGCGCGATGAGCAGCAAACCAAGCGTGTTGGTGTTTGATCTGGGTGGGGTGCTGGTTGACTGGAACGGCATCGATCCGCTGATGCGGCTGTCCGGCGGCACCTTATCACGGGAAGAGGCACGCCGGTTCTGGATAGAGAACCCCTGGGTGGCGCGGCTGGACCTGGGCGAATGCGCGCCGCAGGCATTCTGCGCGGCGATGGTGGATGCGCTGCAGCTGAGCCTCTCCCAGCAAGCGATGCAGGAGCAATTATGCGCCTGGCTGGCGGGCTGCTACCCCGGCGCAGGCGAATTGCTCGACGCCCTGTCCCAAACCTTCCCGCTGGCGGCGCTCAGCAACAACAACGCGTTGCATTGGAACAAGATAGAGCGGGAATTTGGACTGCTGGACCATTTCCAGCACACATTCGCCTCCCACCTGCTGCATTTGCGCAAGCCCGATCTGGCGATCTATCGCCATGTCGAGCAGGCGCTGGATCTGCAAGCGGAGCAGATTGCCTTCTTCGACGACAACATCGAATGCGTGGAAGCTGCCCGCGCCATCGGCTGGCAAGCCTTCCACACAGTCGGTTTCGAGCAGCTGCAAGCCACGCTGCGCGCGCAAGGCTGGCTGTAACCTCAACCGATTAGGCCGCCGGCGCGCAAGAACAGGTACAGCGCCGCCAGTATGCCCACCAGCCAGGCCAAGGAACGCAGCGAGGCCTGGTTGGCGATATACAGCAGGCCATGGGCGACGCGCGCCAGCACGAAGACGGCCGCGGCGGCATTCATCGCCGCCTCCGGCACCTTCATCAGCCAGGCGGCCACGACTGCCGCCGTCCAGGTCGGCAAGGCCTCCCAGGCGTTCTGCTGCGCCCAGCCCGCGCGCTGGCGATAGCCCTCCGCCCTGGCCGCCACTTCGCGCGGCTTATGATTGTCGTAACGCATCCCGGCCTTGGACACCCCGGCCCAGATCAACGGCAACACGGTCGCCAGCAACAAACTCCATAAGACGAACGGCATCGCGATTCTCCTCAACGTTTGCCCGGCCAATCGCCGAGATAGCGCTCATCATCGAAGGTAGCGACCCAATGCGGTCGATACACCACCAACACCGCCAGCAACAAGCCGGTCGTAAAGGCCTCGGACCACGACAACAGGAAATAATACGGCAAAGCCTCTTCCAGCAAGGCATCCCAAGGGTAGACCCCGGCCAGCCCCAGCGCCAGCAAGCCGCACGCCGCGGCGCAGATCAAGCTGGCGCCGCCGGCCAGAAAGCCGTTGACGAACACATAGACAAAGAAATGCGGCGGCAGGAAACGCCGCGCCAGGTTCAGCGCGACGCCGGTCAAGGCGACTGCCGGCAGCGCCGTCAACAGCCAGTTCAAACCCAGGGCAAGCCAATCGGCATGGCCGCCGGCCGCCAGCCCGATCTGCACCGCGGCCAAGGCCAGCAGCGCCAGCCACGGCCCCATCAACAAGGTGAACAGCGCGGCGCCGAGCATATGAAACGACAAGCCGGGCTGCAAGCCCGCGCGCAGCAGCCACAGCGCCAGATCGAACACGCAGGCGCCCATCCAGGCATTCAGCGCCGAGGCGTCCAATTGCCGCCACGGCACGCGCCAGGCGGCCAAGCACAATCCGGCCAGCGCCAAAGCGTTTGCCAGCCAGGCAATCCAGGGGCCAAACAGGGAAGCCGACAAATCCATGACATTGAGCTTGCGGTTCGATGCCTGCCAGCATACCAGATGCCAAGCCCTGTTCGCGCCGCGCCGCGCGCCTTTTTCGCAAGACTGCCGTTACAATACGCTTTTGGATGGAGACCCGCATGACCGCCCTACCCGCCCCCCACCTGATTGCCCAGCAAGTCGGCCAGGCGCTGGCCGAAGACATTGGCCAGTGCGACTGGACCGCCCGCCTGATTCCCGCCGACAAGATCGGCTCCGCCCGCGTCATCGCGCGCGAGGACGCGGTGATCTGCGGCCAGGCCTGGTTTGATGAATGCTTCCGTCAGGTAGACCCGCGCTGCGAAGTGGAATGGCGGGTGAAAGAAGGAGACAAGGTCTCCGCCGGCAGCGAGTTGTGCCGCATCGCCGGTCCGGCGCGCGCGCTGCTGACCGCCGAGCGCAGCGCCTTGAACTTCCTGCAGCTACTGTCCGGGGTGGCCAGCGAAACCCGCCGCTATGTCGACGCCGCAGCCGGCCACCGCGCGCGCATCCACGACACGCGCAAGACCGTTCCCGGCCTGCGGCTGGCGCAGAAATACGCCGTCACCGTCGGCGGCGGCGCCAACCAGCGCATAGGCCTGTTCGACGGCATCCTGATCAAGGAAAACCATATCATGGCGGCCGGCGGCATTGCCGCCGCCATGGAGCAGGCCTTGGCGGACCTGCCGCCCGGCGTGACGCTGCAGATCGAAGTGGAAACGCTGGCCCAGCTGGAAGAAGCGCTGCGCCACGGCGCCACGCTGATCCTGCTGGACAATATGAGCACCGAACAGATGCGCCAGGCGGTGGAGCTGACAGCCGGCCGCGCCCAGCTGGAAGCCTCCGGCGGCATCGACCTGGACACCGTGCGCGCCATCGCCGCCACCGGCGTCGACCGCATTTCGGTGGGCAAGCTGACCAAGGACGTCCGCGCCATTGACCTGTCCATGCGCTTTACCCTGTAAGCAACTACGCAGCGGCGGCTTTAGATGTCATACTGAAGACTTTAGAACAATAGACAACGCATACCCTCCGCCCTGATATGGAAATGACCAACCGCAAGCACGTGTACCGCTCCGCCCGCCATGCCAAGTGGGGCGCCGCATTGCTGCTGTTGGTCACGCTGAGCCTGGTGCTGTTGGACTTGGTCATCAGCTATCGCCAGGTGGAGAACGAGGCCAGCCACCAGGCCAATGGCCTGAGCCAACTGTTGTCGGAGCGGCTGAGCTCCGGCATCCATGAAGCCGGCCTGATCCTGCAGAGCAGCAACCAGATCCCGGAAGTGCAGAAACTGCTGCGCAGCGGCAGCCTGCCGCTGGACGCCCAGCAGGATCTGCAGCAGAAGCTGCAGCAACAATTGCGGCTGGCATCCTACCTGAGCCAGATCGAAATCGTCGACACCGCCTGCCAGACCATCTTCAGCAGCAAGCCCAACAACCCAACCCACGCCCGCCACAATGAATTCTGTCGCTGGCTGCATCGCAGCGAGCCGCAGGAGAGCAAATACACCGCGGTCATGCACAGCCCCACGGCCGGCGGCATCGTGCTGGCCAGCAAGCTGTACGACGCCGACGGCAACCTGATCGGCATGGCTACCGGCCTGATCAACCACAATTTTTTCCAGGACGAAGTCAGCCGCCTCACCGTGGGCGAACACGGCGAAATCCTGGTGCTGGACCAGCGCCAGCTGACCGTGGCGCGCTGGCCCAAAGTGGAAGGTCTCGACCCGCAAAGCTATCGGCCACTGCAGCCGCACATCATGCTGTCGCGCGATGCCAGTCAGATGCTATTCAGCGCGCCGTCCAGCTTTGACGGCTCGATGCGGCTGTACAGCGTGCGCCAGACCGGCAACTACCCGTTCCAGGTGGCGGTGGGCATCTCGCGCGAGGATTTCACCCGTTATGTCTGGGACAAGGCGTGGCTGGCGCTGCCGGGCTGGCTGTTCGTGGCCGCGCTGACGCTGCTGGCGCTGCGCAAGCATCTGTCCAACCTCAATCAGCATCAACAGCTGCTGCGCGGCAACGAACGCATCCGCGAAAGCGAGGAGCAGGCGCGCCGCATTCTCGATACCGCTCCGCTGGCGCTGCTGCTGGTGAATCCGCAAACGCTGCGCATTCAGCACGCCAACGCCCCGGCGCGGGAGCTGCTGCGCTTGCCGCCGCAGCAGCCCGAGGCCGCCGGCCGCGAATTGAACCTGCCGCTGAAGCTGCAGCCGGTGGAACGATGGCTGCTGGACGGCGAAGACGCGCTGCAACGCGAGATCGAGCTGGAACTGGAAGACAAGACCCGGCTGTGGGCCATCGTGTCGCTGCAACAGCTGAACCGCGAAGGCGCGCCATCCTCGCTGATCGCCATGTACGACATCTCCAGGCGCAAGCAGCTGGAACAACAGCTGCATGAAAGCAATCTGCAATTGGCGGAAATGGCCATCACCGACCCGCTGACCCGCTTATACAACCGCCGTCACGGCGACATGGTGCTGAAGGACGAGATCAGCCGCTGCGAGCGCTACGGCCAGACCATGGCGATTGCGGTATTCGATATCGACCACTTCAAGAAATTCAACGACCAATACGGCCATCAGGCTGGCGACGATGTGCTGGTGGCCGTGGCCAACGCGCTGCGCGACTCCACCCGCAACACCGACATCAACGCCCGCATCGGCGGCGAAGAATTCATGGTGGTCTTCCCCTACACCCGGCTGCGCGACGCCCACAAAGTGATGCTGCGGATGCAGATGGCGCTAACCCACACCACTTTCCCCTTCGTCGAGCAGCGCATCACGTTCAGCGGCGGCATCACCGACTGGCGGCCTGGCGACACGCCGGCGACGATGGTGTCGCGCGCCGACAAGCTGCTGTACGAAGCCAAGCTGTCCGGCCGCAACATCATTCTGTGCGATCAGGACACGCCCTGAGCGACAGCCTGTTCCAACCATCGCAGGCAGCCAGAGAAGCCTCCGCCGGCGCCCGGCGTTGAATCCGGCAACCACCCACTATGCCGGCTCAAGCCAGCGCGTCGGCCAGCATCCACATCATGGCCGCGGTAGCGCCCCAGATGGTATAGCGCCGCCACTCCAAGGCCAGATATTGCCCGGCCACGCCATCGCGCACGTAGTCATGCCGGCTATAAGCCGACTTATCCAGCAGATTGCGCAACGGCACCTCGAATACCTCGGCCACCTCGTCCGGCGCCGGCGCCAGCGCCAAGGGCGGCTGCAGCATGCCCACCACAGGGGTCACCATGAAGCCGGTTACCGTCACGTAGTCCGGCAGACAACCTAGCACCCTCACCGCGGACTCCGGCAAACCGGTTTCCTCGCGCGCTTCGCGCAAGGCTGCCGCCTCGGCGGACGCATCGTCCGCCTCCCGCTTGCCGCCGGGAAAACTGACCTGCCCAGGATGGCTGGGCAGATGATCGGCGCGCCGGGTGAACAGCACCGTAGGCTCGTCCGCGTGCCACACCAGCGGAATCAGCACCGCGGCCGGGCGCAGGCCCTCGCGCACGGGACGGCACGGCAAGTCGCCCGCCTTGCCGGTGAAATCATAAGCGCGCAGCCGCTGGGCAATCCGCCCCGCGGCTTCTTCAGCCTCCATCGACCACATTTTATTTTCCTTTTTACTGCTCGCGCCTGCCTATCTTGGGCAGCGTGATCTCGCGGGAATGGGCCAGCATGCGCAACGCCAGCCCCAGCCAGAACAGCAATTGCAAGGACCAGATTCCCACCCAGCCGAGTTTGTCGAACAACCACAGCCCGCCTGCCACCACGATAGCCACCGTGCCGTAGAAATCCCTATGCAGGATGAAGGGCACGTCATTGACCATCATGTCGCGCACCACCCCGCCGCCGACTGCTGTGATGAAGCCCAGCGCCACCACGCCAAAGGCGTTGAGGTCGAACATCAGGCCCACCTGGGCGCCGGTCAGGCTGAACGCCACCAAGCCGAGCGAATCGGCCACCACGAACAGTCCTTCCAATGCCCGGCTGCGCCGGCGGTGCAGGCCCAGCAGCCAAGCCAGCAGCACCGTCGCGGCGATGATGGCCAGATTGGTGTAATCGAAAAACACCCGCGGCACCCGATTCACCAGCACGTCGCGGATGATGCCGCCGCCGATGGCCGTCACCACCGCCAGAATGAGGATGCCCAGCACATCGAGCCGCTTGCGTATGCCCACCAGATAACCGGACACGGCGAAGGCGGCGGTGCCGATCGCCGAGAACCACTCCATTTGAAAAACGCGGCTTGGCAAATCCATGTCTCAATGTACCAAAAAAAAGGCTATGTCCCAATTGTAAGTTGGTAGCCTCTCCCCACCGCTTCCTGCAAACAATGCACAGGTTGTATCTGCT
>NZ_JAUCGU010000060.1:0-5280 GCF_059916625.1 Chromobacterium sp. CCUG 76385
TGCGGCGCGCGAAACGCCTCGATTCGTCGCAAAACGCATCCCGGCGCGACCGCTCTCCAAACGTCAACAGCCCCTAGCCCAAGTAGCGCGCCTCCAGATGGGCGCGATAGTGGGCGGGATTGAGCGCTTCACCCGTCGCCCGCCGCACCAGCTCGTCCGTCGTCCACAAACTGCCTTGGCTCCAGATATTGGCCTGCAGCCAGTCGAATACCGGCGAAAGATCGCCTGCCGCCACGCGGCCATCCAGCTCCGGCTCCTGCCGGCGCAAGACGGCGAAATACTGCGCCGCGTACATCGCGCCCAGCGTGTAGCTTGGGAAGTAGCCGAAACTATCTGTCCAGTGAATATCCTGCAGACAGCCGTCGCGGTAGTTGCCGCGGGTATCGATGCCCAGATAGGCCATCATCTTCTCGTCCCACAGCGCCGGAACGTCTTCCGCCTCGATCTCGCCATTGATCAAGGCGCGCTCGATCTCGAAACGCAGGATCACATGCGCCGGGTAGCACAACTCGTCGGCGTCAACGCGGATATAACCAGGCTCGACACGGGTATAGAGCCGCGCCAGGTTGCCGGCTTCGAACGCCGGCTGATCGCCAAATCGGCGGCGGATCAGCGGCGCGATCAACTCCAGGAAGCCGCGGCTGCGGCCCAATTGCATCTCGAACGACAGGCTCTGGCTCTCGTGAATGCCCATGGAGCGGGCGCGGCCCACGGGCTGCTCCACCCATTGCCGCGGCAGCCCCTGCTCATAGCGGGCATGGCCGGTCTCATGGATGATGCCCATCAGGCTTTGCACAAAATCGTCTTCACGGTAACGCGTGGTGATGCGCACATCCTCCGGCACGCCGCCGCAGAACGGATGGCTGCTGACGTCCAGCCGGCCGGCATCGAAGTCAAAGCCCAAGAGCTGCATCACTTCCAGGCCCAGCTCGCGCTGCAAGGCCACCGGGAACGGACCCGTCGGCTGAATCACGGCCTCGCCGGCCTGTTTGGCGCGCACGGCCTCGATCAAGCCCGGCAACCAGGATTTGACGTCATCGAAGATGCGCGCGATATCGGCGCTCTTCATGCCCGGCTCGTACTTGTCCAGCAAGGCATCGTAGCGGCTGACGCCGTTGATCTGCGCCAGCAGCGCCGCCTCTTCGCGCGCCAGCCGCAACACTTCGCGGAAATTGGCCAGGAAACCCTGCCAATCATTGTCCTTGCGCTGGCTGCGCCAGGCGTGTTCGCAGCGCGCGGCCGCCAAGGACTTGGCCTCCACCAGTTCGGCCGGAAGCAGGTTGGCCTGCTGCCACTCGCGGCGCATTTCGCGTAGATTGGCGCGTTGCGCCGGGTCCAGATCTTCTTGCTCCGCGGCTTGCAGCTGTTCCTGCAGTTGCGGCGCGGTGATCAACTGGTGCATCAGCACCTGCAGCTCGGCCTGGGCGGCCGCGCGCGCCTCATTGCCCTTGGGCGGCATCATGGCGGCTTGATCCCAGCCTGCGATGGCGCCGAGATGGCCGAAACGATGCAGTCTTTGAAAAGTGTGGCTGAGGCTTTGATAGGCCTTTTGATTCAGCATGGCATCCTCCTTTGCATGGATTTCACCCCATACTCACATGACACTATTTAATGGTCAAGCGCGGAAAATCATGCCGAAAAACAATAAGAAACAAGGGAAATTGTACTCAGAAAACCGGTTTAGAATGAGTTTTACTCACACATTTTTACCAGATGCGCCCAAGCGTTGCGAGGCAAACGGAAAGGACTGCCAATGCGGGAAGTACTCGCGCACCAGTTGGCGCAGATATTCGCCGTCTTGCTGCGAATCCAGATGCAGCAGCAAGGCATCCACCGCCATGCGGTAGCTGTTCGGATGAAAAGGGTGGGGATCAAGCAGAAACAGCAAGGCCTGCAACAGCGTTTCGCGGCGGCGGATCTCATCTTCCGCCATGCCGTCTTCAAATAGCTTGACAAGATAAAGGCCCAGCGAGGGCGGATAGCGCTGGAAGCCAGTCTGCCACATCAACTGCAGCAAGCCATCCAGCGATCCCTGCATCGGCATGTCGAGGTTGCGCACAGTGAAGCCGGCGCCGGAGGTGATCTCCATCACCTTCTTCATGTCATCCAGCCAGAAGTAGAAAAACTCGCGGGCGCAGGTCACCGCCAGCAATTTTTGCTGCGAGGAGCAGGCGGCCAGAAACGCGTCCACCCCGGCATGATAACTGTCGACATCCCGCCGCTTGCCGGCCAAGCCGTCCAGCAGCTTCTGCAATAGCTCGCGCCGCGCCGCCACCACATCCGGAGTGGCCCCCAGCCGTTCAATCAAATGCAGATAGGCCGTCAATGCGTCCTTCAGTGCCGCCATCTCCGCTCCTTGCCCGCCATGCGCCCACACTCCCGCCTTGCCACTGTTTGAGCATACAACGCTTGGCGCAACAAAATGATGACTGCCAGAACCAAGCGCTTAAGCTTGCGGCCGCAAGGTCAGCCGCAAATCGCCGCCGACCTTGGCCACATCAACGATTTCCAGACGCGTCTTGTCGGCCAGATCCTCCAGCGCCGGCCAGGCGAACAGGCCGCGCGCGGCGTCGCCGGCCAGCGCCGGCGCCAGATACAGCACGATCTCGTCAACCAGCCCGGCGCGCAGCAGCGCGCCGTTGAGGCCGGCGCCGGCCTCCACCATCAGCTCATTGATGCCGCGTTCGCCCAGACGGCTCAGCAGCGCCGCCAGATCGGCCTTGCCCTCGCGCCGCGCCAGAATCAGCGCTTCGACGCCCTGCGCGCGGAATGCCGCCAACCGCGCCTCGTCATCGACGCAGGTGGCCAGCACGCTTCGCCCGCCAGGATAGATGCGGCTGCAAGGATCGGTGCGCAGATCGCCGTCCAAAACCACCCGCCATGGCTGAACCGCCACCGGCACCTCGCGCACCGTCAACTGCGGGTCGTCCGCCAGCACCGTGCCGCTGCCGGTGAGGATGGCGCAATGCGCGGCGCGCAAACGCTGGACATCCAGCCTGGCTTGCGGTCCGGTGATCCATTTGCTGCTGCCATTCAGCAGCGCGGTCTTGCCGTCCAGCGTGGCCGCGGCCTTCAGCGTCACCCAGGGCCGGCCGCGCTCCACGCGCGACAGGAAGCCGCGATGCACGCGGCGCGCCTCCGGCTCCATCAGGCCCGCCGACGCGGCAATGCCGGCGGCCTGCAACATGGCGATGCCGCGGCCTGCCACCTCATGATACGGATCGACCATCGCCGCCACGACGCGGACGATGCCCTCTGCGATCAGCCTCTCCGCGCACGGCGGGGTGCGGCCATGGTGGCTGCACGGCTCCAAGGTCACGTAAGCGGTAGCGCCGCGCGGACTATCGCCGCGCGCCAGGCAATCCTTGATCGCCTGGATTTCCGCGTGATCGGAACCCACCGCCAGCGTGGCGCCCTCGCCTATCACTTTGCCTTCGCGCACCAGCACGCAGCCGACGCCGGGATTGGGCGCGGCGCGGCGCGTCGCGCCTTCGGCCAGCCGCAGCGCGCGCTGCATATGCAGGTGATCGTCGGCGCTGTAATCCATCATGCTCGATTCTTCCACTCATCGGCCAACAAGCCGTAACAACGCATATTCCAGTAGCGGCCGTTCAGGAACTGCGCGTCGCGCAGCTCGCCTTCCAGCCGGAAACCCAGACTTTCCGCCACCTTGCAGCTGCGGACATTTTCCGGCGCGCAACCCAGCTCTATCCGGTGCAGGCCCAACTCGTCAAACGCGTGGTCGAGCAGCCGCGTCATTGCCTGGCGCATCACGCCCTTGCCCACGAAATGATCCGCCAGCCAATAGCCTGCGCGGCCATAACGATGGGCCTGGCTGATTCCATGCAGGGCGCACATGCCGGCAATCTCTTCATTCACGATGATCAAGCGATGCGCGCAACGGCCTTCCTCGTTGCCCTGAAGTTGCAGCCGCAAGAATGCTTCGGCATCGGCCACGGACTGCGGCTTGACGATGCCGGCCATCCATTGCCCCAGTGTGGCGCGATAGCGCTCGATCAGTGCGAAAACGACTGGAGCATCGCGCGCAGGGTCCGCCTCGCGGATATCGACAGTTCTCATTGCCTGCATTTCCACTCCCTGGCCAGCAGACTGTACTGGCAGGCATCATGGTGGCGACCGTTCAAATACAGGCCGTCACGCTGCACGCCTTCCAGGCTGAATCCCAGACCTTCGGCCACCGCCCGGCTGCGCGCGTTCTCCACGCCCGCCAAGATGGCGATGCGGTTCAGACCCCGTTCGCCGAATCCGATATCCAGCGCCTGCGCCACCGCGCCGCGCATCAGGCCGCGGCCGACAAAACGGTCGGCCAGCCAGTAGCCCAGGCAGCCGGAACGATGCAGCGCGCTGACGCCATGGATGTCGATGCAGCCGGCCAACTCGCCGTCCGATTCGATCAACCAGGTGGCGCAGGCCGCGCCGTTGCGTTGGCCATCGGCGATGCCGGCCAGAAACTGCCGGCTATCTTCCACGCTGCGGGTGGCATCCACCCAGGCAGCCAGGCCCGCAGCGTCTGGCGGCTCTCGTCTATCAATGCGAACAGCCGCTCGGCGTGGACAACGTCGGGCGGCAACAGGGCAAGGTGTTTCTGGGCGAGGGTAGTCATGGCATCCAAAAATGACAAAGAAATAGCCAGACTAATCAGCCCTCTCCCAAACTGTCAATGCGATGACTTTTGAATTTCCTTGATCGCATCGGTAAATTCGGAAATATCCTGGAAGCTGCGGTAAACCGAGGCGAAACGGACATAAGCCACCTTATCCAGCCGCGCCAGCTCCGCCATCACCATCTCGCCTATCTGCCGGCTGCTGACTTCGCGCTCGCCCAATTGCAGCAGCTTATGGCAGATGCGGTCTATCGCCTCGTCCACCAGCGTGGTGGACACCGGTCGCTTGTGCAGCGCGCGCAGGAAGCTGGTGCGCACTTTCTCGATGTCGAACTCGGAACGGTGGCCCGCTGTCTTCACCACCTGCGGCATGCGCACATCGGCGGTTTCGAAAGTCGTGAAGCGCTTGTCGCAGACGGGGCAGCGGCGGCGACGACGGATGCTGCTGCCATCCTCGCTGACGCGGGAATCGATCACCTGAGTGTCCGGGTTGCCACAAAACGCGCATTTCATGACAAGAATCCTGAGAGTTGCAATAAATAGATGTTATCAGCAAAGCCTCGCCAATACATCGCGGCCATAAAAAAGGCTATGTCCCAATTGTAAGTTGGTAACTACACTGAAGTAAGCCTCTCACCAGGAGCGTGATGATGGAT
>NZ_JAUCGU010000061.1:0-3495 GCF_059916625.1 Chromobacterium sp. CCUG 76385
AGCGCGGCGGCGGTGCCGGCCTAGCGCCGACGGTGCAAGCATCAAGACCAACCGGCCCTGCGGGGCCGGTTTTGTTTTTACTGATTGTGGAGCGGAGACGGGTTCGGTTCTACTCAGTCAAACGATTGTTTCATTTTAATCATGGGTTGCATGAGCAAAGCTGATTTAATCAGTAGGCATTAACTTGCTTAAGTTCGCGGTGTAAATATTTTTTTGCAAAAAAACAACAATTCTTGCGCGTTCGCGACGCCAACGATCATGGTTGCGACGCATTCAGGATGTGTCTCGTAGACGAAAAATGAGGACTCAACAACCAGTCTATTTACCCATGCGGCGTTCATTTCAATCGCTATGGCGTCGTGCCTGAAGCGAGCAAAAGGGAAGATTTTAAAAGTTAATAAATTGTGCTTCTTTGTAACTTATTGTGACAATGCATTTCAATTATTGACAGTAAATTCGGCCTCTTCACACACTCGAAACATAGCCCGCATGCATAGAGGCGCGGCTTCGCACTGCCCGTCATGTCGGCAACCGAACCGGCAGGCGGCGCTTGGGAAATAGAGTGAAGGAGAGTTCCGTGATGAAGAAAAACAAGCTGGCGATGGCGCTGGCTGTCATTGGCATCGGTGCGCATGCGCCGTTGTCGTTTGCCGATAATTCCGGGGAATTGGACCGAGTGGAAGTCACCGGCTCCAATATCAAGCGCAGCATCAAGCAGGAAAAGGCGCTGCCGGTCACCATCATCCGTACCGAGGAAATGACCAAGCAGGGCTTCACCACGGTGGAGCAGGTGGTCAACTCGCTGTCCAGCAATCAATCGAATGTTGTCGGCGCCTCATCAGTGCAGTCGGTGAGCGGCGGCGCTTCTTATGCGGGTTTGCGAGGATTTGATCCGCAATACACATTGGTTTTGCTGGATGGCCGCCGTGTGGCTAATCAAGCCATTTCCGGAGTCGCGACCGATTTGAACGCCATTCCATTGTCAGCCATCGAGCGGATCGAAGTGCTGCGCGATGGCGCTTCGGCGCTGTACGGAAGCGATGCCATCGGCGGCGTGATGAACTTCATCACCAAGAAAAGCTATCAGGGACTGACGATTTCCGGCGATGTGCTGGCAACACAGCACAAGGGGGGGGATTCTGCCAATGTCAGCGTATTAGGTGGGGTGGGCGACCTCGCCAAGGATGGCTGGAACGCATACGGAGTGCTGTCTTACCAGAAAAACAAGGCGATCAAAACAATAGACCGTGATTTCGCCACCCGGAATCAATCGCTGAGCGGCATCGCCTATCCGGCAAACTTTCTGTACCAGTCTAAGGGCAATCCTGGAGACGGCAATGTCTACAACGCCTCCATGCCCGGCTGCCGGCCTCCATATACTACGCCAAGGGATGCGACCAGTTGCGGCGAAAAGACATGGTTGTTTATGGACCTCACGCCAGAGGTAGAGCAACTGACTGCCAATGGCAAAGTCAGCAAGCAGTTTGGCGACCACATGCTGACAGCGCAGTATCTTGGCGCGCGCAACATCAGCACCACCCGCATTGGGCCGACGCCGATGCAGTCCATCGCCACGCTGACAGCAGGTGTAAATAAGTACTTTCCTACCGTGTTGCCGGACGGGAATCCGGTGACGCCGGGAGCCAAGGCGGTGTTGAACCTGCGCAGCGATCCCCTGGGCCCCAGAACGACCAAGAGCACCTCGGATACTCACCGACTAGCGCTCAATCTGGAAGGCTTGCTGGGTGGTTGGGATTACCGGACTGGTGCCGCGTATTCCTCGAATAAAACCACCATCAATTACCAGAGCGGCTATGTGAATGGCGACAAGATTGAGCAGGCATTGCTGAATGACCAGATCAATCCTTTTGGCGACTCTCCTGCCGGTGCGTGGGAGAACGTGGAATTGAAGGGGGATGGCTGGATATCGAAGTACGAAACGGCATTGGCAGATTTCAAAGCCAGCAAGGAACTGTTCGCGCTGCCGGCGGGCAATCTGGCAGTAGCATTTGGGGGAGAACTGCGCCATGAGAAGCTGGACAGCCAGATTCAGGATCTGGCCCAGTACGCGGTGGGATCTGGCATAGCGGACTCCAAGTCGACCAAGGGGAGCCGCAACATCTCTGCGCTATACCTGGAAGCGGATGTGCCGGTGATCAAGGGGTTGGACGTGCAGTTGGCCGCGCGCTACGACAAGTACAGTGATTTCGGCAAGGCCTTCAATCCCAAGGTGGCTTTCAAGTATCAGCCTGCTGCGCAGATCCTGTTCCGCGGCTCTGCCAGCCGAGGATTCCGGGCACCGTCGCTGTTCGATGTCTTCCAGCCGGATGCCAAAACCTACACCAATGGCAATAACCTGGATGATCCGGTCCGTTGCCCGGATGGAAAGCCCGCCAATGGTGGGGACAAGACCGATTGCGGTACCACTTTCTTCGCTCAGCAAGGGGGGAACCGGAATCTGGAGCCGGAGCGCGCGAGTTCGCTCACATTCGGCGTAGTCATCGAACCGATCAAGGAGATCACAGCAAGCGTGGACTTCTGGTGGACGACCATCAACAAGGTGATAGGCGTGTTGGACAATGATCTGATCTTCAACGATCCAGTCAAATATGCTGACCGCTTTGTGCGGGTGGATCCGAACAATCCTTACTCCAAGCTGGATTATGTTTCCACGCCTACCGAAAACCTGGGCAATCTCAGCGCGGCGGGGTTGGATACTTCATTCTCCTGGCGTTTGCCTAAGAGCCGCTTGGGCAACTTCACTATCAACCTGGATGGCACCTATACCTCCAAGTTTGTTCAGCAGGTAGAGGCTGGCGGTGTTTATTACTCGCGGTTGAGCCAGTGGAACAATGGTCTGCAACCGGTAGTGCGTTGGAAGCACACGCTGGGATTCAACTGGTCGATGGGCAGCTGGAGCGCTTTGTTGGCCCAGAATTATGTCTCCGGTTACACCGACTACAAGGCGACCAACAACGTCAAGCCATATTCGAACTGGAACCTGTCGTCCACCTACCAGTGGCAGAAAAAAATGAGTGTCACGGCAGGGGTGAAAAACCTGTTCGATCAGGAGCCACCGTTCAGCAATCAGAACAAGTTTTTCCAGAAGGGGTTTGACCCGATTCTGGCTGACCCGGTGGGGCGCGCCTACTTCCTGAAGGCGTCGTACAAACTGTAGCGTTTGGCTATTGTATTTAGTTTGCAGCTATAGCATTCTGTCATGGGTAGCAAGCCCAAGTAGTAGGTGCCAAAGGATGCCGTGTTTCGCATCCATCTGGTATGGTAATCCGTCGGCGAGTCCGGGCGTTTCTGCCCACAAGGCGGCAATGTCCGGCTTGCCGGTTTTTAATGAGTGGGTAACCCATATGACTAGTATCACAGCCAAAGGGGTAGGAGGACCTCCGCCGCGCCGACGATTCGCCGGTCTGGCCGGGGTGATCATATTCCACGCCGTGCTGATCTACGCGCTGGTGACCGGACTGGCCCAGGGCGTGG
>NZ_JAUCGU010000062.1:0-3107 GCF_059916625.1 Chromobacterium sp. CCUG 76385
TGGTGGAGGTAAGCGGGATCGAACCGCTGACCTCTTGCATGCCATGCAAGCGCTCTCCCAGCTGAGCTATACCCCCACATGAAACTATGGCGTCCCCACGGGGATTCGAACCCCGGTTATCGCCGTGAAAGGGCGGTGTCCTAGGCCTCTAGACGATGGGGACTAAATTTTGGTGGAGGTAAGCGGGATCGAACCGCTGACCTCTTGCATGCCATGCAAGCGCTCTCCCAGCTGAGCTATACCCCCACATAATCTGTCGATTTCGCTTTCGCTTTTGACCGTTGGGTCTCGACAGGAGGCGAACTATACCCGGACCAATTTGGGCGTGCAAGCGTTTTGTGGAAATATTTCGAAAATATGCAGAAATTACCCATTTTGACTGGCCAATCAGGTGCGGCGCGCGGCACGAGAAGGCATTTTGGGTATTTATATTTCAATAAAGAATATAAATCTAAAATAATATTACTTAGTATTCTAACATTGTCGCTGTTAAGGTGTCGCCATGGCCGGCCCATGCTGCCGGAAGACACTGAGCAACGATGGAGATTCGACAATGAAAAAACTGAATGCCGCACTGATTTTTGGCCTGTCCCTGGCGGCCGCTGTCGCGCACGCTGACGATCTGACGGATATCCGCAAGGCTGGCGTGTTGAAGATAGGCACTGAAGGCACGTATGCCCCGTTTACTTATCACAATGCTTCCGGCGAGCTGACCGGTTTTGATGTCGAAATCGGCCAGGCCGTCGCCAAGCGTCTGGGCGTCAAGCCGCAGTTCGTCGAGGGCAAGTGGGATGGCTTGATCGCCGGCCTGGACGTCAAGCGCTACGACGTGGTGATCAACGAGGTGGCTGTCACCGATGCGCGCAAGGCAAAGTACGATTTCTCCGAGCCGTATATCGTGTCCAAGGCGGTGTTGATCGTGCGCGACGACAATCGCGACATCAAGCGCTTTGAAGACTTGAAGGGCCGCAAGTCCGCCAATACCCTGACCAGCAATTTCGGCAAGCTGGCGCAGCGCTATGGCGCGGAGGTGGTGCCGACTCAGGGTTTCAATGAATCGGTGGCGCTGCTGGAATCCGGCCGCGTGGAAACCACCATCAACGACAGCCTGTCCTTCCTCGACTTCAAGAAGAAGCAGCCCAAGTCCCGCCTGAAAGTGGCCGCTACCGAGGCCAATGGCGACGCGTCCGCCGTGCTGTTGCGCAAGGGCAATCCGGAATTGAAGGCGGCCATCGACAAGGCGCTGGCGTCGATCAAGGCTGACGGCACGTATCAGAAGATTTCGCACAAATACTTCGGCGCCGACGTGTCGCGCTGATTGAGGAGGAGTGATGCCTTCGTGGTTGCAGTTGATGGCGGATTCGCTGCCGTCGCTTATTTATGCCGGGCTGGTGTTCACCGTGCCGCTGACCTTGCTGTCTTTTGTCGGCGGCTTGGGCTTGGGCTTGGTGGTGGCCTTGATCCGGCTGTTTGGCCCGCGCCCCTTGGTGCTGTTGGTGCGCGCTTATTCCTGGCTGGTGCGCGGCACGCCGCTCCTGGTGCAGCTGTTCGTGATCTTCTACGGCCTGCCGCGCATCGGCATCGTGTTTGATCCGTTTCCTGCGGCGCTGCTTGGCTTCGTGCTCAGCGTCGGCGCGTATACCTCGGAAGTGATACGCGCGGCCATCGCCTCGGTGCCGAAGGCGCAGTGGGAGGCGGCGTATTCGCTGGGCATGAGCTGGTCGCAGGCGATGCGGCGCACCATCCTGCCGCAGGCGAGCCGGGTGGCGGTGCCGCCGCTGGCCAACTCCTTCATCTCGCTGGTAAAGGATACCTCGCTGGCGGCCGTGCTGACGGTGCCGGAGATGTTCCAGGCGGCGCAGCGGATTGCCGCCACCACTTACGAGCCGCTGGTGCTGTATCTTGAGGCGGCTTTTCTGTACCTGATGCTGAGCACGGTGTTGACCTGGCTGCAGGAGCGTCTGGAAAAACGTTTTGACCGCCATGTGGCGCCCGTGGGAGCGGCGGCATGATCAAGCTGAACGATATCGTCAAATCCTTCGATGGCCACCGGGTGCTGGACGGGGTGAGCCTGACCTTGCCTGAGGGCGGCGTGACCGCGCTGATCGGCCCGTCCGGCAGCGGCAAGAGCACGCTGCTGCGCTGCGTCAACCTGTTGGAGGTGCCGGATGCCGGCAGCCTGGAGTTGGCCGGCGATGCCTTGAGTTTCACGCCGGGGCGCAAGCTGTCGCGCGAGGCGGTGCTGCGGATGCGGCGGGCGACCGGCATGGTGTTCCAGAGCTTCCAGCTGTTTCCGCATCAGACGGTGTTGCAAAATGTGATGGAGGGCCTGCTGACCGTGCAGCGCTGGCCGCGCCAGCAGGCGGAGCAGCGCGCGCGCGAGCTGTTGGACAAGGTGGGCATGGCGCACAAGGCCGACGCCTGGCCGTCCACGCTGTCCGGCGGCCAGCAGCAGCGGGTCGCCATTGCCCGCGCCCTGGCGCCGTCGCCGCGGCTGTTGTTGTGCGATGAGCCGACGTCGGCGCTGGATCCGGAGCTGGCGGCCGAGGTGGTGGCGGTGTTGCGCCAGCTGGCGGCCGAGGGCGTCACCATGCTGATGGCGACGCATGATCTGCGCCTGGCCGCCAGCGTGGCGCGCGATGTCGTGTTCTTGGAACATGGCCGCATCGTCGAGGCGGGCAGCGCATCGCAGATATTCGGAGCGCCGCGTCAGCCGCGCACGGCCGAGTACGTGTCCACGCTGACGGCCGGGGCCAGGGATCTGGTGCAGATCTGAGGGCAGGGAGCCGCCGCGAGGCGGTTTTCCAGCGCCGGAACGCAAAAAAGCCTGCTTGCGCAGGCTTTTTTGTTTGGTGAAGCAGTCGATTGGTGGAGGTAAGCGGGATCGAACCGCTGACCTCTTGCATGCCATGCAAGCGCTCTCCCAGCTGAGCTATACCCCCGGTAGATGTCGCTGCGTTCACAGTGCTGCGCATTCTATGCGTCTCCGGGCGGCTTGTAAATACCCTGTTGTCACAAAAGTGAAAAATGCTAGGGGCTGTTGACGTTTGCTGAGCGGTCGCGCCGGGATGCATTTTGCGCCGAATCGAGGCGTTTCGCGCGCCGCA
>NZ_JAUCGU010000063.1:0-2345 GCF_059916625.1 Chromobacterium sp. CCUG 76385
CATCAGCAGATACAACCTGTGCATTGTTTGCAGGAAGCGGTGGGGAGAGGCTACCAACTTACAATTGGGACATAGCCCTAATTATTACAAAGCCCGCGCAAATCCATCGCGCGGGCTTCATATTCCATCACAACAAGGGCTTACCAAATCCGGATGCGCCGCTCCTCTGGCTTGTACATCTTATCCCCAGGCTTCACTTCAAACGCGCGCTGAAACGCGTCGCTATTGGATGCGGCGCCGATGGCGCGGAACGCCTCCGGCGAATGCGGATCGCTCACCAAACGCTGCAGCAAGGCCTCGTCACGCATCTTGCCGCGCCAGATCTGCGCAAAACCATAGAAGAAGCGCTGATCGCCGCTCATGCCGTCAATCACGGACGCAGGCTTGCCCGCCAGAGACAACTGGTAAGCCTTGTAAGCGATCTGCAAGCCCACGTTATCCGCAATATTCTCGCCCAAGGTCAGCTTGCCGTTGATATGCTTGCCGGGCAGCGGCTCGTACGCCTCATACTGCGCCACCAGCTTGCTGGTCAGCTCATGGAAACGCGCCTTGTCCTCAGCTGTCCACCAGTCGCGCAAATTGCCATCGGCATCATACTGACTGCCCTGATCGTCAAAACCATGGCTGACCTCATGGCCAATCACCGCGCCAATCCCGCCATAGTTGGCCGCGTCATCGGCTGCGCCATTGAAGAACGGCGGCTGCAAAATAGCCGCAGGAAATACAATCTCATTCTGAGATGGGTTGTAATACGCATTGACCGTTTGCGGCGTCATGCCCCATTCGCTGCGATCCACCGGCTTGCCCAAGTGGGACAATTGCCATTGGTATTCAAAACGGTTGGCGCGCTTGACGTTGCCGACCAGATCATCGGCTTTGATCTCCAGTCCTGCGTAGTCGCGCCAATGCTCGGGATAGCCAATCTTCAGCATGTACTTGGACAGCTTGAGCTGCGCAGCCTGCTTGGTCTGCGGCCCCATCCAACTCAAGCCGTCTATGCTTTGCCGATAAGCCTGCATCAGATTGTCCACCAGCTCCTGCATCTTCAGCTTATTCTCAGGCGGAAAATGCTTGGCCACATACAACTGGCCCAGTGCCTCGCCCAACGACGACTCCACCAATTGGACGCCGCGCTTCCAGCGCGGGCGTTGTTCCGGCGTGCCGGACAGAGCCTTGCCGTAAAAGTCGAAGCGCGCCTCTACCATCGCCTTGTTCAGATACGGGGCATAGCCGTCCAGAATGTGCGCGATCAGATAGTCCTGCCAATTCAGCAGGGGCTCTTTCTGCAAAAGCTTGGCCACGCCGGACACATACTCCGGCTGCGCCACGTTGAATTCGGCCACGCCCGTCATTCCCGCGGCAGCAAAAAAACCATGCCAGTCGACTTTGGGCGCCAGTTTGGCCAGCTGCGCCGGCGTCATCTTGTTGTAGGTTTTTTGCGGATCGCGATTTTCCACCCGACTGCGCTGCAACTGGGCTAATTTGGTTTCCAGCGCCATCGCTCGCTTGGCGCGCTTGTCCGGCTGGGCATAGCCGGCCTGACGAAACAGCCGCGCCAAGTAGTTTTGGTACGCTTCGCGCATTTTGACAAAACGCGCATCCTTGCCCAGATAGTAATCACGATCCGGCATGGCCAGGCCGCTCTGGTAAAGCTCTGGCAGATAGGCGGTGGCATTCTTCGCATCGATGTTCACATACAGGCCGATCGGCAATTTGACATTGCTGGACTGCCAACTGCCCAGTAGCCGCGCCAGTTCGCCACGGCTTGACAACATGGTCACCGCCTGCAAATCGGTCTCAATCGGCTGCAGCCCCAGCTTTTCCGCCGCCGCCTCGTCCATGAAGCTGGCGTACAAGTTGCCAATCTTCCGCTCATTGCCAGCCGCGTCATTTTTCGCGGAAGCCGTTTCAATCAGGCTGCGGCTGCGAGCCTCGCTCAGATCGCGCAATTCTTTGAAAGCGCCGTCCCAGGATTCGCTGGCGGGGATCTCATGCGTATCCAGCCACTTGCCATTGACCGCCAGATAGATGTCGTCCTGCGGCCGCACATTGGCATTGAAATTGGCGGCATCGATGCCCGACACGCCGTGCGCCCAAGCCTGTCCCGCAAACAAGACAGCCAAGGCTAATGCTCTCATTTTCATTGTTCGTCCCTCTCGGCACTCATCACGAAAAGAAAGGCAGCCCATGGCTGCCTTCCGTGTCAGGTCGTTAAGACCCATTTACTGCAGGAACTGTTCCGATCCCACTATCCCCAGCTTCGTCAACCCCAATCGCTGCGACTCCGCCAGCACCATCGCCACCGGCGCATACGTCGCATCCTTGTTCGGCTTGATGTGCAGCTC
>NZ_JAUCGU010000064.1:0-2097 GCF_059916625.1 Chromobacterium sp. CCUG 76385
AAGATCAGCAGGTTCCACCACCATGCAAACCTAGGACTTCTCTACTGATTGCTGGTATGGCTGGCGGGGGCAGATCAATGTGAGGCCATGGCAACACCTTATCAGGGTGTTGCGCTTGGTTCTTGAGACCGCCGTTTGAAAGCCTGAGGTATGCCAGCCGTGTCATGGTAGACTGGATCTAGTTCTATAACCATCTGCGTACAATGGGGGGTGATGTAGTGTTTTGTTTGCCGATTTGGCATCGTGACCAAATTGTTCCATCAACACCCCAACCTGTAATGGTAAAATCCGAAATTTCGTATCAGGTCAAGCTGGGTTGGAAGATCTATCAGCTAATGACAACGAAGGTTCGATTGCGCTGCTGCTATCCATTGCCGGTACCGGGAATATAAATATTAAGGAGGAATAGTATGGCGTTCTCAGGGTTGGCCCCTTTGTTGATTGCAATGCTTTTGGCACTTTTCACAATATTTATATTGGATAGAGCAAGGCCGATTGAACTTTCTAATTTTAGATTCACATCTATTGATGGCCTGAGGGGGTATTTGGCTTTTTTTGTTTTCCTGCACCACTCTAGTATATGGTATTTTTTCATTAAAACAGGGAAATGGGACTACCCTTCGGATAGTTTGTATAGATATTTGGGTTCTGGTAGTGTCATGATGTTTTTTATGATAACTTCATTCCTTTTTTTTGGGAGATTGCTGGATGCAAAATTCAATAATTTCTCGGTTGATTTTTTAAAGCTATACACATCGCGTATTTTTCGGATCGCCCCTTTGTTTTTTTTCTCGGTTTTCTTTTCATTTCTCGTTTCTGGGTATGTTAATCAATGGGATTTGAAAAGTGATTTCTTGAAAAGAGCGTTGGCTAGTCTTGGGTTTGGCATATTCGGTGCCCCTGTTGTTGATTCATTTCATATTACAGGGTTGGGTGGGCCGGTAATGGCAGGCGTTTTATGGACGTTGCCGTATGAGTGGATGTTTTACCTAAGCCTTCCGTTTTTTGCAGTTTTATTAAATTTGAAATTTTCTAAAGCTTATCTCATCTTTCCAGTTGTTGTTCTGGCATACGTGGCATTATTTAAGTTATCTTTGACTTCGGCATTGCCTTTTTTAGGTGGCATGCTGGTATCCAGCTTGATTCGCATGGAGTCCATTAAGAAATTTGCGACAACTAACGGTGCATCTTTTTTGGTTTTAATATTAATATTCGTGATGGTTGAGTATATTAAGGACCCTCAAGATATTATCTCCATGGTTTTTCTTTGTGCCATTTTTTTTGCAATTGCCAGTGGGAACTCATTGTTTGGATTGTTGAATCTTAGAGTGTCAAGATTGCTGGGGGAGGTCTCTTATAGTATATATTTGCTACATGGACTTGTTTTATTTATTCTGCTTAGGGTTTTTTTGGGAGATGTGACCATAATTTCACTTAGTGTAAATAGCTATTGGGGGTGGGTGTTCTGTGCGGTTCCGGCGTTGATATGTTTGTGTTATTTCACTTTCATTAACATTGAAAAGCCCTTTATGACCCAATCGGTTAGATCTGAAAATTGGAGGAGATTCGTTTTTTGTTTGGAAGATAAGTTTCTGAAACTGAAGAAGCTGTTGTGATGACGCATGGCGACACTACTAAAGTCATAACTGCCTAGGGGCTGTTGACGTTTGCTGAGCGGTCGCGCCGGGATGCGTTTTGCGGCGAATCGAGGCGTTTCGTGCGCCGCATAGTCATTCTCTGCCAGCGTGGAACAACGAAGAGTCGGCGCGAAAGGCGCCCGGCCCTGCGGGTTTGGCCGCTTTGGGCCGGAGGCCGCGTTGCCCAGTCCTTGCATAGAATGACTATGCGTCGGACTGCGCGCCTTGCCTCCGGCCCAAATCGGCTCAAACGTGATCCCCGCAGCAAACGTCAACAGCCCCTAGCAGGCCGTTGAAAAACCAATAGCTACCCATATGGTATAATTAAGCATCCAACGAACCTCGGAAGCACCGATGAGAGGTATCCGCAACGACAGTCAGACTGATCTGCCCCCGCCAGCCATACCAGCAATCAGTAGAGAAGTCCTAGGTTTGCATGGTGGTGGAACCTGCTGATCTT
>NZ_JAUCGU010000065.1:0-1830 GCF_059916625.1 Chromobacterium sp. CCUG 76385
AAACAAAACCGGCCCCGCAGGGCCGGTTGGTCTTGATGCTTGCACCGTCGGCGCTAGGCCGGCACCGCCGCCGCGCTCCACCCCTGCGGAATCGCCCCCAGCAGCTTCTTGGTGTAGCTGTCCTGCGGCGCGCGGTAGATCACATCCGCGTCCGCCTGCTCCACCACCTGGCCTTTATTCATCACCAGCACCTGGTCGGAGATGTGCTTCACCACCGCCAAGTCGTGCGAGATGAACAAATAGGACAGCTTGAACTCGTCCTGCAGGTCTTGCAGCAGGTTCAGCACCTGCGCCTGCACCGACACGTCCAGCGCCGACACCGACTCGTCGCAGATCAGCACTTCCGGCTTCAGCGTCAGGCAGCGCGCGATGGCGATGCGCTGGCGCTGGCCGCCGGAGAACTCGTGCGGATACTTGGCCAAGGCGCCGGCCGGCAGGCCCACCTTGTCCAGCAGGTCTTGCGCCAGGCGGCGGCGCTGCCCCGCGTCCTGGCCGATGCCGTGCAGCAGCATCGGTTCGGTCAGGATTTGCTCCACGGTGAAGCGCGGGTTCAGCGACGCGTACGGGTTCTGGAAGATGATCTGGATGCGCTTCTTGTAAGCGTGAAACGCTTTGGCGCTCATCGCGATCAGGTCTTCGCCATGAAACAGCGCCTTGCCGGCGGTGGCCTGGTGCAGCCGCACCAGGGTCAGCCCCACCGTGGTCTTGCCGGAGCCGGATTCGCCGACGATGCCCAAGGTCTTGCCCTTGGCCAGCTGGAAGGACACGTCCTTCACCGCGTGGAACTGGCGCTTGCCGAACAGGCCTTCGCGGATGTCGAAGCTTTTGCACAGACCTTGCACGTCCAGCACGATCTCGTCGCCGGCGGCGTAGCCGCGCTGGCGGTGCGGCGGCTCCACATACGGTTCCGGCTTGAGGAAGTCGTCGATCACCGCCAGCCGCGCCGGGCGGCGGTCCAGGTGCGGCCGGCACGACAGCAGCGCCTTGGTGTAGGCATCCTGCGGGTCTTCGAAGATCTGCTTCACCGTGCCCTGCTCGCGGATCACGCCGTGGCGCATCACGATCACTTCATCGGCGAATTCGCCCACCACCCCCAGGTCGTGGGTGATGAACAGCACCGACATGCCGTGTTTCTTTTGCAGATCGGCGATCAGCTGCAGGATCTGCTTTTGAATCGTGACGTCGAGCGCGGTGGTCGGCTCGTCGGCGATCAGCAGCTTCGGTTCGCAGGCGATGGCGATGGCGATCATCACCCGCTGCTGCTGGCCGCCGGACAATTCGTGCGGATAGGCCTTGATCCGCTTCTCCGGCTCCGGCAGCCCCACTTCGCGCAGCAGCTCCACCGCCCGCTTCCACGCCGCCGAGCGACTCAGCCCGGCGTGCAGCGTCAGCGTCTCGACGATCTGTTCGCCCACGCTGAACACCGGGTTCAGCGAGCTCATCGGCTCCTGGAAGATCATCGCGATATCCTTGCCGCGCAGACGGCGCAGCTCGGCCGGGCTCAGCTGCAGCAGGTCGCGGCCGTCGAAGCGCAGCTCCGACGCCGGGTCGATCTCGCTGGTTTGCGGCGGCAGCAGCTGCATGATGGCCATCGAGGTGACCGATTTGCCAGAGCCGGACTCGCCCACCAGCGCCACCGTGCGGTGCGCCGGGATATCGAAACTGACGCCCTTCAAGGCCTCGAAGCGGCCGCCGTCTTCCTGGCGGAAACGCACACGCAGATTGCGCACCGACAGCAAGGTATTGTGGTTTGGATTGCTCATGATTGCTTTCTCCTCGTCCCGCTCACTTCGCCGCCGCGCGCGGGTCCAGCGCGTCGCGCAGGGCGTC
>NZ_JAUCGU010000066.1:0-1524 GCF_059916625.1 Chromobacterium sp. CCUG 76385
CATCATCACGCTCCTGGTGAGAGGCTTACTTCAGTGTAGTTACCAACTTGTAATTGGGACATAGCCTTTTGAAAGCCGTGGCGATCCCCGGCTACCAGGTGCCGTTCGGCAGCCGCGAAATGCCGCTGCCCTACGGCTGGGGCACCGGCGGCATCCAGGTGACCGCCAGCGTGATCGGCCGCGACGACGTGCTGAAGGTCATCGACCAGGGCGCCGACGACACCACCAACGCCGTCAACATCCGCCGCTTCTTCGGCCGTGTGGCCGATGTCGCCACCACCACCCGCACCGCCGACGCGACGCTGATCCAGACCCGCCACCGCATCCCGGAAACGCCGCTGAAACCCGGCCAGATCCTGATCTTCCAGGTGCCGGAGCCGGAACCGCTGCGCACGCTGGAAGCCAGCGAGGTGGAAACGCGCAAGCTGCACGCGCACCAAGAGTACGGCCTGATGCACGTCAAGCTGTACGAGGACATCGCCCGTTTCGGCCACATCGCCACCAGCTACGACTACCCGGTGATGGTGAACGACAGGTATCTGGCCTCGCCGTCGCCGATTCCGAAGTTCGACAATCCCAAGCTGGACATGAGCCCGGCCTTGCTGCTGTTCGGCGCCGGCCGCGAGAAGCGCCTGTACGCGATTCCGCCCTACACCAAGGTGGAAAGCCTGGCCTTCGACGACCACCCATTTACGGCCCAAACCTGGGAGCAGGGCTGCGCGCTGTGCGGCTCGCGCACAAGCTATCTGGACGAAATCGTCACCGACGACGCCGGCAGCCGGATGTTCGTCTGCTCGGATACCGACTATTGCCAGCAGCAGGAGGCTTCGCGATGAAGCAGGGAAAAGCATTCAGCGCCACGAAACTCGCGAAATCACACGAAAACATAGCGGCCTCCACGCACCCCCACCCGCAATGGGCGGAGACCGCGGATACATCAGACAACTTTCGCGTTCTTTCGTGGTTTTCGTGGCAAAAGAGGTTTTAACATGAATCAAGCCATCCTCAGCGTCAGCGGGCTAAGCAAGGACTACGGCAACGGCCAGGGCTGTTTCGACGTCAATTTCGAGCTGTATCCGGGCGAGGTGCTGTGCATCGTCGGCGAATCCGGCTCCGGCAAGTCCACCCTGCTGTCCACCCTGGCCGGCCGTCTGGCCGCCGACGCCGGCAGCGTGCGCTTTGCCGACCGCGAAGGCATGCAGCACGAGCTGACCTGCCTGCCCGAGGCCGAGCGCCGCCGCTTGGCGCGCAGCGAATGGGGCTTCGTCACCCAGCACGCCCGCGACGGGCTGCGCATGGGCGTCTCCGCCGGCGCCAATGTCAGCGAGCGGCTGATGGCCTTGGGCCAGCGCCACTACGGCCGGCTGCGGCAGACTGCCGGCGACTGGCTGGAAAAAGTGGAGATAGACCGCGCGCGGCTGGACGACAAGCCGTCCGCCTTTTCCGGGGCTATGTCCCAATTACAAGTTGGTAACTATACTGAAGTAAGCCTCTCACCAGGAGCGTGATGATGGATACCCAGTC
>NZ_JAUCGU010000068.1:0-1458 GCF_059916625.1 Chromobacterium sp. CCUG 76385
CGGCGCGCGAAACGCCTCGATTCGGCGCAAAACGCATCCCGGCGCGACCGCTCACAAAACGTCAACAGCCCCTAGGCGTTTCGCGATCGATCAGCCCCAACCGCAGCCACAGCGCGCGCAGGGTCCACAGCGGGCCGATCAGCAGGAATTGCAAATCCTGGGTGAACGAAGGTTTTCTGCCTTCGCGCGCATGGCCGACGAACTGGCCCGCCCAGGCCAGCGCGAACACCAGCAGCGACAGGTAGCCCAGCGGCCAGCCGGCGCTTTGCGCCGCGCTCAGCAACAGCAGTCCTACGCTGCACAACAGCGCCATCACCAGCGCCGCCTGGCGCGACAGCCGCCAGTACCAGGCCACGCCCGCCAGCACGGCCAGCCAGGCCCAGGGCAGCGGGCCGGGCAGGGCCATCAGCATGCCCAGCAGCGACAGCACGATCAGCGGCACGCACAGCTTGTGCATGGCGATGTTGAACGGATGGCGATGGCTTTCGTCGTACGCCTCCAGCCACTGCGGCAGGGTCATCATGGCTTGCCTCCGGTTTTCTGCGCTGGATCATCCAGCGATGCGGCCGCTCGCGCTACAATCGGCCATTCCCTCGAACATGGAGCCACGGTGTCAGACGCCCCGCAACCCCGTTATCAACGGATCAAGGACTACATCCTGTCCGGCATTCGCGACCGCCACTTCCTGCCCGGTTGCAAGATTCCGCCGGAGCTGGAGCTGGCGCGCCAGTTTGGCGTGTCGCGGATGACGGTCAACAAGGCGGTGCGCGACCTGGCCGAAGCCGGCATCCTGCTGCGTTTCGCCGGCGACGGCACTTACGTGGCGGAACGCAAGGCGGAGTCGCCGTTGTTGGACATCAACAACATCGCCGCCGAGATCGAGGCGCGCGGCCACCTTCATACCGCTCAAGTGATGGTGCTGGAGGCGGTGCCGGCCAGCGAGGAAGTGGCCTTGCGGCTGAGCGTGCGCGCCGGCGGCCTGGTGTATCACTCGCTGATCGTGCATTGCGAGGATGAGGTGCCGATCCAGCTGGAAGACCGCTACGTCAACCCGGCTTTCGCGCCCGACTACCTGCGGCAGGATTTCCGCGAACGCACCCCCAACGACTACCTGATGCAAAGCTGCCCGCTCACGGATATCGAGCATAGCGTGGAAGCCGTGCTGCCGGGGCCGGCGGAGCAGGCGCTGTTGGGCATTGCCGCCGCCGAGCCCTGCCTGTTGGTGTTGCGCCGCACCTGGTCGCACAAGAAGCTGGTCAGCTTCGCCCGGCTGACGCATCCCGGGCTGCGTTACAAGCTGCGTTCGCAAACGCGCGTGAAAAAGTAAATCGGTATATACAATTAATGCGATTAGGAAAAGGCTGCCAGCGGGCAGCCTTTTTTATGGCTATGTCCCAATTGTAAGTTGGTAACTACACTGAAGTAAGCCTCTCACCAGGAGCGTGATGATGGATACCC
>NZ_JAUCGU010000069.1:0-1237 GCF_059916625.1 Chromobacterium sp. CCUG 76385
GATCTCGCCAGCAATCACGTCCAGGCCAAGGTCAATCTCAGCGCCAGCAACCTCGCCAACGGCGGCAGCGCCCAGGTATCGATCAGCGATGGCGGCGCCAGCAGCAGCGTCACCGTCCATAGCGACGGCTCGGTCACCAGCAGCAATCCGGCTGTCAGCGCCAGCTACGCCAATGGCGTGTTGACCCTCAGCCTGCCGGAGCCGGCCAACGGCCAGGCGGTCAGCGTCTCCGCCACCCAAAGCAACGCCTTGGGCAATGTGTCCCCTACCGGCAGCGCCAGCGGCACGCTGAATCTGACCCCACCCGATGCGCCGACCGTCTCGATTGTCGAGCACAGCGGGCAGCTGATCGGCAGCAGCGATCTCAGCAGCAACCACGTCCAGGCCACCGTCAACCTCAGCGCCGTCAATCTCAGCAGCGGCGGCAGCGCGCTGGTCACCATCAGCGACGGCGGCGCCAACAGCACCGTCACCGTGCATAGCAATGGCTCGGTCACCAGCAGCAGCGCGACGGTGTCCGGCCACTACGCCAACGGCGTGTTGACCCTCAGCCTGCCGGAGCCGGCCAACGGCCAGGCGGTCAGCGTCTCCGCCACCCAAAGCAACGCCTTGGGCAATGTGTCCCCTACCGGCAGCGCCAGCGGCACGCTGAATCTGACCCCACCCGATGCGCCGACCGTCTCGATTGTCGAGCACAGCGGGCAGCTGATCGGCAGCAGCGATCTCAGCAGCAACCACGTCCAGGCCACCGTCAACCTCAGCGCCGTCAATCTCAGCAGCGGCGGCAGCGCGCTGGTCACCATCAGCGACGGCGGCGCCAACAGCACCGTCACCGTGCATAGCAATGGCTCGGTCACCAGCAGCAGCGCGACGGTGTCCGGCCACTACGCCAACGGCGTGTTGACCCTCAGCCTGCCGGAGCCGGCCAACGGCCAGGCGGTCAGCGTCTCCGCCACCCAAACCAATGCGCTGGGCAATGTGTCCACCGCCGGCAGCGCCAGCGGCACGCTGAATTTGACGCCGCCGGATGCGCCGACCGTCTCGATTGTCGAGCATAGCGGCAAGCAGATCTCCAGCCCGGACCTGGCCGGCGGCCACGTCCAGGCCTCGGTGCATTTAAGCGATAGCAATCTGACTAGCGGCGGCAGCGCGCTGATCACCATCAAGGATGGCAGCGCCAGCAGCACGGTCAGCGTCCACAGCGACGGCTCGGTGACCAGCAGCAATCCGGCCGTCA
>NZ_JAUCGU010000070.1:0-951 GCF_059916625.1 Chromobacterium sp. CCUG 76385
CTGACGGTGACGGAAGGCGCCAG
The DNA here is from genome assembly GCF_059916625.1 of Chromobacterium sp. CCUG 76385. Taxonomy (NCBI): domain Bacteria; kingdom Pseudomonadati; phylum Pseudomonadota; class Betaproteobacteria; order Neisseriales; family Chromobacteriaceae; genus Chromobacterium; species Chromobacterium sp. CCUG 76385. Next base: position 24 of record NZ_JAUCGU010000070.1, read on the forward strand.
CCAGATCAGTCTGGCGCTGAACGCCAACGGCCAATTGGTCGATGGCAGCGGCACGGTTTACGCTTACCAGAACGGCGTGGTCTATCTGCCGCTGAGCGGCAACGCCGCCACGCTCGCCGCCACCGTCACCGACGGCGTCGGCAATGTCTCGCTGAACGCCTCCGCCAGTTACGCGCCTCCGGCGACCCCGACTGTCACCCTGACCGAGCACACGGTCCAGGGCGATCAGATCGGCGCCAGCGACCTGGCCGGCGGCAAGGTGCAGGCCACCGTCACGCTCGATCCGGTCAGCCTGGCCAATAACGGCTTCGCCACGCTGACCATCCACGATGGCGGCGCCAGCAGCACCGTCACCGTCAACAGCGCCGGCGTGGTCAGCACTTCGTCCAGCGCCGTCAGCGCCAGCTATGCCGACGGCACGGTCACGCTGGCCATCGCCGCGCCAGCCAATGGCCAGGCGGTCAGCGTCAGCGCCACCCAGACCGACAGCCTCGGCCATGCCTCCAGCAGCGGCAGCGCCAGCGGCACCTTGAACCTGACCGCGCCCGCCGCGCCCATCGTCACCGTGGCCGAACACCTCGACCCGAATGGCTGGATCGGCCCGACCGATCTGGCCCATGGCCAGGTGCAGGCCACCGTCGCGCTGGACTCGAACAGCCTCAGCAATGGCGGCAGCGCTCAGGTGTCGATCAGCGATGGCGGCGCGGCCAGCAGCGTCACCGTCCACAGCGACGGCTCGGTGGCCAGCAGCAACCCGGCCGTCAGCGCCAGCTACGCCAATGGCGTGCTCAGCCTCGGCATTCCCGAGCCGGCCAATGGCCAAACGGTCAGCGTGTCGGCGACGCAAACCAACGTACTGGGCAATGTCTCCGCCGCCGGATCGGACAGCGGCACGCTCGATTTGGTGCCGCCGGATACCCCGGCCATC
>NZ_JAUCGU010000071.1:0-937 GCF_059916625.1 Chromobacterium sp. CCUG 76385
CCCAATCGCTGCGACTCCGCCAGCACCATCGCCACCGGCGCATACGTCGCATCCTTGTTCGGCTTGATGTGCAGCTCCGGCTGCGGTTCCGACTTCCCCGCCGCCGCCAGCTTCGCTTCCAGCGCCTCTCGGTTCGCCAAACGCTCGCCGTTCCACATCACCGCGCTGTCCGGCGTGATGTCGATCTGCACCACCACCGGCTTCACCTGCTGCTGCGACGGCGTGTTCACCGGCATGTCCAGCTTCACCGCGTGCGTCTGGATCGGGATCGTGATGATCAGCATGATCAGCATCACCAACATCACGTCGATCAACGGCGTGGTGTTGATTTCCATCATCAGGTCGTCTTCGCCCGACGACCCCACGTTCATCGCCATGCTCTTTCCTCCTAGTCCCCGCCCGCCGGGCTCGGCGGCTCGGTGATAAACGCGATCTTCACGATCCCCGCCTGCTGCACCGCCAGCACGATGCGGCCGATCGGCGCGTAGCGCGCCGCCGCATCGCCCCGGATGTGCACTTCCGGCTGCGGATCTTTCTTCGCTTCCTTCACCAGCCGCGCCAGCAGTTCCTGCTGATCCTTCACCGGACTCATGTTCCAGTAGATCCGGCTATCCGGACCCACTCCCAACACGATGTTCTCCGGCTTGGTCTGCGTCGGAATGTTCTGCTCTTTGGGCAGCGTCATCTTCACTGTCTGCGTCACCACCGGCACCGTGATCAGGAAGATGATCAGCAGCACCAGCATCACGTCCACCAGCGGCGTGGTGTTGATCGCCGACAGCACTTGGTCTTCGTCGCCCTTGCCGTGGCCAAATCGTTTGTAACGCGCCATGGCTGTTTACCGGGTCGGGTTGTTCAGCAGGCTGGCGTGCAGGCGGCCGGATACCACGCGGACGTTGTCCAGCACCAGCTTGTTGCGGCGCACCAGCCAGTTGTA
>NZ_JAUCGU010000072.1:0-893 GCF_059916625.1 Chromobacterium sp. CCUG 76385
GCCAAGGCCAACTGCAGCCATCTGGAATCGCCGGAATACCCGTCCAAGGCCCAGGAAGACGAAATCCAGGGCGTGGTGAACGTGGTGTTCAGCGTCGGCGCCAGCGGCAAATACAGCGGCGACGCCAGCTTCAATTTCAGCGGCGACATCCCGCCGCGTTATCGCAGCGCGTTCAAAGCCGCCATTACTACCGCATTGCAGGGTTACACCTGCCAGGCCAATTCCCAATTGAAACAGGAATTCGGCTTCAAAATGGACTCTGGCTCCTAAGACCAGGGCCTCTCAAGACACAAAGGAGCAAATACCATGACCAAGATCACTCGCGCATTTCTGGGCAAAGTCCTGGGCGCTGCCGCCGCGCTGAGCGCGCTGCCGGCACTGGCGGCCGAAACCGTCAGCACCTCCAATCCGTACGGCATCGACGCGCTGTGGTCGCAAGGCGACTTCGTGGCGAAGGGTACGCTGATCATCCTGCTGATCATGTCCGCCTCCACCTGGTATGTGGGCATCGTCAAGCTGCTGGAACAACGCCGCCTGATCAAGCAGGGGCATGAACTGCTGGGCCACCACGGCGTGGACCTGCAAAAAGCCGCCAGCGAGCTGGCCGACGAAGGCATGTACAGCGCCGTGGCCGTCGCCGGCATCGAAGCCGCGCGCGAACACAAAGGCGAACTGGCCAACCGCGTCGATCTGAACACCTGGGTGGCGATGGCCATCTCCGACGCGGTCGACTCCGCCAGCCACCACATGCAAAACGGCCTGTCGGTGATCGCCACCGTGGGTTCCACCGCGCCGTTCGTCGGCCTGTTCGGCACCGTCTGGGGCATCTACCACGCGCTGGTGAAGATCGGCACCTCCGGCCAAGCCTCCATCGACAAAGTGGCCGGCCCGGT
>NZ_JAUCGU010000073.1:0-837 GCF_059916625.1 Chromobacterium sp. CCUG 76385
GCACTTTCCGGTATTCAGAGTTTGCCATGGTTTGGTAAATCGCAATGACCCCCTAGCCATAACAGTGCTTTACCCCCGGAAGTGATACATGAGGCACTACCTAAATAGTTTTCGGGGAGAACCAGCTATCTCCGAGTTTGTTTAGCCTTTCACCCCTATCCACAGCTCATCCCCTAGTTTTGCAACACTAGTGGGTTCGGACCTCCAGTGCGTGTTACCGCACCTTCATCCTGGCCATGGATAGATCACTCGGTTTCGGGTCTACACCCAGCGACTGATTCGCCCTATTCGGACTCGGTTTCCCTACGCCTCCCCTATTCGGTTAAGCTTGCCACTGAATGTAAGTCGCTGACCCATTATACAAAAGGTACGCAGTCACGGAACAAGTCCGCTCCCACTGTTTGTATGCATCCGGTTTCAGGTTCTATTTCACTCCCCTCCCGGGGTTCTTTTCGCCTTTCCCTCACGGTACTGGTTCACTATCGGTCGATCACGAGTATTTAGCCTTGGAGGATGGTCCCCCCATCTTCAGACAGGATTTCGCGTGTCCCGCCCTACTTCTCGTATGCTTAGTACCAAGAATGCGTTTTCGTGTACGGGGCTATCACCCACTACGGCGGTCCTTTCCATGAACCTTCCACTAACGCAATCTCTATCACATACAGGCTGTTCCGCGTTCGCTCGCCACTACTTACGGAATCTCGGTTGATTTCTTTTCCTTCAGCTACTTAGATGTTTCAGTTCGCTGAGTTCGCTTCCGCTGACCTATGTATTCAGTCAGGGATGACCCCTAAGGGCCGGGTTTCCCCATTCGGATATCGCGGGATCAAAGCTCTA
>NZ_JAUCGU010000074.1:0-227 GCF_059916625.1 Chromobacterium sp. CCUG 76385
GGCTGCTGCCGGTGTCCGAAGCCGTGGCCAGGGCCAGGCCCGTCGGCGCGCTCGGCGCGGCGGTGTCGATGGTGATGTTGTAGCCGCTGGATTGAGCGCTGACATTGCCGGCCGCATCGGTCGCCGTCGTCCGGATGCTGTGGTTGCCGTCGGCCAGGCTGCTCGCCAGGTTGTAGCTCCATGCCCCGCTGCCGTTCGCCGTCGCCGTGCCCACCGCCGTGCCGTCC
>NZ_JAUCGU010000074.1:327-788 GCF_059916625.1 Chromobacterium sp. CCUG 76385
ACATACACCGTCACCGTGCTGTTCGCCTCGGCCGTGCCTTGCACCGTCGGCTGGTTGTTGTCGGTGATGCCGTCGCTATGGCTGCTGCCGGTGTCCGAAGCCGTGGTCAGGGCCAGGCCCGTCGGCGCGCTCGGTGCGGCGGTGTCGATGGTGATGTTGTACGCCGTCGACTGCGCGCTGACATTGCCGGCCGCATCGGTCGCCGTCGCCCGTACGCTGTGGTTGCCGTCGGCCAGGCTGCTCGCCAGGCTGTAGCTCCATGCCCCGCTGCCGTTCGCCGTCGCCGTGCCCACCGCCGTGCCGTCCACATACACCGTCACCGTGCTGTTCGCCTCGGCCGTGCCTTGCACCGTCGGCTGGTTGTTGTCGGTGATGCCGTCGCTGTGGCTGCTGCCGGTGTCCGAAGCCGTGGCCAGGGCCAGGCCCGTCGGCGCGCTCGGCGCGGCGGTGTCGATGGTGAT
>NZ_JAUCGU010000075.1:0-628 GCF_059916625.1 Chromobacterium sp. CCUG 76385
CGCGAAAGGCGCCCGGCCCTGCGGGTTTGGCGTAGCGCAAACGCGATCCACTCACCAAACGTCAACAGCCCCTAGGGCATCTCCCGATGAGCTACAGACGTAGGGAGCCGTTTCTTGCCAAGCCCGCTCGCGGCTAAGCCGTTTCAAAACAGCCTGTCAGCGCAATGAGCGGCGGCACCGCGGCTCGCCTTTCGCAGCCTTGAGCTGGATGCCGGTCCGCGGCGCCCAGGCTTGGGCGGCCTGGGATGATCCCGCTTGCGATCCTTCTATTCAGACAACGATCATGCTGAGCATGGCTTCGACCGGCTTGCGCTATAGGGCGCGGCGCTGTTCCGTAAGCCGATGGCTGTGCGCCAGAAAGCGAACGGATGCCGGGGGTGGCTCTGATTGACCGGCGTTCGCCGGCGCTGGCGGAGCGGCATGGGGGGAGTGAATGATCCGAGGGACGGCGAGAGTGGCGTCGGGATGAATTTTTGTGGGCAAGGCGAGCCTATCAGGCGTCAAATGCATCAAGGGGTTGCAAGAAAAATCTTGCAACCCCTTGATGTTATTGGTGGCGAATCAGGGACTCGAACCCCGGACCTGCGGATTATGATTCCGTCGCTCTAACCGACTGAGCTAATTCGCC
>NZ_JAUCGU010000076.1:0-620 GCF_059916625.1 Chromobacterium sp. CCUG 76385
CCCCTGGCCCGTTTGCGCCAGGCCGAGCGCTGGCTCGACTATGGCGCAGCCCTGATTCAGGGGCTGACAGTCCGTGCCGCCGCACAGCAGTGCGGCGTGAGCAAAAACACAGCCTTTCTGTGGCGGCACCGTTTCCTGCGGATGGCGGCCACCCATCAGGCCACGCAGGAGCGTGGCGTGGTGGAGGTGGATGAAACCTTCTTTCTCGAATCATTTAAAGGACAGCGCCAGCTACCGCGCCCACCCCGCCAGCGTGGTGGTGTGGGTGCCACCCGCGGTACTGGCAAAGACCAGATTCCGGTGATGGTGGTACGTGACCGGGAGGGACATACCGCGGACTTCAAGCTGGACAAACTGGATGCCGGCCATGTGCAAGCTGCGCTAGAGCCGTTGGTGGATGTGGAGGCGGTACTGTGTACGGATGGCGCAGCGGTATACAGCGCCTTTGCCCGACGACAGGGCATTACGCATGAAGTGGTGCGGGCCAAGCCGGGAAAACGCGTGCGTGCAGGGGCTTTCCACATCCAGAACGTGAATGCCTATCACAGTCGGCTGAAGGCATGGATGGCGCGCTTTCATGGGGTTGCGACCAAATATCTGGTCAATTACCTGGGATGGCG
>NZ_JAUCGU010000077.1:0-572 GCF_059916625.1 Chromobacterium sp. CCUG 76385
CATCAAGGATGGCAGCGCCAGCAGCACGGTCAGCGTCCACAGCGACGGCTCGGTGACCAGCAGCAATCCGGCCGTCAGCGCCAGTTACGCCAATGGCGTGCTTAGCCTCGGCATTCCCGAGCCGGCCAATGGCCAGTCGGTCAGCGTGTCGGCGACGCAAACCAATGCGCTGGGCAATGTCTCCGCCGCTGGATCGGACAGCGGCACGCTGGATGTGGTGCCGCCGGACACCCCGGCCATCAGCTTCCAGCCCAACGGCCTGACCGCCCTGCTGTACGGCCTTAACGACAGCCACATCTCCAGCCCCGCCAGCGGCCAGACCGCGCTGTCCACCGTGCTGGCCGACCTGGCCAACCATAGCCCCACCGCCAGCTTCGTCGCCACCAGCCTGAACTTCGGCGATCAGAACGGCGTCTGGCACGGCAGTACCGACTTCGGCAACAACCTCGGCAATTCGCTGGCCAACCTCAATGCCTTCCTCGGCGGCAATGCCAGCAATCTGCAGCTGGCCAGCGGTTACGGCGTCACCACCCAATCGATCCTGACCCTGAACGGCGCCTTCAGCGCCGCCG
>NZ_JAUCGU010000078.1:0-507 GCF_059916625.1 Chromobacterium sp. CCUG 76385
CTGACCTATGTATTCAGTCAGGGATGACCCCTAAGGGCCGGGTTTCCCCATTCGGATATCGCGGGATCAAAGCTCTATTGCCAGCTCCCCCGCGCTTTTCGCAGGCTTACACGTCCTTCATCGCCTGTGATCGCCAAGGCATCCACCAGATGCACTTAGTCGCTTGACCCTATCATTTCAGTAACCTAAATTACCGTCACGACAGAGAGTGTTTGTGCGACGACTGCACCGCCCCTTTTGATATGGCGACGCAGCCTTAGATACAATCAAATACCCAAGATGACGATTTGTCCGCGTAAAGAGTTAACTCTACGTTTTCATCTCGCCGTCTTATATATTCGGCTTCTTCAGTTTGTTAAAGATCGGGCGTTTCAAACTACAACGCAAACAGAATCCAACTCTTCCGAGTTCGCTTTTGTTTGCACTGTAAGTGGTGGAGGATGACGGGATCGAACCGACGACCCCCTGCTTGCAAAGCAGGTGCTCTCCCAACTGAGCTAATCCCCC